>NZ_AP027142.1:2340000-2640000 GCF_027925385.1 Methylocystis iwaonis
GCGCGCATGATCCTGCGCATAGGTTCGAAGCGAACGCGGCGGGGCGCCGGTCAGCGTCTCTACGTCGGCGGTGACGGCAGCGGTCCATCCCTCGCGCACGGGGTAGAAAATCGACGCCAGGAACGCCGCATAATCGGGCGGCGCGCCCGCGCCGGTCAGCATGCCGACAAAGGCTTCGTCGTCCACGGCTTTGTAAGCGATCGGCTTGCCAACGACCTGCGAGAGAATCTCCGCGGCTTGCGCATAAGAAAGCGCTTCCGGGCCCGTCAGATTGAAGGCCTTGCCGTCGAAATCGCCGGATGTCAGCGCGGCGGCGGCGCATGCCGCAATGTCCCGGGCGTCGATGAAGCTCGATTTGCCGTCGCCGGCAGGAAGGGCGATCTGACCCTGGTCGATTCCCGCCTTCCAAAAAGTGTGGAAGTTGTCGGCGAACCAGTTGGGGCGCAGGATGACGTAGCGCGCGCCCGACTTCTCCAGCGCGATTTCGACTTGGCGGTAGGGGATGGAATCGTCGGCGTCGACGCCGAAGGCGCTCTGGAAGACGATTTTCACCTTGCGGGCCGCAGCGGCTTCGATCACCGGCAGCAGCAGCTCTGTCGCGTTCACATAGCCGGACGGCAGCAGCACAAAAGCGCGGTCGACTCCCTCGAACGCAGCGTCGAAAGTTTCCGGCCTGCCATATTCGAAGACGACGCCTTCCGCGCCTTCCACGGAATGGCCGCCGCGGGAGGCTGCCTTCACCGCCTCGCCTTTCGCCAATAACGCTTTCACGAGCGGGCGTCCCACTGTGCCGCTGGCGCCAAGAACAAGAACCTTTGCCATGCTATCCTCATGGGTTTCTGATTGAAACTAGCTATCGATATGATAGGTAGCATGGGATCAGACACCCAAGAAGAGAGCACTTTCAGCTCACCTGGTTTCCACCTGGAAACCTGATGAAAACGCAGCGCCAGATCCATGACCTCGATGCTAAACGCCTACAATGTCTATGAAGACCGCTGTCCGACGCGGCTGTTGCTGGATAGGCTGGCCGATAAATGGGCGTTGCTGATCCTCGACCGGCTTCAGGAAGGGCCTGTCCGGTTCAATCGCCTGCGCCGCGACATCAAGGGCATTTCACAAAAGGTTCTGTCGCAGACGCTGAAGAAGCTGGAGCGCGATGGTCTTGTCACTCGCGCAGTTTTCGCGACCGTTCCGGTGACGGTCGAATACAGCCTGACGCCGCTCGGCCAGACGCTCAACGAGACGGTTTCGGCGTTTGCGCATTGGGCGGAGCGCAATATGGATGCAGTGCTCGCGGCGCAGCGCGCCTATGACGAGGCCGGAGCCGCCTGATACCATTTCCGTTTGAATAGCGCGCATGGGGACGTGTCATTCCCGGCGGGCTGAAAGCCCGACCGGGAATCCAGAGCCCAAAAAGCGCTGGTTTTGCTCTGGATTCCCGATCACTCGCTTCGCGAGCGTCGGGAATGACACCGGCCCAATCAAGCGAATCTCGTATGACAGGTTTCGCCTGCTTCTCTGTCGGAGCGACGGTTATAGATTACCGCTGACAGGGCAATGTGGCGCGAAACGCTGGCTACGCGCTATAGCGATCTATAGCATAGGAATAGTCTCGTCCGGTCTCGCGCGCCGCGAGTCCCCGAGCCCGGCGCGGAGGTCTGACCATGAACGAATTCGGCAACGGCTTTCTCGTCAACGCGCTGATCGGCCTCGGCCTCGCGCTGCTGATCTCTTTCGCCTTCGTCTGGTATCGCTGATCAGAACACCACCAGATAGGCGCTGAAAATCGCCACCCCCAGCACCAGCGCCGAAAGCGCCCACAAGGTCCAGTGCGTCGCGCTCGGCCTGTGGGTCTCTTCGTCCTCGAGCAGACGTGCGGTCTGCAGCAGCCTGATTGTGGCGATGACGATCATTGTCACGCCGGAGGCGATCAAGGCGGCGCCGCCATAGCGCGCGGTGTGACTTGGCAGCCGGTGAAGGGCGAGGAGACCGGCGTTATTTCCCGCCCCTGCCGCCAGCGCGAGCAGAAAGAGATTGAAGCGCTCGATGACGAAGCCGAGCGCAATAACCGCGATCCCCGTGCGGACCCAGGCGAGAAACGTCCGCTCATTGGCCGCGATATTGGCGTAATCCCGTATCATGGGGATGCTCTCTCCTGTCTCTGCCGCGCAGGGAATCGTCCGCGATTGCCGCCACGCCGCCAAATGCCTATAACATCCCGGGCGACGCGAAGCCGCGCCCGAGGCCACTTCCACATTTAATCGCGAGACGAGATGCCCTGGAGCGATCAAGGCGGCCCGCGCAATCAGAACAATAGCCCTTGGGGACAGCAGGGCGGGCCCTGGGGCCAGGGCTCGGGCGGCGGCGCGCAACCGCCGGATCTCGAAGAGCTGTTGCGCCGCAGCCAGGAAGGACTCAAGCAGTTTCTGCCAGCCGGCTTCGGCGGCGGCGGCATGCTGATCCTCATTCTCCTGACCCTGCTCGCCTGGCTGCTGTCCGGCTTCTACACGGTCGGGCCCAATGAGATCGGCCTCAATCTCATCTTCGGCAAATATCGCGGCAAGACGCAGGCGGGCCTCAATTACAACCTTCCCGCCCCTGTCGGCTCGGTGATCAAGCTCGCGGTGACGGACCGCAACATCACCGACGTGGGCTTTCGCGAGGAGGCGGCGGCGCCAGAGGGGCGCCGGCGCGGCGGGCAAGTCACGCGTCTCGGCCCGGAGGCGCCGGAAGAAAGCCTGATGCTGACCGGCGACGAAAATATCGCCGACATAAAATTCCGCGTCATCTGGCAGATCGACCCCTCCAAGCCCGAGGATTACGCCTTCAATCTCGCCAATCCGCACACGACGGTGAAGGCGGTCGCCGAGAGCGCCATGCGCGAGATCGTCGGCCAGTCGCAGATTCAAAAAATCCTCACCGCCGACCGCAAGGTGATCGAGCCCGCCTCGCAGGCGCTGATGCAGAAGCTACTCGACGACTATCACAGCGGCGTCATGGTGCTTCAGGTGCTGCTGCTTTCGGTCGACCCGCCGCAGCAGGTCATCGCCGCCTTCCGCGACGTGACCGCCGCCCAGCAGGATTTGCAGCGACTCGGCAATGAGGCGGAGGCCTATGCGAATCGCGTCGTGCCCGAGGCGCGCGGCGCCGCCGCACGCATCCTGCAGGAGGCCGAGGCCTATCGCGAGCAGACGGTCGCCGAAGCGCGCGGCCAGGCCGGGCGTTTCGAGAAGATTTACGAGCAATATAAGAACGCTCCGGCGCTCACCCGCCAGCGGCTCTATATCGAGACCATGGAGCGCGTCCTCGGCGGCGCGGAGAAGGTGATTCTCGACGATCCCGCCAAGGGCGGCGCCTCGGTCGCGCCCTTCATGCCCCTGCCCTCCTTTGCCCCCTTTCAGGGAGGACAGAAGTGAAAAACGGCCTCCTCTTCGCCCTCGCCATTCTGGCCCTGATCGGCGTCGCCGCCGTGGGCGGCGCGCTGTTCACCGTTGAACAAACCGAGCAGGCGCTGGTGCTGCGATTCGGCGAGCCCGTCGCGGGGCGCGGCCTCATCACCGAGCCGGGACTGCATTTCAAGATTCCGCTCATCGAAAATGTGGTCACCTTCGACAATCGCATCCTCGACGTCGAAAGCCCCAATCTCGAAGTGCTCGCAGCCGACAATCAGCGTCTCGAAGTCGACAGCTTCATTCGCTACCGCATCGTCGACGCGCTGAAATTCTATCAGTCGGTCAATAGCGTGCAGGGCGCCAATAATCAGCTCGGCTCGGTGCTGAACTCCGCCGTGCGCCGCGTGCTGTCGGAAGCCAATCAGCGGCAGATCGTGCGCGACGAACGCTCGGCGCTGATGGCGAAAATCAAGCAGCAGGCCGACTTGGAGGCGCGCCGCTTCGGCGTCGAGGTTGTCGACGCCCGCATTCGCCGCGTCGACCTGCCCCAGCAGATTTCAGAAAAAGTTTACGGCCGCATGCAGACCGAGCGTCAGCGCGAGGCCGCCGAATATCGCGCCCAGGGCGCCGAGCAGGCGCAGAAAATTACCGCAAAAGCGGATCGCGACGTGATTGTCCTGAAGGCCGAAGCACAGCAGAAGGCCGATCAGACGAAAGGCGAAGGCGACGCCGAGCGCAACCGTATTTTCGCCGAAGCTTTCGGCAAGGATCCGGACTTCTTCGCCTTCTATCGCTCGATGCAGGCGTATGAAGCCGCGTTCAAGCCGGGCGAGACGCGCTTTCTCGTCAGTCCGCGTTCCGCGTTTTTCCGTTTTTTCTCCGCCCCCGAGGGAAGCGCGAGCGCCCCGCCGGAGCCGGCGCAAAAGCGATAAACCAAGGGCGCCGGCGGCGGCGCGCCAACAAGAACAATGTCCCTCGAGGAGCAAAACGCATGATGCCCGCATTTCGTCGCGCCGCTCTGGCGCTCGCGACGGCCTCTTCCCTTTGGCTTGCCAGCCCGGCTCACGCCAAGGGACCCGATTCCCTCGCCGATCTCTCCGCGCAGGTTTCCGACGCCGTCGTCAATATTTCGGCGACGCAGACGCTCGAAACCAAACAGCGCGGCAAGGGCGGCGACGCGCCCGGGCTGCCGCCGGGCATGGGCCCCGGCGCGCCCTTCGACGATCTTTTCGAGGAATTCTTCAAGCGCCGCGGCCAGGGCATGCCCGACCTGCCGCGCCAGCGCAAATCCTCCTCGCTCGGCTCCGGCTTCGTCATCGACGCCTCCGGCATCGTCATCACCAATAATCACGTGATCGCCGACGCCAGCGAAGTGACCGTCATTTTCAACGACGGCCAGAAGCTCAAGGCCGAAATTCTCGGCAAGGACCAGAAGGTCGACGTCGCGGTGCTGAAGGTGAAGCCGGAGAAGCCGCTGAAGGCGGTGAAATTCGGCGACAGCGACAAGGCGCGCGTCGGCGACTGGGTGCTCGCGGTCGGCAATCCCTTCGGCCTCGGCGGCTCGGTGACGGCGGGCATCGTCTCGGCCCGCAACCGCAACATCGATAGCGGCCCCTACGACAACTACATTCAGACCGACGCCTCCATCAACAAGGGCAACTCCGGCGGCCCCCTGTTCAACATGGATGGCGAGGTGATCGGCATCAACACGGCTATCCTCTCGCCCTCGGGCGGCTCGGTCGGCATCGGTTTCGCGACCCCTGCCAACACCGTGCAGCCGGTGATCGACCAGCTCCAGCAATATGGCGAGACGCGCCGCGGCTGGCTCGGCGTGCGTATCCAGAACGTCGACGACGCCATTGCAGAAACGCTCAGCCTCGGCGCCACGCGCGGCGCGCTGGTCGCGGGCGTGGACGACAAGGGCCCGTCGAAGCCTGCCGGAATCAAGGCCGGCGACGTGATCGTGAAATTCGACGGCAAGCCGATCAAGGAATCGCGCGATCTGCCCAAGCTCGTCGCCGCGACGCCCGTCGGCAAGGACGTCGATCTTGTCATCGTCCGCTCCGGCAAGGAAGAGACCAAGAAGGTCAGGCTCGGCCGTTTGGAGGACGGCGAGAAGGTCGCCTCGCGCGACGGCGGCGACAAGGAAAAGCCCGAAACGAATAGCCCGGCCTCCCAGAGCGCGCTGGGGCTGGAGCTTTCGCGCCTCACCGACGATCTGCGCGCGCGCTTCCAGATCAAGGACACGGTGAAGAACGGCGTGCTCATCACCTCCGTCGACCCGTCGTCCAACGCGGCGGAGAAGCGGCTACAACCCGGCGAAATCCTACTCGAAGTCAATCAGGAGCCGGTGAACGAGCCCTCCGACGCCGTGAAGAAGATCAAGGCGCTGAAGGAAGCGGGCAAGAAGACGGCGCTGCTGATCGTGGCCAATGGCCAGGGCGACGCGCATTTCGTGGCGCTGCCGGTAGACTAAGCCCTCATCCGACCCTCGCTGACGCGAGGGCCACCTTCTCCCGCAAGCGGGAGAAGGAAAGAACCCCGAGATGAGGCAACGCGACTCCTTCTCCCGCTCGCGGGAGAAGGTGGCCCCGCATAGCGGGGTCGGATGAGGGCGGTCCCCTCACTCCCTAAAGTCGTTTCTCCGATACCCTTGCGCATACAGCAGCGCCGTCAGATCCGCGTAGTTGATCCGCGCCGCCGCAACGTCGGCCACCTTCGGCTTGGCGTGATAAGCGACGCCGAGCCCCGCTTCCCGCAACATGTCGAGATCATTGGCCCCATCGCCGATCGCAAGCGTCGCCACGGAAGCCAGTCCGAGCCGCTCGCGCAAGGAGACAAGCGCGGCGCGCTTGCCTTCTCTGCCCTGCACCGGCTCGATCACCGCGCCGGTCAAGGCGCGCTCCACGATCTCCAGCCGGTTGGCGAAGGTCTCGTCGAAGCCGATGCGCGCGGCGACCGGCGCGGTGAATTGCGTAAAGCCGCCGGTCACGAGCGCCGTATGCGCGCCATGCGCGCGCATGGTCTGCACGAGGGCTCGGGCGCCCGGCGTGAGCGTGATGCGGGCGACGATCGTCGCGATCTGGTCGAGCGTCACGCCGGCCAGCAGCGCGACGCGCTCCTTCAACGCCGCCTGAAAATTCAGCTCGCCCGCCATCGCGCGCTCGGTGATGGCGGCGATGCGCGCGCGTATGCCGATCAGCCCAGCAAGCTCGTCGATGCATTCCTGCTCGATCATGGTCGAGTCCATGTCGGCGACGAGGAGACGCTTGCGGCGGCCTTCGGCCGGCTGAACGACAACGTCGATCGCCTCCCCGGCAAGCGCAGCCTGCAATCGCGCGCGCGCGACGTCCGGGTCTTGCGCGTCGAGGAAAACGTCGGCGGCGATGTCTGGCGCGAGCCAATCCAGCGTTCGATCGCTGAGCCCGGCTTCGCGCAAGGCGCGCCGGACGACCGCCTCGGTTAGCGCGACGCCATGTCCGGCAACAAAGGTTGCGACGATTCCCGCGCTCGACTCGCCTCCCGCTTGGAGGCCTTGTGAGTCACTCATTTCGGAACCGTCATGGCCGGGCTTGTCCCGGCCACCCATGCCAATGGGCGCGGCTCACCGACGGGCGACGTTCCGAGCGGACGAATATTCGAGATTGAAGCCCATTGCCCCACAAGAGCTAGCATTGCGCGGCGTGGATGGCCGGGACGAGCCCGGCCATGACGTAGCTGTGGGTTGATCGCCTTTGACATCCAGCCCATTTCCGCCGCAATAGCCGCCATGTCCCCGCGCGCCATTCTCATCGCAGGTCCCACAGCCTCGGGCAAGTCGGCGCTGGCGCTCGCCATCGCCGAGCGCGTCGGCGGCGCAGTGGTCAACGCCGACTCCATGCAGGTCTACCGTGACCTGCGCATCATCACCGCGCGGCCGACGCTAGAAGAAGAGACGCAGGCGCCGCATCTCCTCTTCGGCCATGTCGACGCAGCGGTGAATTACTCCGTCGGCCGCTATCTCGCCGATCTCGCGCAGACGCTGGCCGACCTCGACGCGCGCGGCGTGACGCCCGTCGTCGCCGGCGGCACGGGCATGTATTTCAAAGCCGCGCTTTACGGCCTTTCAGACATTCCCGCCGTGCCCGAGGAGGTGCGCGCGCAGGTGCGCGCGGCGGCCGAAGGCGCGAGCCCGCAGGAGCTTTACGCCGAGCTTTTGTCGAAAGACCCGGAGACCGCGGCGCGGCTGCGCCCGACAGACCCGCAGCGCATTCTGCGCGCCCTGGAGGTTTTCGCCGCGACGGGCAAGCCGCTCGCTTCCTTCCAGGGGCCGCGCTCTACGCCGCTGCTCGACGCGGCGCAATGCCCGGCTTTCTTCCTCGCGCCCGAGCGCGAGACGCTCTATGCGCGCATCGACGCGCGTTTCGATAAAATGATGGAGATGGGCGCGCTCGACGAAGTGGCCCGCCTAGGCGAGCGCAAGCTCGATTCCGCTCTCCCGGCCATGCGCGCGCATGGCGTTCCGCATCTCATCGCCTATCTCGACGGGCGGATGTCGTTAGAGGAGGCGATCATGCGCGGCAAGACCGACACGCGCCATTACGCGAAGCGGCAATTCACTTTCGCGCGGCATCAATTGCCTCACTTCGCGTGGCTGTCCACAGAGGATCCATGGGGTGCGGTCGAGGCTGCCTGTATCTGGTGAAGATAATGCTGTCCGGAGAACATCTGGAACAGCGACAGGCCGATCTCCATGGCGATCAGCACGATGATGATCCATTCGAGTCGCACGGAGCGGTCCGCGTCGATGAGATCGGTGAGCGCCCGCGCGGTTTCGCCGATCACGTCGATCTTGGCGTTGAGCGTGCGTCCGCGCGCCTCCAGCTCATATTCGTCTTCCAGACGCGCATAGAGGCGCTCGAGATCAGGCCGATCCCATAGAACGTCGGGCTTGTCCTCGACGGCGACGCGGCCCGAGACGCGATGGCGCACGAGCAGGGTCTGGCCGATGAGCTCCAGCATGGATTTGCGCCGCCATGGCGGGCGACCCTTGCTCGCCAGCTCCGCCGCAAAAGGCTCGATCGTGTCGAAGACCGCATTGACGCGGCGCTCGTCGCGCGCCAGCGCCACGCTTTTCGCCAAGGCGTCGGCGATGACGAGCAGCCGCGCCTCGGAAAGATCCTTCACCGCAAGGCGGCCGTTCGGCAGCGGCTTGTCCTCGCCGTCATGCGTGATTTCGATGACGAGCGTCTCGTCGTCGCCCCGCGAGGCGCCGGCGACCCGCGCGCCGATCTTGGTGACGATCTCGTCCTCTTCGAGCGGCGAGAGTCCGAAGAGGACCGCGACGCCGAAGCGGTAAAGCACGGCGAAGCCCGCCTGACCGGCATGGAAGGCGAGCGGCGCGGTCGACACCAGATCCGCCCGCTCCAACCCGACGGTGTCGATGCGTTCGCCGAGCAGCAAGGCGCGCGCCGTCATGGTTTGCGCAACGGCGTGTGTCGCTCTGAGTTCAACGTCGGTCATAATCGTCCCGCTTGAATCCTATTGTAGCCATATCGCGGCGGCGCCAAAATCACCATGGCCATGCCTTGCATGACGGCGGCAAAAACGCTAGCTAGCGCGGCAATCGACGCGAGACGCTCGCAAATCGTCGAAAGAGACAATTCACATGACTTATGTCGTCACGGAAAACTGCATCAAGTGCAAGTATATGGATTGCGTGGAAGTTTGCCCCGTCGACTGCTTCTACGAGGGCGAGAACATGCTCGTCATCCATCCGGACGAATGTATCGACTGCGGCGTCTGCGAGCCTGAATGCCCCGCCGAGGCGATCAAGCCCGACACCGAGGAAGGCCTCGAGAAGTGGTTGCAGTTGAACGCTGAAATGGCGCAGAATTGGCCGAACATCACCATCAAGCGCGACCCGCCCGCCGACGCCAAGGAATGGGATGGCAAGCCCGGCAAGTTCGAAGCCCAGTTCTCTTCCGAGCCCGGACAGGGCGACTGAGATCACCTCAAGCCGCCCGTCGCGAGCCGATTCGTTTCGGCCGCCAAATGTGCGCCGGGCGGCGGCCCAATCTTTCCACATCCTTAACTTTGCTTGATAGCAGAGCGAATTTCGTAACTTACTGACGACTTTCCGACCCTCCCGGCAAAAACCGGGCAAGGGTTGTTTTTGATTTTGGCGCCGCGGCGTGATATAGAGAATGGTAATAAACGCCGCTCGACCGTCACGGGCCGACGACGGCTTGCCTCACAGCATGAGAAAGCGCGCGCCTTAGAGCGTCCGAATTCCCTATCTCGCCCGCGCCTCTGGCTTAAGGTGTCAGTTCAGAAACTTGCCTGCCAAGACGCTTCGTTCGTCTCGCGGCAAGAGGACAGCAGGATCATCCCGTCTCCACAGCGGGATGCAAAAGGAGTGCCCCGCGTATGCCGTCCGCCAAGAAGAACGATATAACAAAGAAAGGGGTCGGCGCTACAGCTACCTCCGCGCGTTCTCAGGGATCGGCGTCGAAAAGCGGTAAAGCCGCACGCCCCGTCGCCGCGACGTCCGACGGCGCGAAAACGAGC
The DNA here is from genome assembly GCF_027925385.1 of Methylocystis iwaonis. NCBI lineage: Bacteria > Pseudomonadati > Pseudomonadota > Alphaproteobacteria > Hyphomicrobiales > Methylocystaceae > Methylocystis > Methylocystis iwaonis. The sequence continues at coordinate 2,349,945 of NZ_AP027142.1, forward strand.
AAATCCGCTGCAAAGAGCGCCAAGACTGCGGCAAAGACGCGCGTTGAAGCGCCTGTGACGACCGCAGCGAAGGCGACGACAAAGACCAGCGGCAAAAGCGGCGCGGACGCTGCCGCCCGCAGCGCCGCGGCGTCCGGCGCGCGCGCGTCCGCATTGGCCAAGAATGTCGCTGCGCGCGGGACTGTCGCCGCAGCCCCGGGCAAGGCCGGCGCAAAGACTGTCAAGTCCGCGGCGAAGACCGCCGCAACCGCCGCCGTGAAGTCGGACGAAAAAATCACGCCCGCCAAGGCGCACAAGACAGCGGCGTCCATCGAGAAACCGAAACCAGTGGCGAAGCCTGCCGCGGCGCCGGCCTCGGAGAAGGCTGCTCCGGAGAAGGCGCTCGCCACAGCTCCCGCCCGCAAAGCCGAGGCGACGAGAACCTCTGAACCCGTTACGTCCGCCGCGGCGCACAAGCCCGCACCGGCGGCCGCTGTTGCGCCAGCCCGCGACGCCAAGCCCCCCTTCCCCGCCAAACCGGCCGCCCCCGCGGCCGCCGCGGCGGCTGGCAAGACTTCATCAACCACGACAGCCGGCGAAGATAAAAAATTGGCAAAAAGAAACGAGCCCCCCGTTGAAACGGCGACGCCCGTCGCTGCCGAGAAGACCGTAACCGATTCAAAGGCCGTGGTGAGACCCGCGCCCGCGAAAACGAAACCGGCCGCGCAGAAGCACGGTTTCAAGCTCAACGAGTTCATCGTCTATCCGGCTCACGGCGTCGGCCAAATCATTGGCGTCGAAACACAGGAAGTCGCGGGCTTCAGCCTCGAGCTCTTTGTCGTCAGCTTCATCAAGGACAAGATGATCCTGAAGGTTCCGACGAGCAAGATCGCCAATGTCGGCATGCGTAAGCTCGCAGAGACCGGCGTAGTCGACAAAGCGCTCACGACGCTTTCCGGACGCGCGCGCATCAAGCGCACAATGTGGTCGCGCCGCGCCCAGGAATATGAGGCCAAGATCAACTCCGGCGATCTTGTCACGATCGCCGAGGTGGTGCGCGACCTCTACCGTTCAGACACGCAGCCGGAGCAGTCCTATTCCGAGCGCCAGCTTTACGAGGCGGCGCTCGACCGCATGGCGCGGGAAGTCGCGGCCGTGCGCAAGCTGATCGACTCGGAGGCGCTGAAGGTGATCGAGTCCTTCCTGCAGAAGGGCCCGCGGCGCGGAGCGAAGGCCGACGCCGAAGCCGAAGCCGCCGACGACGGCGACGAAGAGGACGTCGATCGCGCCGCGTGAGGGTCGCACGCCGATCGACAAAGAAATGCCGAGAGCGGGATTTCCTGCTCTCGGTGAGGTCGCTTCCGGCCTTCGGGCGGCAGGGAGCCAGTCGCATGCAGCAGAAGCGGTGGTTAGCCCCTGCGCGCGAACGCCGCGACAATGATCGCCTCCCCTATCGGGACGCTCTGCAACAGCGAGAGAGAGCGCGCCAGGCCCAGGGCGCCGCGCAAACCACCCCCCAAAGCTCATGCTGCTCGCGCGAAGCCGCTTGGCCAGCGCGTCGGCCGGCCAGATAGCTGCGCTTCTCCTCGCACGGCCGATTTTTGCCCATAGAACGACACCGCCCAATAAATCGACGAGTCGCGCCCTCGCTCTCTCGCGCGACCTCAGACCTATTTCCTGCCAAGGGCAACGATCTCAGGAGAAAAATTTTCCGCGAAGAAAGCGCTCCCCCAGCAGGCCAAGGGCGAGAGAGACTGAAGCAAATTCGACGACGTACGCTTTGTCGACCGTATGGGGATCGTAGCTGGTGTAATATGCGGAGCGCAGCCACTCCACGATTTGGAAGAGGGGATTGTAGGAATAGTACTCGCGCACTTCCTCTGAAAAAGCATAAGACGGCTCATATACCCCAGATAATATGTATAAGATGACAGCAGCCAACGTAAATGCACCGATAAAGAACATGCCAAATATTGCACAAGCGACCGTATTTAGCACTCCAAACCCTATTCCAAGATAAACAGCCGCAAGAACAGCCTGAGATGCCGCAATGTAATCTGTCGGAAGAAAGTCTATGTCTAACGAATACATAATCAACAAATATAGCCATAAAACAATGAAAGCGTTAAGCACTTCCAATATCCATCTCGCAGTAATTAAATGCCCGGGCTTGAGTATCGGCATATTTAGCAGCGTCCGCCCTTGGATTATAGCCATACCCAGCATTCTCGCGGGATAGAGACAGAGAATGTAGGGCACAACCCCTGTCGCTACGAACACAGCCGCACTCTCACCGACAGGCGCGACATAATTCCTAAGGAGATAGGCGCCGGAAATGATGATGAGATGGCTGAGCGGCCATGCGATCGCGATAAGATAGCCGAAATAGCTGGAGCCGAACCGCGTCCTCATATCCATCAGCAGAATCACCGAGATAACGCGGCCGAATTCCCTGATCTTCGCGAGAAGATTTGCCGACACGATTCCCTCTGACTAAAAATCCGATCAGGGCCGCACTATAGCTGAATAGCGGCGGAACGGAGGACATGCGCCCCGACCATGCGCCTGTCATGCCCTCACCCCACTGCCCGGCTTGCGTCCCCAAGACAAGCCCGCCAGCGCCTCCCATAACGCGAGAGCCCGCCCGGCGCCTTGCGTCCCGCCTCCCCATCGTCTATGCGGCATGGCTTCCCCACGCTCGAGTAATGGATCACTTAAAGTGGCGAAGCCGAAGACGCCTGTTGCGATCATCATGGGGTCCCAGTCCGACTGGGCGACCATGCGCCACGCCGTGGAGACCCTGAAAATCCTCGACGTCGGCTGCGACGCGCGAATCGTCTCAGCCCATCGCACGCCTGAGCGGCTTTTCACTTTCGCCAAGGGGGCCGAGGCGTCGGGCTTCGAGGTGATCATTGCGGGCGCCGGCGGCGCCGCGCATCTGCCGGGCATGACGGCCTCCATGACCAATCTCCCGGTTCTCGGCGTGCCGATCGAGTCCCAGGCGCTCAAAGGCATGGACTCCCTACTCTCCATTGTTCAAATGCCGGGCGGCGTGCCGGTCGGGACGCTCGCCATCGGCAAGGCGGGCGCGATCAACGCCGCGATCCTCGCCGCCTCAATTCTCGCGCTGAGCGACAAGGCGCTCGCCGCGCGGCTCGCAGATTTCCGCGCAAAGCAGACAGCGAGCGTCGGCGAGACGCCGAAGGAGGAGGCGTAACATGCTGAAACCCGGCGCAACCATCGGCATTCTCGGCGGCGGCCAGCTCGCGCGCATGCTGGCGGCAGCCGGCGCCCGCCTTGGCCTCAAATGCCATATTTTCTCGCCCGTCGCCGATGATCCCGCCTTCGACGTCTGCGCCGCGCGCACTTGCGCCGATTTCCTCGATGAAGCGGCACTGGCGGCCTTCGCGGAATCTGTCGATGTCGTCACCTATGAATTCGAAAATGTTCCGGCGCGAACGGCGGAAGTGCTCGAAGCGCATCGGCCGGTGCGGCCGAACCCGAAGGTCCTCGCGCTGACGCAGGACCGGCTGATCGAAAAGCAGTTCGTGCGCGGGCTCGGCGTCGCCACGGCCGATTTCGCCGACGTCTCCGATCTCGATGCGCTGACGCGCGCCGTCGCGCAGCTCGGGCGTCCATCGATCCTGAAGACTCGCCGTTTCGGCTATGACGGCAAGGGCCAGACCCGAATTGTCGACGGCGTCGATCTCGACGACGCTTTCAACGCGGTAGGCGGCGCGCCCTCGATTCTCGAAGGTTTCGTGCCCTTCGCCAAAGAAGTTTCCGTTGTCGCAGCGCGCGGGCTCGACGGCGCCTTCCGCGCCTATGACATCTGCGAAAACATCCACGAACATCATATTCTCGCGACGACAACGGCTCCCGCCGCAATCAGCGACGCAACAGCGCGGGCGGCGGTCGAGATGACTCGGCGCATCGCCGAAGCGGCGGATTACGTCGGCGTGATCGCCGTGGAAATGTTCGTCGTTTCGGACGCTGAGGGCGAGCGGCTCCTCGTCAATGAAATTGCGCCGCGCGTGCACAACTCCGGGCATTGGACGCTCGATGGCGCCGTAACCTCGCAATTCGAGCAGCACATGCGCGCCATTGCGGGCCTGCCGCTCGGCTCCACGCGCCGCCATGGGCGTCAAGTCGTCATGCGCAATCTCATTGGCGCCGACGCCGACAAATGGGCGCAGATACTGGCTCAAGACGGCGCCTGTCTGCATCTCTACGGTAAAAAGGAAAGCCGTCCAGGCCGTAAGATGGGGCACGTAACTGAGATTTTAACTTGAGCTGCAAGCCAAGTCGCGTTCAAGAAAGAAAAAATCGAGACTTGGGCGGATCGACTCTTCTTTGACCCACAGCAAACAAAGCGCGTCCGGGGCGTTAGAGCTGCTATTCCCGTCGGTCGGATACACTATTTTGGAAAGAATTTGACCGTTAAGCTCGACGCAACCAGATTGCGGTATTAGTAATATCGTCGATTCGCGCGGAGGATACGCCCTTGCAGACGCCAGATTCAGAAGACGCCAGTTCAATCGAATTGGCTGCGAGCATTGTCGCGGCCTTCGTTTCTCATAACTCGCTTCCGGTCGCGGAGCTTCCGGGGTTGATCGCGTCCGTGGACGCGACGCTGCGACGCCTTGCGACGGGCGCGGCTGCAGCTCCTGCGGTCGAAGAGAAGCCTGAGCCGGCCGTCTCGATCCGCAAGTCGATCACGCCCGACTATCTTGTCTGCCTGGACGATGGGAAGAAGTTCAAATCGCTGCGGCGGCATTTGGCCACGCTGGGAATGACGCCGGACCAATATCGGGCGAAATGGGGACTGGCCCCCGATTATCCGATGGTCGCGCCGAACTATGCGGCGCAACGCTCTAATCTTGCCAAGCAGATGGGCCTCGGCCAGGCGCGCAAGAAGGCGGCTCCGGCTCGTGCGGCGCGCAAAGCGAAGGCGAGCGCCTGATCTCCGCTACGAGACGCACAGGCGGCGGCGGTTTCGCGCCGCGCGCCTGAGCGCTTGCACATATTGTTATGGCATCGAACGCCAGAAGAGAAACCTGATCAGTCCGTCCGGCGCCAGCCCAATGCGCCATTCAGTATTTTCATTCTCGAATTTCACATCGTAAACGTCTCCCCCAACAGGGCCGACGCCGCGAAAGGCGAGCGTCTGGACTGCCCCCTTGGCGGCCAGCTCCTCAAAGACAACAGAAAAGCCCAGTTGGAGCCGCGCCGAGAGGCTGTCGATGAACTGGGTAAAATCGACATTGCCACTTTGCAGGCTCGCAATGACGCGGCGGAGAAGCTCCTCGCTGCCGGGGTTTGGAATTTTGTTCCTAATGCGGTGAGCAAGGATCGCCGCCTCCCGCTCGGCCTCGGCGGCGTCTATCCGATGGGCGACGTTCTCGAAGCCCCCCGAATGATACGTCAGGCTTTCAACCGCCCCCTCGGGTGAAACTCCGAAAGTCACCTGCGACGGCCAGCGCGGGAAAAAGAACTGATGCTCACCCTCGGGAAGCGCATAATTGGCGACAGGCCATCCGGGGTTTTTGAAATAGAGTTTGTCATTCTTGAGCGAAACGTCCCAGACGAAGCCAACCTCCGACTTGTAATGACCAACATATTTCTCGAGCGCTGCAGGATCGATCTCGATTGGCTTGCGCGGGCGGGCTTGTTCGTAGCGGCGCTGTGCAATGGCGTCGAATGAGGATTCCGTCATATGCGCCTCCTTGGCGAGCGTAACGAGTTCGGTGACAGACAGGACGTCACCGGCGCGAAGCCGCGCGCGAGCGGCAGCGACGAGGGAATAGCCGCGTTCAGCACGACTCCTCAGCGCCGAAAGCGCTGCTTCCTGGATGGCGAGGGCGCGGTCGAGATCGTTGGCGCGGCCCTCCAGCAAGGCGGCGATGCGCGACAGGCTCAAACCAAGCTGCTTGAGAGCAAGAATTTCATGCAGGCGCGCGATCTCGGCCGCGCCGTAGAGCCTCCAGCCTTTCTCCGTGCGCTTTGGCGCGAGAAGCCGATGGCGCTCATAGACGCGCAGCGCGCGCACTGTCAGTCCGATGCGGGCGGCGCATTCGGCTGCGGTCAGCAATTCGTCTTTCGGCGCGGAATCGATCACTTAAAATGCCTCCTGTTCCGTCTGTAGGGTATGACCCAAGGGCCGGATCAAGAGGAAAGGTTTCGTCGCTCAGCGCGCCTGAAGGCGGGCGGTCCAAGGCGCTCACGGACCGCGCGGCTTCAGCCGCGCAAACAAAAACGCGGCCCCGGAGGGCCGCGTCTTGTAAGACCAATGCTGTGTTTGCTTACGCGAATTCCATGATCACCGCGTCGACCGCGAGGCTGTCGCCGGGCTTGGCGAGGATCTTCTTGATGGTCACGTCGCGCTCGGCGCGCAGGACGTTCTCCATCTTCATGGCCTCGACCATGCAGAGCGCCTCGCCCGCCTTTACTTCCTGCCCTTCCTTGACGTCGATGGTCTTTACGAGACCCGGCATCGGACACAGCAGATGTTTGGAGGCGCCGGTGTCCTTCTTCTTGGGCATCAGGGCAGCGAGCTCGGCCTCGCGCTGCGTATAGACGCGCGCCTGCACGCTCACGCCCTGATGGGCCAGCTCATAACCATTGAGGATCGGCCGCGTCTGCACATAGACCGTATGACCGTCGACATCGCCCTTGAAGACCGCGTCGCCCGGCCGCCACTGCGAGGATACGCGATGGGCGCGGTTATCGGCGCCGGAGAACTGCACGACGAGCGCCTCGCCCTGCTCCTCGAGCGAGACGTCATAGCGCGTATCGGCGAGCATGCAGACGCGGTCGCGCGAAAATTCGACCGGACGGCCGCTCATGAGCTGGCCGCTGATCATGCGTTTGCGGGCGTTGCCGATGTGATCCATCAGCGTCGCGACGGCGGCGAGCGTCAAAGCGAGATCGCCCGTGGGCTCCGGCGCGGCGAAGCCTTCCGGGAACTCCTCGGCGATGAATCCCGTCGAAAGCGTGCCCGACCGCCAACGCTCCATCTGCATCAGCGTCGAGAGGAAGGGAATGTTGTGGCGAATGCCGTCGATGAGGAAACGATCGAGCGCGTCGGCCTGGGCCTGGATGGCGGTCAAGCGGTCGGGGGCGTGCGTGACGAGCTTCGCGATCATCGGATCGTAATGGATCGAAATCTCGCGGCCCTCGGTGACGCCCGTGTCGTTGCGGACGGTGACGCCGTCTTCCTTCTTCTCCTCCGGCGGGCGATACTTCACCAGACGGCCGATGGAGGGCAGGAAGTTGCGGGTCGGATCTTCGGCATAGATGCGGCTTTCCACCGCCCAGCCGTTGATCTTCACATTCTCCTGCTTGAGCTGCAGGGGCTCGCCGGCGGCGACGCGGATCATCTGCTCGACGAGATCGATGCCGGTGATGAGCTCGGTGACCGGATGCTCCACCTGCAGGCGGGTGTTCATCTCGAGGAAGTAGAAGCTCTTGTCCTGGCCCGCGACGAATTCCACCGTGCCGGCCGAATCATAGTCGACAGCCTTGGCGAGCGCGACGGCCTGGGCGCCCATTTCGGCGCGGGTGGCGGCGTCGAGCAGCGGCGACGGCGCTTCCTCGATCACTTTCTGGTTGCGACGCTGGATCGAACACTCACGCTCATTGAGGTGAATGACATTGCCGTGCTTGTCGCCCAGCACCTGAATTTCGATATGGCGCGGGTTCTGGATGAACTTCTCGACGAAGACGCGATCATCGCCGAAGGACGACGCCGCCTCCGAACGGGCGCGGGTGAAGCCCTCGATCACCTCGGCGTCGTTGAAGGCGATGCGCATGCCCTTGCCGCCGCCGCCGGCGGAGGCCTTCAGCATCACCGGATAGCCGATGTCCTTGGCGATCTTCACCGCCTCTTCCGGCGATTCGATCACGCCGAGATAGCCCGGCACGACGCTGACCTTGGCGGCCGAGGCAAATTTCTTCGATTCGATCTTGTCGCCCATCGCTTCGATGGCGCGCTGGTTGGGACCGATGAAGACGATGCCGGCGTCCTTCAGTGCCGTGGCGAAAGCCGCGCGCTCGGAGAGGAAGCCATAGCCCGGATGCACGGCCTCGGCGCCGGTCTGCTTACAGGCCGCGATAATCTTGTCGATGAGCAGATAGGACTGCGCGGCGGGCGGCGGGCCGAGGTGGATCGCCTCATCCGCCATCTCCACATGCAGGGCGTCGGCGTCGGCGTCCGAATAGACGGCGACCGTGGCGATGCCCATCTTCTTTGCCGTCTTGATGATGCGGCAGGCGATTTCGCCACGGTTGGCGATCAAAATCTTGCGAAACATGCGCGCCCTTATAGCCCCGTTTCTCTCACCCAAAGGTCCGCTCTTTTTCCCCGAAGGAACGGCGGACGCAATTATTTTTTACTGCCGCACGCTCGGCGCGGCGGGTCTCTCCCGCACAGGGCGCCTATCGGCCCCATGCGGGAGAGGAACCATTTCAGCTCTTGGCTTCTGACTCGTCGTCGGGGCGCTTCTCCTGCACGCTGTCGACGATGCCGAACGCCTTCGCCTCTTCCGCCGACATGAAGTGATCGCGGTCGAGCGTGCGCTCGATCGTGTCGTAATCCTTGCCGGAGTGGCGGACATAAATGTCGTTCAGGCGCTTCTTGACCTTCAGTATGTCCTCGGCGTGGCGCTGAATGTCCGACGCCTGGCCCTGGAAGCCGCCTGAGGGCTGATGCAGCATGACGCGGGCGTTGGGGAGCGCATAGCGCATGCCGGCCTCGCCGGCGCAGAGCAGCAGCGAGCCCATCGACGCCGCCTGGCCGACGCAGAGCGTCGAGACTTTCGGCTTGATGAACTGCATCGTGTCGTAGATGGCGAGGCCCGCCGTCACCACGCCGCCCGGCGAGTTGATGTAGAGGGAGATTTCCTTCTTCGGATTTTCCGATTCGAGGAAAAGGAGCTGGGCGATGATGACCGAGGCCATGTGGTCCTCGACCGGCCCGGTGAGGAAGATGATCCGCTCGCGCAACAAGCGCGAATAGATGTCGAAGCCGCGCTCGCCGCGCGACGTGTTTTCGATCACCTGCGGAATGAGATATTGGCTATAGACCTCGATCGGATCACGCATCGCATCGCCTTCCCTGCGCGTCTCCTCGCAGGAGACCGCGCGCATTAGACCGACCGCGAAGCATTTACCCGAACCTGCCGCACGGCCGTCTCATATGGTTTTGCCGGCGCAGGGGCCCTCCGCCGGGAATTCTTGTCCCGTCATATGCCGGAGCGCGCCGGGACGCAAACGAAGCTTCCGCTTCTCGGGCGAAGAGCGATCTGGCAAGCGCGGCGCCAAAGGGATCAACAAAAGACTTAAGGCTCGCGGACAAGCGACCGTCCAGCGTCGTTAGCCCGATACCTCCCCTTTACGGGGAGGTCGGCGGCCGAAGGCCGCCGGGTGGGGTTCGCGCCGCAACAAGAGTGGCGGGGCCTTACCCAACCCGACCCCGCCTTACGGCGGGGCCACCCTCCCCGTAAAGGGGAGGGATGGCTCACGCCCGGCGTTTCTCTTACGCCTCTTCTTCCTTGAAGAGCTCTTCCTTGGTCACGGTCTTGTCCGTGATCTTGATGAGCTTGGAGATATGGTCGACGACGCGCTCTTCGTAGATCGGCGCGCGCAACTGGGCGAGCGCCTGCTCATTGTTGCGATAGAAGTCCCACACCTGCTTTTCCTGGCCCGGGAACATGCGGACGCGCTCGACGAGCGCCTCGGTCAGATCCTTGTCCTCAACCTTCACGCCGGCGTTCTGGCCGATTTCCGCGAGAACCAGCCCGAGGCGCACGCGGCGCTCGGCGATCTTGCGGAACTCCGCGCGGGTTTCGTCCTCGGTCTTGCCTTCTTCGGCGACCGGCTGATTCGCGCGGCGGCTCTCGGCCTCGTGCTGCCCCCAGATATTGTTGAATTCCTGCTCGACCAGCGTCTCGGGCAGCTCGAAGGAATAGCGGCTGTCGAGGGCGTCGAGCAGCGCGCGCTTCAGCTTGTCGCGCGAGACCTTGTGGAAGTCGGCCTCGAGATTGCCCTTCACCGCTTCCTTCATGGCGTCGAAATTCTCGAAGCCATATTTCGTGGCCAGCTCGTCGCCGATCTCGAGCGACTTCGGCGCGGCGACGGCCTTCACCGTCACGTCGAACTCGGCGTCCTTGCCGGCCAGATGCTGAGCCGAATAATCCTCGGGGAACTTGACCTTCACGAGGCGCTGCTCGCCCACGCCCGCGCCTTCGAGCTGCTCCTCGAAGCCGGGAATGAAGGTGTTGGAGCCCAGCACGAGGTCGATGTCGCCGCCCGTGCCGCCCTCGAAGGCGACGCCGTCGAGCTTGCCGGTGAAGTCGATCGTGAGCTTGTCGCCCTTCTCGGCCTTGGCGCCTTCCGCGCGCGGTTCGAACTCCTGGGCGCGATCAGCCAGATTCTTCAGTGCGGCGTCGATATCCGCGTCGGCGACCTCGGCGACCGGGCGCTCGATCGAAATGTCGTCGAAGGAGCCGATCTCGAACTTCGGCAGCGTCTCGAAGGTCACGGTGAAGGCGAGATCGCCCTCGGCCTCGAGCGCGCGTTCGAGCTCTTCCTGCCCGCCGGGGAAATCGAGCTTCGGCTCGACGGCGATTCGCAGCTCATGCTCCTCGACGATCTTGCGGTTCGCCTCGTTGACGGACTCCTGCAGGACGTCGCCCATGATGCTCTTGCCATAGAGCTTCTTGAGATGGGCGATCGGAGCCTTGCCGGGGCGGAAGCCTTTGATCTGGGCCTTGGCCTGCATTTCGGCGAGCTGCGCGCCGAGCTTGGCGGCGAGATCGGCCGCCGGCAGCACGACCTTGAATTCCTGCTTCAAACCCTGGGAGGAGGTTTGCGTAACTTGCATGTCGATCGCCTTCTACAACTTTAGAGCCGGCCGTGCGCGCGGCGGCTTGGCATAATTTCCGCGAAACTGCGGCATTTGGTGCGGGCGGAGGGAGTCGAACCCCCACGACTTTCGTCACCGGAACCTAAATCCGGCGCGTCTACCAGTTCCGCCACGCCCGCGTGAGCGGCCCCATCCGGACCCGCCGCGAAACCTGAAGCCCGCGAGCGCGGGCGCCGCTCTATAGCATGGTCGGCGCGGGATGCTTCAAAAAAATACGTATGTCCGGAAGCGACGTTTTGGCTTGCGACCGCTAGAATGTATCGCCTTTCTCGGTCCTCTTTTCGGAGCACGCCTCATGATCCGCGCGGCCGCCATAGCGCTCCTCTCCTTCCTCTCGATTGGATTCGCCGCTGCGACGCCGATGGAATGCGCGAAGACGTCGAGGGCCCCGGTCAAATTCATCTGCGAGGATGCGACCCTCGAAGGGCTGGATAAAGAAGAGTCCCGTCTTGCCGATTTGGCCACGGCCGCGCCGCTGACGGCGGCTCGGAAGAAGGACTTGTCCGAGAGCCAGGCGAGTTTCCGCAAGACGCTTTCGGCCTGCAAGGACGCCAAACCCTGCCTGCAGCGCACGCTCATCGAGCGCATCTACCGCCTGCGGCAAGGCTATGCCGATGTGCGCTCGAAGGACGCCGAGGGAACGAGCCTTGGCCCTTTCATCGCCTCCTGCCCCGGGCTCGACGGCCTGCTGGATGTGACCTTCGTGAATGTCGCGCCCGCCCTCGCCTTCCTTTCCTGGCGCGACAAATCCGTCGTTCTGCAACAGGCGCTGGCGGCGTCGGGCGCGCGTTACACGGGCGCTTTCGGGGCGGGCGAAGCGCAGTTCTGGAACAAGGGCAAGGAGGCGACGCTGGACTTGCCGGGACGACCGCGGCTGAACTGCACAATACAGGACGTTGGCGCCCCCGCCTCGGCGCCGCGCTGACGCGAGCGTCGCCGTCAACTCGTTACACTCTCGCAAGGACGCAAGCCTATGCCCTCGCTCAACCGCCGCGCCTTTCTGACCGGGGTCGCCGCCAGCGTCGTCGCCCTCCCCGCACGAGGGGCGCCGCAAATTGGCCCGCGCCTCATCGAGGCGCGCGCCGGCAAAGCAAAGCTCGGCCAGGCTGAAACGGACATCCTCGGCTTCGACGGCGTCGCGCCGGGGCCTGTGCTGCGCTACAAGCAGGGCCAGGAGCTCGACGTCCGCCTCGTCAACAAGCTCGACCTTCCGGCGACGATCCATTGGCATGGCATGCGCGGCGAGAACGCCATGGACGGCACCGCGCCGCTGACGCAGGCGGCCGTCGCGCCGGGAGGCTCATTCGACTACCGACGCAAGCTGTCGGAGCCCGGCCTCTTCTGCTACCGGCCGAGCGTCTACGGCAAGACGCCCGAGCTGATCGGCCGCGGCCTCAAAGGCCTTTTGGTCGTGGACGAGCCCAATCCCCTGCCCGCCGATCACGACCTGCTCCTCGTCCTCGACGATTGGCGCCTCGACGCACAGGGCAAGATCGAGGGGACCTTCGGCGACGCCAGCGAGGCGCGCGCCGCCGGGCGCATCGGCCCGACGCTCGCCGTCAACGGCAAGGCGGCGCCGGCCACCGCCGAGCTTCAGGCAAATTCGCGCGTGCGTCTGCGGCTCGCCAATCTCGCCAACGCCAGGATCATGATCCTGACCTTCGACGGCGTGCAGCCCTTCGTCGTCGCGATCGACAGCCAGCCTTGCGAGGCTTTTGAGCCGGTGCGGCGCAGCATCCCCGTCGCGCCCGGCGCGCGATTCGAGCTCATCTTCGACATGCCGGCGACGGAAGGCGCCAAAGCGCGAGTCCTCCTGCGCGGCCCTAACAATAGCGAAAGCGAGATTCTCGTCGCCACGGCGAAAGGGGCGCGCGCTGAGAAGCGGGGCCTTATCTACTCTCTGCTCTCAAACCCTGCGCTGCCCGCAGAGATCAAGCTCAACAACGCCAAGAAAGTCGATCTAGTGATCGAGCCCGGCCCGGCGGGCGGCGCCGGCTGGGTCATCAACGGCGCCGCGACAAACGGCTACGACGGCCCGCCACTCTTCAGCGTGAAGCGCGGGACGCCGGTCACGCTCGGCTATGTGAACAAATCAATGGTTCCGCTCGCGATGCATGTTCACGGTCACGCCATGCGGCTCTTGCATGATCTCGACGACGGCTGGGAGCCCTATTGGCGAAACGGCGTCATCGTTCCCGCCGCCAAGACGAAGCATGTTTCCTTTATTGCCGACGCGCCCGGCAAATGGGCGATTCATGACGATATTCTGGAACATGAGGCGGCCGGGCTGGCGACCTGGTTCGCGACTGTGTGACGGTTATATCTGACTGTATTCCAAGGGTAAACACCGCCCGATTGAAATAAATCAAGGATTTTACCTTTTCTTTCAGAATTTCACCGGAGACTAGCAGCTATGATAATATACAACTTCAGGCCGCATATCTCTAAAGACTAGCTGGTTTGCATCTCTTCCTCGCGGGCCAACAGATGCGCGTTAATCTTGGCCGTCAGTCCTGCTGAGCCGAAGGCGGATCGAAACCGGGAGCAAGCCAACCAGTCGCCGCCACAGATGGCGCAGGAGCATGTCCATGACGGGAATCGTCTTTCGCGGCCCGAAGGATCCGAGCGAATTTCCCAATTGGCGTTTCGAAACGCTGGAAATCGACTATGATCGTGAAACGGCGTCCGTCTGGATGAATTATCGCGTCGACGCGCCGCAATGCTACACGCCGACCATGCTCGCCGAGCTGCTGCAATTGCGCGATTCCCTCAGGGTCTTGGGCATGTCCGGCCGGATTGAGCAATTTCCTTTCAGATATTTGGTGATGACGGCCAAGCGGCCCGGCGTCTTTTCCCTCGGAGGGGATCTGGCGACATTTGCCGCGGCGATCCGGCGCCAGGATCTTGCGACCTTAGTTACCTATGCGCACGCCTGCGTCGATCTCGTTTACGGTTACTCCCAGAGCCTCGATTTGCCGATCGTCACGCTCTGCGCCGTACAGGGACAGTGCCTTGGCGGCGCGCTCGAGGCGGCGCTCGCCTTCGATTTCATTCTTGCCGAAGAAAATGCGATGTTTGGCCTTCCCGAAGTCGCCTTCAATACTTTCCCGGGGATGGGCGCAGTCACCATGTTGACCCGCCGCGTCGGCTCCGCCCTTACTCAGCAAATCATCATGAGCGGCCAGACCTATACGGGCCGTCAAATGTTCGAGCTGGAAGTCATCGATCAAGTCACCTCGCCCGGAACCATCCGCGCGGCCGCGGTCGAATGGATGCGCGACGCCGGCGGCAAAAAATGGCGGCGCCGGCGCGCCATCGCCGAAGCCCGGCGTCGCAGCCATCCCGTCACCCATGACGAACTCATCCGGATCACCGAGCTTTGGGCGGAATGCTCGGCGCGCATCGAAGAGCGCGACCTGCGCCATATGGAGAGACTGGTGCGCGCTCAGAAGCGGTTGATCGGGTCAAGACAAAACGCTCCGGAAGGCGAGCAACTTCTGGTATCTAGCTCGTCGTGACGACAAGGGAACGTGGCATGCAGGCCAAAGCCTCGACCAATCCCAGATCCGCCGCCGAAGCGGAAATTTACGCCGATCTCGTCGAGACGCTGTTCGACACGACGCACTCGCTCGTCACCGGCATTCTGTCGGGCGTGCTCGTCCCCGCCATTGCCTGGATTTCGACGAGAGAAACCTCCTATCTCTGGCTCGCGGGCCTGATGTCGTTGATCGGCGTCTATCGCGTTCATGTCCTGCTTTCCCATGATCGCGCGCCGATCGAGGCGCGTCGCCGGGATGCAGAGATTTGGGAACGGCGCTACGCCGTCGGCGCGATAAGCTTTATGGTCACGCTCGGCGTCGCCACCGCAATATTGTTCAATTACCACCAAAACGAAATTGCGGCCTATTACGGCGTCATCATCATGACCGGCGTCACGGGGAATCTCGCGGCCCGCAACGCTGCGCGTCCGAATATCGTGTTCTGGCAAATGATGGGCACCTGCATGCCCCTCGCCTTCACGATTATTTTCAACTTTTCTCCCTGGTATTGGGGCATCTCGGCGTTTCTCGGGTTTGGCGCGCTGGCGGTCTTCAAGACCACGAAGTTCCTCAAGAACATTCTCGTCTCCGCGCTGCGTAACGGCCGCGACGCCATGCGCCAGCGCCAGAAGTTCAGCATCGCCCTGAACTCCATGACCCATGGCCTCTGCATGGGCGACTCTTCGCTAACCATCTCGGTGATGAATCGGCGCATCGTCGAGTTTTTCGGAATCGTCGCCGCTGCAACGCCCATCAAGCTCGACGCGCTGGCTCACGCCATTGGCCGCACCGCCAATATGTCGCCGGCGGAAATCGAGGAGTTCAAGGAACTCTGGATGCGGCACGCCGCTATGCCGCAAGCGACCGTCTTCATGCGGCGGATCGGCGAACGCTACTTCAACTTCCACTGTGAGCGCGCCGAAGGCGGGGCTTTCGTCACGGTCATCGAGGACGTGAGCACCCAGCAACGAGCGCTGCGCGAAATCGAGCGCATCGCTCATTTCGACGAACTGACGGGCCTTCCCAATCGCTATCATTTCCAGGACGCGCTCGGCGCGGACATGCTCCGCCTCGGCGTGACCGAGGGGAACGCCGTCCTGATCACGGTCGATCTCGATCGCTTCAAGGAAGTCAACGACACGCTTGGCCATATGGTCGGCGACAAGCTGCTCGCCCATGTCGGCGCGCGGCTCAGCGCCTGCGCCCCGACGCCGAATCTGGTCGCCCGGCTCGGCGGCGACGAATTCTGCATCTTGATGCGCGCGCCGCATGAGGCGTCGCAGATCGACGCGATGAGCGCCGTTATTCTGAAGGAATTGAGCCGCCCCTTCCGGATCGACGGGCATCGCATCACGGTCGGCGCGACGATTGGCCTTGCGATCGCGCCGCAAGACGCCGACACTCCCATCGGCCTGCTCAAATGCGCCGATCTGGCGCTTTACGAAGCCAAATTGGGGGCTCGCGGGACAGCGGTCCGATACAGCCCGAAAATGCAGGACGCTTTGCTCGAGAAGCGCGCCATCGAGGAAGAGCTCCGCGAAGCGTTGGTCAAAGACGAGCTGGCGCTATTCTACCAGCCGATCGTCGACTCCCGCCGCGGCGCGATCGTCGCGATGGAGGCGCTGGTTCGCTGGCGCCACCCCGAGCGCGGCATCATCTCCCCCGGCGTCTTCATTCCCGTCGCCGAACAGACTGGCTTGATCGTCGAAATCGGCGCATGGGTTCTGCGACGGGCCTGCGAGGACGCGGTCGCCTGGCCGCGGCATGTCCGAGTCGCCGTCAATCTTGCGCCGAAACAGTTCCATCAGGCCGACCTCATCGACACGATCGCGACGGCGCTCGACGACAGTGGTCTCGACCCGGACAGGCTGGAGCTCGAAATCACCGAGTCGACCCTGATCAGCAACACCGATGACATCCAGGCGAAGCTCGCGAAAATCGACGCTCTGGGCGCGCGGCTGTCTCTCGACGATTTCGAGACCGGCTACAGCAGCCTGAGCTATCTGAACCGCTTCCCCGTGAAGAAGGTGAAGATCGATCAAGCCTTCTCGCGACAGGCGATCGAGTCCCCCAAAACGCAGGCGATCATCAGCGCCATTTCGGCGCTGGCGAAAGACCTCAATCTCGACCTTGTCGCCGAGGGCGTGGAAACACAGGCCCAGCTCGGCTTCATGGCGAGCAAGAATATTTTCTTGATCCAGGGCTATCTCTACAGCAAGCCGCGTCCGATCGAGGAGCTTGCGCCGCTCCTCGAATGCTGGAGCGACGCGCCGCGGCTCGAAAGCGCCGCCTGATAACCCAAGGCTCCGAATCCAGGCTACAAACCCACGCAGCCGCGTCATGCCCGCGCTTGTCGCGGGCATCCACGCCAGGACATTGCGACACGCGGGAAGAAGAAGCGGGCGTTGCTCGCTGATGTTTACCGCTTTCCGCATCGGCGCGGCGTGGATGGCCGCGACAAGCGCGGCCATGACGCTGGAACACGTCTGCTCGTTAACCCGAATTCTTTCAGCCCACTTGGGAAAGCCCCAATGCGAGCTGTTCGAGTGGAAACAGCCTGACTATCGATGCACGATGTCGATGACCGGCCGCCGATCGATCGGCGGTTCGGCCATGCGCTGCGCGCGGAAGATTGCGTGGGACGCGTTATAGTGCCGGTCGAATTGCGTCAGATAGGTCGAGATGCCAGAAAACTCTGGCTGCGCCGGCACAACATCCCTGACCAGCATCAGATCGCGCGCCTCGGCGGCTGAAAGGGTTTGCTCGCTTTCGATCAGCCGCTCCGTTCTGGAAAAGCCGATCCGGCGACCGACCGCGGCATAGAGGCCGAAAAGGTCGAAGGGTTCGCCGGCAAAGGAAAAACACGCTTCCCTTTCAGCCACGATCGCAGCGCAATTCATCGCAAAATCGAAATCCAGACCGGCAAGAAGCGAACGCGCCCATGCGATCGTGATGACGGGGGTGTCGATAATCAGCTCCGCAGTGGCCGCCACCATTTCCGCGAAACCGTCCGGCGCGACCGCAGCGCCGGCGCCTTCAGCGAAGTCGAACACCAGAAATCTCAGTTGCGGCTGCTCGCCGCCGGCGATCTCACGCAGGACGCCGGAGATCTTGTGAGCGCTGGCGCGATCGAACCCCGGCCGGGTTTTGGAGAGAACCAGCGCTTCGCGCTGCCGGAGCCAATGCGTTCGTACGCCAGTTGAAGTATTTGTAAACGCAGACCAATCTTTACTCGAAACAACTCTCATGACCGCCTCTACGCAAGAGTTAATAAAAGTTTAACGCAAAATTCGAAAAATCGCTAAGGTGAATTAATCCTTGGAGGCGACTCAACTTGGACATGGTTAACGGGAAGACGATCGCCGGACTGGCGGAAGCTATCCCGCCTTGCGGCGCGTAAAGCGCCTGGCAGTCTGTGTGGCCGAAGGTCGCAAGACAGGCGCCTCGAACTTGATATATGCTAACCGCGGGATGCCGGTTGCGCCCTTCGCTCTTTGGCGCAAGGTCGCGGCCGCCTCATCGCCGGGGGCCGCCCCCCGGTCGACGCGCCGGTGAGATAAAGCCGCTCGGCAAAGAAGCGGCGCAAGGTTTGTTCAAAGGGAGGAACAGAATGAAAATGCGCTTTCTCGTCGCCATGACGTTGGCGACGGTCGGTTGGGTCGCCCAGGCGCACGCGCATGGCGACGTCGGCTCCAACCAGGGCCAGTGCCTCATGAAGATCGGCCCCGACACGATGAGCTTCACGGGCTATCAGCCGCTGAAATCGCGCGAGCAATTTTGCGACGACATTCCCGACGCCGGCCCGACCATCATCACGCTCGACGCTCAGCAGGACGAGCTGCGCGACATGAACCTCGAGATGCGCGTGCTGCGCGACGTCGGCCAGAAGGACGACAATGAGAATCTCGAGGCGAACACCGAGTATTTCTCGCCGCCGAAGAAGTACAAGACCGGCACGCTGACCTTCGACCACAACTTCCAGAAGGAAGGCAAATATATCGGCCTCGTGAAGGCCAGGAGCGACGACGGCACGAAGGAATATGTCGCCCGCTTCCCCTTCTCGGTCGGCCTGACCGCCACCAAGGACATCACCATCGCCGTCTTCTTCGCGGCTTTGGCCGCGGTCGGCTTCGGCCTCTGGTACAAGGCCCAGTTCGTGGACAAGAAGAAGGCGTCCTGATCGGGCACGGGCGCTGACGCCCCTCGTGTTTCGAGACGCCTGCTACGCAGGCTCCTCAGCGTGAGGGGCTTCTAATATGGTTTCCAGTTGAACAGCTCGCCTTGGTGCTTGTCATTCCCGGCGGGCTGAAAGCCCGACCGGGAATCCAGCGCCTCGCGTCATTGCGAGCGAAGCGAAGCAATCCAGCACAGCGATGTGGCCCTGGATTGCTTCGTCGCTTACGCTCCTCGAAATGACGGCGGACCAAGGTAGCGCTGGTTTTGCTCTGGATTCCCGATCGCTCGCGCCGCGAGCGTCGGGAATGGCGCCGACCCGAAGGCGGCCCGATCGGCCGCCTTCGCCTTTTACGGCAGCTCCTCGACGCGGCCGTCGCGCAGCGTGACGCGGCGGTCCATTTGTTCTGCGAGGTCCAGATTATGCGTCGCGATGAGCGCGGCGAGGCCCGAGTGGCGGGCGAGCGTCAGCAAGGTCGCGAAGACATGCTCCGCCGTCCGTGGGTCGAGATTGCCGGTCGGCTCGTCCGCGAGAAGCAAATGCGGCGCATTGGCGACCGCCCGCGCAATGGCGACGCGCTGCTGCTCGCCCCCCGACAGTTCCGACGGCCGATGCGACGCGCGCGTCCCGAGGCGCAGATACTCCAATAATTGCTGCGCGCGGCCCTCGGCGTCCTTACGGCCGAGGCCGTTGATCATCTGCGGCAGAACGACATTCTCCAGCGCCGAGAACTCCGGCAGCAGATGGTGGAACTGATAAACGAAGCCGATCGCGGAGCGACGCAGGCTGGTGCGCTCCCGGTCGTTCATCTTCGAGGTGGGCGCCGAATTGATCAGCGTCTCCCCGCCGTCGGCGCGCTCCAGAAGCCCGGCGATGTGCAGCAGCGTGGATTTGCCGGCGCCAGAGGGGGCGACCAGCGCGACCGTCTCGCCCGGATAGATCGCCAGATCGACGTCGACGAGAATATCGAGGCGCGCATCGCCTTCGCGGTAATGCCGCGCGATATTGCGCAGTTCGAGAACGGCTTCGCTCATGCCCTCATCTCTCGCGCTTATTCATGCCGCAGCGCTTCGATCGGATCGAGCGAAGCGGCTTTCCAGGCGGGGAAGATCGAGGCGAGAACGGCGAGAACGAGCGTCATGACGACGATCATCGTCACTTCGCGCGGATCGACGATCGCCGGCAGCCGCGACAGAAAGTAGAATTCCGCCGGGAAAAGATTGGCGTCGAAGGCCTTGTTCAGGAAGCTGCGGATCGTCTCCAGATTCGACGCGATCAGCAATCCGAGCAGGAAACCGGCGATCGTGCCGACGACGCCGATCGACGCGCCGATGAGCAGAAAGATGCGCAGCACCGAGCCGCGCGACGCGCCCATGGTCCGCAGGATCGCGATGTCGCGCGTCTTGTCCTTCACCAGCATGGTGAGGCCGGAAATGATATTGAAGGCCGCGACGATGACGATCAGCGTCAGGATGATGAAAAGGATGTTCTTCTCCACCTGCAGCGTGTCGAAGAAGGTCTTGTTGCGCTGGCGCCAGTCGGTGATCATCATCGGCCGCCCGACCGCCTTGTCGAGCTGCGCCCGCAACAGGTCCATCTGCTCGGGGTTGTCGACAAAGACCTCGATGACCGTCGCCTCTTTGTCGCGATTGAAGAAGACCTGCGCCTCGGCGAGCGGCATATAGACGAAGACATTATCGAATTCCGACATGCCGATCGAAAAGATCGCCGCCACCGTATAGGCCTTGATGCGCGGCGCGACGCCGAAGGGCGTCTGCGCGCCTTTGGCGATCAACAGGCTCACCTTGTCGCCGACGGTGACGCCGAGCGTCTCCGCCAGCCGCTGGCCGATGGCGACGCCTTCGCCTTTGTCGAAGCCCTCCAGCGCCCCGATCTTCACATTGCCGGCGATGCCCGGCAGGCGCACGAGGTCCTTCTCGCGAATGCCGCGCACGAGGACGCCCGACTGCCCGAACTGCGTTGAAATACCGGCGGCGCCCTCGACCATCGGAATGGCGAGCTTCACCCCCGGGACGGCCGACGCCTTGGTAGAAACGTCTTCCCAGTCGGTGAGCGGCGTCTCCACGGCTTGCAGAAAGGCATGGCCGTTGACGCCCATGATCTTGTCCATCAGCTCGCGATGGAAGCCGTTCATGACGGAGGTCACGACGATCAAGGTCGCAACGCCGAGCATGATGCCGAGGAAAGAGAAGCCGGCGATGACCGAGACGAAGCCATCGGCGCGGCGCGCGCGCAGATAGCGCAGCGCCACCATCCATTCGAAGGACGCAAAGGCCCTTGTCCGGGAGACGGGCTGCGCGCCCTCGAAAGCTTCCGCGGTTGCTTCGCTCATAAAGCCATCCTTCAATGGCGAGGTGTTACTGGCGAGCCGGAAGGCTCGCGGTCCATATCGCCCCCCCGGACCGCGCGCCTTCAGGCGCGCTAACCGATACCGGCGTCGATCGTTTGCGAGCCTGAAGGCTCGCGGTCCCATATCGCCTCCCGGACCGCGCGCCTTCAGGCGCGCTAACCGATACCGGCGCCGATCGTTTGCGAGCCTGAAGGCTCGCGGTCCACTTCGCCTCCCGGACCGCGCGCCTTCACGCGCGCTAACCAATACCGGCGTCGATCGTTTGCGAGCCTGAAGGCTCGCGGTCCCACATCGCCTCCCGGACCGCGCGCCCTCACGCCCCCGCCTGCTTGATCGCCGCGATGATGCGCGCCACGGCGTCCGCCGGCGCGAGCATTTCACGCTCGCCGGTCTTGCGGCGCTTCACCTCGACATGGCCCTCGGCAAGCCCCTTCGGACCCACGAGAATCTGCCAAGGCAGGCCGATCAGATCGAGCGTGGCGAATTTGGCGCCCGGACGTTCGTCGCGATCGTCGTGCAGCACGTCGAGCCCCGCATTTTCGAGCTGCTGGACGAGCTCGCCGCAGACCTTGCCGGTCCCCGCATCGCCGACCTTGAGATCGGCCACGCCGACATGGAAGGGCGCCACCGTCTCCGGCCACACGATGCCGGCCTCGTCATGGCCGGCCTCGATGATGGCGGCGACGAGACGCGACGGGCCGATGCCATAGGAACCCATTTGCACGACGACCTCCTTGCCGTCGGGGCCGTTCACCACAGCCTTCATGGGTTCCGAATATTTGGTTCCGAAGTAGAAAATATGGCCGACTTCGATTCCGCGCGCGGAAAGTTTGGCGTCCTCGGGCACGGCGGCGAAAGCCTCTGCGTCGTGCATCTCGCTGGTCGCGGCGTAGCGGCTGGTCCAACTGTCCACGATCCCCTGCAGCGCCGCCGCGTCGTCGAAATCGACATTGGCGGACGGCGGCGCGTAGGAGAGGAAGTCCTTGTGGCAGAATACCTCGCTCTCGCCGGTCTCGGCGAGGATGATGAACTCGTGAGAGAGATTGCCGCCGATCGGGCCGGTCTCCGCCTTCATCGGAATCGCGGTGAGCCCCATGCGCGCGAAGGTGCGCAGATACGCCACGAACATTTTATTGTAGGAGTGGCGCGCGCCCTCGGCGGTGAGGTCGAAGGAATAGGCGTCTTTCATGAGGAATTCGCGCGAGCGCATGACGCCGAAGCGCGGGCGCACCTCGTCGCGGAACTTCCACTGGATATGATAGAGATTGAGCGGGAGATCCTTGTAGGAGCGCACATAGGCGCGAAAGATCTCCGTGACCATCTCCTCATTGGTCGGGCCGAAGAGCATCTCACGATCATGACGATCGTTGATGCGCAGCATCTCCTTGCCATAGGCGTCGTAGCGGCCGGATTCGCGCCAGAGGTCCGCCGATTGGATCGTCGGCATGAGCAGCTCGACGGCGCCGGCGCGGTTCTGCTCCTCGCGGATGATGCGGGTGATGTTGTTCAGCACTTTGAGGCCCAGCGGCAGCCAGGCGTAGATACCGGCGGATTCCTGCCGGATCATGCCCGCCCGCAGCATCAGCCGGTGCGAGACGATCTCGGCTTCTTTCGGAGTCTCGCGCAGGATGGGCAGGAAATAACGGGACAGGCGCATGGTGGCTTCCACTGAGACGATTCGAGGAGGGAGAGCATAGCGACGGCTCCCGGGCGGTTGAAGCGCGGGCGGGCGGAAAAGGCAAGCTTTCCCGCGCCGGTCTTTCCTTTCCCGCGCCGCGGCGCCATGTCGGGAGCATGAAGGGGAGGAAGGAATGGGAGAGAGCTTTGCCGTGCGCGATAACTCGGCCCGGAGCCGCTTCGAACTCGATCTCGACGGGTCGATGGCGCTCGCGGAATATACGCTCACCGACGGGGTGATGACCTTCACCCACACGGAAACGCCCCCTGCCCTGCAGGGCCGCGGCGCGGCGTCGAAGCTGATCCACGGGGCGCTGTTGGCGGCGCGGGCGCGCGGGCTCAAGGTGCGGGCGACGTGTTCTTTCGTTGTGGCTTATTTGGAGCGGCATCCGGAGTTTGCGGATTTGACGCCCTCATCCGACCCTCGCTGACGCGAGGGCCACCTTCTCCCGCAAGCGGGAGAAGGTTAGGATCGGTCGGAGATGATCGCGAATATTGCAACGCGACTCCTTCTCCCGCGTGCGGGAGAAGGTGGCCCCTGCGTCAGCAGGGGTCGGATGAGGGCCCAGCCACATGCGCGACGACACGCCGAAAGCCCGCTTCACCCAAGCCCGCAGCCTGCGTCGTAACATGACGGTCGCCGAGGACATGCTCTGGCGCTGCTTACGTGGCCGAGCCTTCGAGGGGCTGAAGTTCCGCCGGCAGGTCCCGATTGGTCCTTACATTGCGGACTTCGCCTGCCTCGAACGCCGGCTCATCGTCGAGCTGGACGGCCGGCCGCATGAGAAGCCCGAGCAGAAGGCGCATGACCGTCGGCGGGATGCTTGGTTTTTCGCGAACGGGTGGCGGGTGCTGCGGCTGGACAATGAGCGGGTAATTGGGGGCGCGGCGCTGAACGATATTGCTTTGTGGATGCGGCCGCCCTCATCCGACCCTCGCTGACGCGAGGGCCACCTTCTCCCGCAGGCGGGAGAAGGAGAGAACACCGAGGTTTCAGGACACGCGACTCCTTCTCCCGCTTGCGGACAGGGCTGTCCGGGGAAATCATAGGGCCGCGAGCTGGAGCTGCAGACTAGAGAAGTCTCGGCCGGGCTTGGGCCTGATTGGCGGCTTGTCGATAAGCGCGATCGGCCGGCGGTCGAAGAGGAAGCGGCCGACGAGCTCGGCGAAACGCAGTGCCGCCATGTCGATCTTGTGGACGCAGGCGGCGATGCGCAGCAGGGTGAAGGCGATCATCGCGGCGAAGAGCTGCAGGCGCACGGCGTTTTCGGCCTCGCCGATGAAGCTCTTGATGTTGAGATGCTGCTTGATCCAACGGAACAGCAGCTCGATTGCCCAGCGGCCCTTGTAGAGCGCGGCGATTTCCGCGGCCGGGCGGCGCATGTCGTTGACGATGAGGACGATGCGGCCTTTGGCCTCGTCTCTTTCCACGGTGATGCGCCGCAGCGGCATGGGCAGCTTGGAATCGCCTTTGCTGGCCAGCGCCACCTCCTCGTCGGCGATCACGGCGAAGCCGTCGCCCCGCGCGCTTTCGGGGTCGAGCGGGCGGGCGGCGATCGCCCGGAAGCGGGCGTTCGCCTTCGGCCGGGTGACGAAGAAAGCGCCTTGCGCGGCGATCTCGGTCCACCAGCGATAGTCGCAATAGCCTTTGTCGAAGACATAAGCGGCGCCCGGCTCGATATCGGTTTTCTTGCCGATCTCTATGTCGTTCACATTGGCGGGCGTGACTTCCGCGCGAAGGGGCCGATTGGCGCGCGGGTCATGGACCACGTGCATTTTGAGGCCGTGAGTGCGGCCGTTGGAGCGGGCGTAATCGAGGAATTTGCTCAAAGGGATGGGCGTCGAATCGATGAGGCGGATCATGTCCGCGCCCTCCCGGCGCGTATGACGGTCGAGCGCGCCGGAGAGCATGGCGAAGAGATCGGCGAAGACGGCGACGGGCCGGCGGGCGTTGGCGTCGGAAAGGGTCGTGCGCGCGAGCCGCCGCGTCCCGAGGTGATAATGCGCGCGCGCGTCGGCGTTGAAGGCGGGAACGAGGGCGCGCAGGCTGGAGACCCCGGCAAGCTGGGCGTAGATGAGCGCGACGAGGTGATCCCAGCTCTTGAAGGATTTGTCGTAGGCGTCGCCG
Organism: Methylocystis iwaonis; assembly: GCF_027925385.1. Lineage (NCBI taxonomy): Bacteria > Pseudomonadati > Pseudomonadota > Alphaproteobacteria > Hyphomicrobiales > Methylocystaceae > Methylocystis > Methylocystis iwaonis. The sequence continues at coordinate 2,374,737 of NZ_AP027142.1, forward strand.
CCATGCCGCTCGACGATCTGCTTGAAGGCGCGCCGATCGACCGGCTTGAGCAGTTGGGCGAATACAGTAGAGTGCACGGGCATGTCCGGTCCTTTTTTCCAGTCTCGACAACCGGAAAATACCCGACAACCGTCGGGAAAACCGGGCATGCGCCCGCGACCTTTCGACTCATTCCCCGGACAGCCCTGCGCTTGCGGGAGAAGGTGGCCCCGCAAAGCGGGGTCGGATGAGGGCCCGCCTCACCCCTCCGCCTCGGCCGCCAGCTCCAGCCACTGCTCCTCCGCCAAAGCCAGCGCCTTGGCCAGCTCCTCGCGCTGCGCCGCGAGCTTTGCCGCCTCCTGCGGATTGCGCGAAAACGCGTCAGGCGCGGCGAGCATCTCGTCGACGCGCCCCAAAAGCTGGGTGAATTTCTCGACCTTCGCCTCCGCCTCCGCCAGCTTGCGGCGATAGAACCCCGCGTCGCGCCGCTTCGGCGCCATCTCGGCCGCCGCCGCCGGAGCCGCCTCGCGTTTGGGCTCCTCCGCCTTGGTCTTGGACAACACCAGCCTGGCGTAGTCGTCCATATCGCCGTCGAAGGGCTTCACCGTCCCATCGGCCACGAGCCATAGCCGGTCGGCGCAGGCCTCCAGCAGATAGCGGTCGTGCGAGACCAGCACCACCGCCCCCTCATAATCGTTGATCGCCTCGATCAGCGCGGCGCGGCTGTCGATGTCGAGATGGTTCGTCGGCTCGTCGAGGATAAGGAGATGCGGCGCGTTGAACGCGGTGACGCCCATGAGCAGCCGCGCCTTCTCGCCGCCCGAGAGATGCGCCACTTTGGTGTCGGCCCGCGCGCCCGAAAAACCCGTCTGCGCCGCCCGCGCCCGCACCCGCGCCTCGGGGGCGTCGGGCATCAGCCGCGAGAAGACGAGATAAGGCGTGTCGTTCTCGTTGAGATCGTCGACCTGATGCTGGGCGAAGAAGCCCGCCTCCAGCTTCGCCGCGCGCACCATATTGCCGGCCATGGGCGAAAGCCGTCCGCCGAGGAGCTTCGCGAAGGTCGATTTGCCGTTGCCGTTCGCGCCGAGGAGGCCGATGCGGTCGTCGTTGGAGATGGAGAGCGACAGGCGCGAGAGCACCACGCGCTCGCCATAGCCGATGGAAACCCGCTCCAGCGCGATGATCGGCGGCGACAAGGGCTTCTCGGGCGACGGGAGATAGATCGGCAGCACGCTGTCGTCGACGATCGCCGCGACCGGCTCCATCCTCTCCAGCATTTTGAGGCGCGACTGGGCTTGGCGCGCCTTGGTGGCCTTGGCGCGGAAGCGGTCGACGAATTCCTGCAGATGCTTGCGCTGCTCTTCCTGCTTCTTGGCGCCTTTGGCGGCGAGCAGCGCCGCCTCGCGCCGCTGTTTCTCGAAAGACGTGTAATTGCCCTTGTAGAGCGTCAGCCTGCCCCGTTCGAGATGCAGAATATGCGTCGCCACATCGTCGAGCAGGTCGCGGTCGTGGCTGATGACCAGCACGCTCGCCGGATAGCGCGCGAGATAATCGACAAGCCAAAGCGTTCCTTCGAGGTCGAGATAATTGGTCGGCTCGTCGAGCAGCAGAAGGTCGGGCGCCGAGAAGAGCACCGCCGCGAGCGCCACGCGCATGCGCCAGCCGCCCGAGAACTCCGACAGCGGCCGTTGCTGGGCTTCGGCGTCGAAGCCGAGACCATGGAGAATCGCCGCCGCGCGCGCCGGCGCGGAATGGGCGTCGATGTCAGCGAGGCGGGTCTGAATCTCGGCGATGTCATGCCCGTCATGCGCGGTCTCGGCGCGGGTGAGAAGCTCGGCGCGCTCGACGTCGGCCGCGAGCACGAAGTCGATGAGCCGGGTCGGCCCGCCCGGAGCCTCCTGCTCGACGCGGCCGAGCCGCGTGCGGGCCGGAAGGGCGATATTGCCCGATTCGGCGGCAATTTCCCCGGCGATGAGGCGAAAAAGCGTCGTCTTGCCGGCGCCGTTGCGCCCCACAAAGCCGGCGCGCGCGCGGCCCGGCAGAAAGGCGCCCGCCTTATCGAAGAGCAGCCGATCGCCGAGGCGGTAGGTGAGATCATTGATGGTGAGCATGGCCGTGAGCCCAGTAACAGGCTCGGACGGGCGCGCCTAGAGGATTTAACAGCCGGCGCCGAGGCCATCCGGCACGCGGATTGCTACTTGATTCTCGCAAGAAGAAGACAAGGGGGCCCCAAGGCGCAGCAACCTGAGATGAAAGGCGTTCGCTCATGCACCCGGACATGGAAGCCTATCTTTGGATCACGGTGAAAGCCTTCGGCTTCGCGCTCGTCGGGATATATGCCTCGCGCATCGGCCTTCACGCCTATGAAATTCTGAGATGGGGAATTTGAACCACTTATCCCCCATCCGGGGCAAATCGCGCATCATCGAGGCTTGTCTTGCGCGCCGCGCCCCTCTATACAGCCCTCGCTGCGCCGCCTGAGCGGCGCAAGCCCGCGCCCATCGTCTAGAGGCCTAGGACGTCGCCCTTTCACGGCGAAAACAGGGGTTCGAATCCCCTTGGGCGCGCCATTTCACCACCATAAAGAATTCGAACGCCCTTGCGCCAGATGTCGTCCTGGCAGCTAGCGAAGCGATGCTGCAATATCAGCGATCGATCTGAAGAGTACGTGAGGATCGTCTTTCGAGGGAAGGAAACCGCGTCGCGCCCAGAACGCGGCCGCTTCGCCGTCGACCGCTTTAACAACCAGGGCCCGACCTCCGATGAGGCTCGCAGCCGCGACACACCGCTGCAAAGCGTGCTTGAGCAGGCCCGTGCCAATTCCCTTGCCGATCCAGCTCCGATCGGTCGCGAGCTGTCCCAGTAGCAGGCATGGAACAGGGTCGGGCGGTTGCCCGGTCCGAATGGACCTGGGCAGCAGTGTCGGCACGATCGCCGTTGGCGCAACACCGTAGTAGCCGATGACACGATTCATCTCGTGAACGACCATAACCGCCGTGAAGCCTTTTTCTTGGTTCGAAAGCGCCCGCGTTTTGAGCCAGCGGTCGAGAGATGACTTTCCGCAGGAGAACTCGTCGAGAATGTGAGTCGCCGTCAGCGGTTCGGGGCGGGAGATCGCCAAGCCTCAGCCCTCTCGGCATCCGAATCACCGGTCTCCCACGGCGCCGCACGTTGGGAAAGCTCGACGATCTCCGGCGCCGAGGTGGCTGGTCCAGACAATGCCGCCACGAACGCTTCGAACCCGGCGGCAGTCATCCGAATGGGCGCCGTCTCCATCAGCACGTCTTCGGCCGCGCGTACGGCTGCGTCGCGCACGAAGTCGGTGCGCGAGCGACCGCGTAGCGCGGCCGCCCGATCGATGATGGCGAGATCGGCTTCCGGCAACCGCATCGAAAGCGGATGCTCTTTGCGCACGACGGCTCGGGACACGAGGAACCCTCCATTTGCGCCCATCCATATCCGTTTGTAGCGCGTTTTACAATACACAATTTTGAATGAGCTGACCCCGCGCCATCGATTCAGTTCAACGTCCGCCGGCTACCGCGGACGACGATAGTCGCCCCCGACCTGCTTTCGTCGGCCTTCTCCGACGCCTCGTCAGCGTCGGCGATCGCCATTGCGACGGCGGCGTCGTCGGGCGGGCGGTTGAGATCGGAACTGTTGGGTTCCGCGAGGAAATCGAAACGCGCAATGTAGATGAGTTCGAGCATTTTTCCCTCCATCCGGCGAGGGCCTGTTTCAAACCCGAAAATCGTGCGCTCCGAGACTTTCGACATTATTAAGAGGTCGGACCAATGCGACGCAGTCTTGAAGGGAACCGGGACAGAGGCGCCAAAGACCCTGCGCAATCTCACAATTAGCTGCGCATGAGCGGTAGCGTCGCCGCGCGAAGAACTCCAGATTGCGCCTGTCTTGCGCTTCTGCCCAGCGTGAGATACAGGCCCGGCGCATCCTCGCTATGACTGCGCCGGGCCAAATCATTTTTGGATACGCCCCGCCGACGTCATCCGCCCGGCAAACGAAGCCCTCCCCTGCCCGCTTAAAAAGCGATCCAAGATTGCTCCGGCCTTGAATCGACCTTACACACGATTCAATTTCCTTCGCCCAGTCGCTGGAGCTGCATATGGCGTCCCGCTTCGCATTCATAATTCGACTGCTGCTCGGCGGCGCCTTGCTGTTGCCTGGCCATTCGGCCTCGGGGCAGATCAGCATGAAGCCCGAGTCGCTCACCCATTACTCTTACTGCGTCAGCAATGCGAAGGATCGCAGCAGCGTCTTCTTGCTGGATCGCGGCACGCTTTATCGCTGCGGCGACGATATTGCAGTGTCATATTTCAATTATCTTGGCCGGCAAAAAGCACCGGAGAAGCGCGCCGTCGAGGCTGAGGGCGTCTTCGTCTACCGGATGATCGCCGGCGTCGGAAAATGCTGGAACAAGATCGAGGACGCTTCCGGCAATCCGATGTCGGTATATGGCTGCGACATTTACGTCGAGCTCTGAGCGTTAATGGCGTTCGACGCTCACGATCGTCATTGGGGCAGGAAGCCGGCTTGCCGTGCAGGCAATCGGCGAAAAACGGGAAATAAGAAATGCAAAAGGGATTTGAACGATCGTCGAAAGCGCGGACGGCGCGCCGTAATCGCTTCCTGCGCGTTCGCGGCCGTCGAGCCGGCTTCACGCTTGTCGAAATGCTGGTCGTGCTCGCGATCATCGGCTCGATCGTCGGTCTCGTCGGGCCGCGCGTGCTGAACTATCTGTCGGAATCCAAGGTTAAGACGGCGCAGATTCAAATGGAGAATCTTTCCAGCGCGCTCGATCTCTTCTACCTCGACGCGGGTCGTTATCCCTCGACAGAGGAAGGATTGAACGCGCTGGTGCAGCGGCCGGCGGGCGTCTCCTCCTGGAGCGGCCCCTATCTGAAAGCGGCCGGCGTTCCCAAAGACCCCTGGGGCCATGCTTATCTTTACCGCGCGCCGGGTCAGAGCGGGCCTTACGACGTCGGCTCGCTCGGGCCGGAAGGGCGCGAAGGCGGCGCCGGCGCGCTATCCCGCAGCGCCCCGTCGAAATGACGCGATTTAAGTTTGCTTCCGCGCGCCGCAAGAGGCGCGCGGGATTTGCCCTGCTCGCGGTGATTTGGGGCACGGGCCTGATTGCAATGATGGTCGTCGCCTTCATGACGTCGGGGCGTCTGAGGCTGCAGACCGCGCATAATATCGCCGGCGCAACGCAGGCGAGTTTCATCGCCGAAAGCGCCATCAATCTCGCCACGCTGACCCTGCTCTCGAAACGCGACGCGGCGGTCGGGGGGCCAAACGCCGAACCAATCGTCTATGACGGCGCGCCGAGCTTCTGCGTCCTCGACGGCGCGGCAATCGCGCTGGCGATAGAGGAAGAAGGCGGCAAAATCGACCTCAACGCCGCGACGCCGGAATTGCTGCAACTGGCGTTGGCCGGAATCGGGCTCGACCAACGCGCCGCGAAAGCCGTCGCCAATGCGATCGTCTCTTTCCGCACGGCCGCGGCGCCGGGTCAGATCGCCCCGACGCCGGCGTCGGATAAGCCCATCGAGCCGAAGCATGGTTTGTTCGAGACAGTTCTGGAGCTCGATCAGGTTTCGGGCGTCGATCCGGCGCTGTTTCGAGCTTTGATCCCGCTCGTCACCGTCCACTCCCGCAGCCCGGGAATAGATCCTCAGACGAGCCCTCCAGCGCTATTCGCGGCGCTCAGCAGCTTTCCGGTGGAGCAGGTCGGGCTACTCGCGGCGACGCCTTACCCCAACCAGCTCAACCGCAAAGACTCGCGTTTTCCGATGAATTTCGTTCAGCTCGCCGATCACGGCGCCTATCTGATTCACGCCGAAGCGCTGCTCGCCTCGGGTCAGACCAGCGCCAAGGACGCAATTGTCGATATGCGGCCGTCGAGCGGCAAGCCGTTCGCGCTCAAAGAAATGCGCCGCGGCTCCTCCAGATATGCGCAAAGGCTTCGCGAGGTGATCGCGAGCAATGGAGCGGGCGTTCCCGACTGCTGATCAGCGCGTCTCGCGGTCGGTGCGCCAAGGGCTTTTCGACCAGGGATCGAGGAAGGTGCGCCGCGCCGATTGCTCGATGTCGTGCGGGCGGCCGATCGCGCGCGTCGAGATGTTGAGCAGCTTGCGCTTATATTCCTCGGTGATCTCGCGGCCTTCGCTGAGCGAGCGCACCACATGCGGCGTGATCATGATCACCAGCTCGCTCTTGAGGATCGTATTGCCCTTGTCCTTGAACAGATTGCCGACCAGCGGCACGTCGCCGGCGACCGGCACCTGGGCGCTGCCGTTGCCATTTTGATCTTTCACGAGCCCCCCGAGCATCAAGGACTCGCCATCATTGACGACTACCTGCGTCTTCACTCGGCGCTGCTGAATAGTCGGCGTCGTGCTGCCCGCCGCGGTGTTGGGGTCGACATTGGAGACCTCCTGCTCGAGCTCCAGCATCACGCGCCCGCTCTCGCTGATATGCGGCGTGATTTTCAAAATGACGCCCGTATTGGTGTAGTTGACCGAGTTGAACGTATTGCCGATCGCCGAGACGCTAGTCAGCGTCTGAACGGGAATCTGATCGCCGACCTGCAGCATCGCCTCGCGATTGTCGAGAACCGTCAGCGACGGCGTCGAGATGATGTTGACGTCGGTGATCGTGTTCAGCGCATTGAAAGTCACCTGCTGATTGAGAGCGCGGAAGGCGTAGGCAAAACCGGGGAACACGGCGCCAACCGGCGCGCCGAGGAGATTCGATCCGAGCAGATCATTGGGAGCCGGCGCTTTTCCCGCGCCGCTCGAAAAGCCGAAAAGGTTGGAATGGCTCTGCATGAACCAGCGAACGCCGAAACGCAGCGTGTCGTTGAGGCTCACCTCCGCGATCGTGGCTTCCAGGAAGACCTGGTTCGGCAGCACGTCGAGTGTCTCGATCACCTGCCGGATGCGACGATAATCCTCTGGGGTCGCCATGACGATCAGGGCGTTCTTGGCGTCGTCGACGCCGATCTTGTAGCGGTCGTTGTCCATGCTGACGGCGGGCGTGGGCCCTTGCGCCGCGCCGTTCTGCGCGCCGCCCGGAACGCTGAAGCCGCTGATGCTGCTGGGACTGCCGACGCCGCCGCTCAAGCCGCCGCCCCCGCCGAGGCCGCCGCCCATCCCGCCGCCGCCGCCCAGGCCGCCGTTCGAAGCAACGCCGCCGCCGCTGACGCCCGACGTCGGTCCCGACGCCGATAGCGCGCCGAGCGGGCTCGTCGCCCCCTGCCCGCCGCCCAAGCCGCCGCCAAAGCCATTGCCCGAGGACAGCGACGACTGGCCGAAACGCGGCGAGACGCTGGACTCCCCCTGGCCCTTGGCGCCGAAGATCGAGGTCAGAACCGTCATCAGCTCCTTGGCGGGACGGTTCTGGACGCGATAGGTGAAGAACTGTTTCTCGGCGTGCTCGGCGCGGGCGTCGAGCTTCTCGATCCAGGTGCGGGCGCGGGCGAGATATTGCGGCTGCGACGAAATGACGAGGATCGACGAGAGCCGCTTATTGCCGATGAAGCGGATCATCCCGCCCATCGGCCCCTCCTTTTCGGAGCCGAAGACATTTTTGAGGTCGTCGGCGAGCAAGTCGGCGTCGCCGCTGCGCACCGGCACCAACGCGAAAGACATGCCTTTCATCGTGTCGATGTCGAACATGTCGATGGCGTCTTGCAGGGTCGCGAGGTCCTGGGGCGCGCCGGTGAGCGTCAATGTGTTGCGGGCGTCGTCGGCGCGAACAATGGCCCCGCGCGCCGCGATCGGCTCCAACACGCGCTTCATCTCGGCGGCGGACACATAGCGCAACTGCACGACGCGCGCGCCCTCGCCGAATTGGGCGGCGTCGAGAGGCGTGGAGTCGCTGGTGATTACTTCGCCGGAAATGGCGGCCTGATCGCTCGGAACGATCTTGTAGATAGTGCCGGATTTGACGACCGACGCGCCGGCGACCCGCAGCGCGGACTGAAACAGATCGAGCGCCGCGCTCTTGCGAACCGGATTGGCGGTATGGATCGTCACCTTGCCATCGAGCTTAGGATCGACGACGAAATCCGCGCCCAATATGTCGCCGACGACGATTTTGGCCGCCTGCGGGATCGGGAGATTGGCCAGATTGAGGGTTACGCCCTCTTCGTTAACCGGATCGGATGGGCCGGACCGCCCTCTGCTCGAGCCGATAAACCTGCCGGTGCCCTCGGCGACAAGGGCCCGCCCATTGGCGGTTCTGGGCCGCAGCAGCCCCTCTGAACGCCTTCCGCCGCCGTCGCTCCGCTCCGAACGGGAGATCGGCTCGACGTTCCACTCAGCGATCGGGGGGCCCCCGCCAGCCCCGGTCGTCGACCCGCACCCAGCGACGCTCGCGACAGCCAAAGCCAGAAGAGAGGCTTTAATTTCAACACGCAAATCCGAAACCCGTGATTTGGCCGCCACGCCTACTCGAACGCGACGAGGCTTAACACGTTTGCGCAAGCGTCGCCACGAGAACAGGGCTCGGATAAGCCGCTCGAGCTGAACTATTATGAAACGTCGCTGCATGTTAGGGAGATTCTGCGGCGACAGGGCAACCCACGCCTGCCGTAGGAGAGCCGCGGAGACGGCAAGACCGGGGCGCCCCGCGCGAAGCCTGTGGATGGCCGCCATTTCGTCTCATTTTAGCAGAGCCGTGAGGCGTCCTTGAACCGCATATTCCTCCCCCGCGTCTCTCTTACGGCCTCGCTGGCGAGATGCCGACGCCGACGGCGCGCACTGGCGCCGCTTGCGCGCGACATCTTCCTGTGGCGAGGCGACGGGCGCGCCTTCGCCCCTGCGGCCTGGGCGGCCGCCTGCGCCCTCCTCGCGCTTCTGGGACAATGGGCCGATATGGGGTTCTTTCTGGTCCCGAGCCTCATGCTCCTGCCCGCCCTCGGCCTGATCGCGCTCTATGACGCCCGGTACTTCGTCATCCCCGATGGGCCGGTTCTGTTTCTGGGGCTCTGCGGGTTTGGGACTTTCCTCATCGGCGCGCCACAAGAGGCGGCGACCCGGCTCGCCGCCGGCGCAGCCGGTTATGCGTCCATGCGCCTTGTCGCTTTCGCTTATGAAGGCTTACGGGGCGCCCCCGGGGTTGGCGAGGGCGACGCCAAGCTCTATGCGCTCGCCGGAATCTGGCTGGGTTTTGCGGGCCTGCCGTCTTCCCTGATTTACGCCGTGTTCTCCGCCCTGATTTCGGCGGTCGTGGCGCTGCGGCAGGGCGCACTCGAAAATGCGCGCCAGCCTATCCCCTTCGGCCCGCATCTGGCGCTCGGCCTCTGGCTCGTCTGGGTCTTCGGACCGCTGGAAGCCGGCTAGCTACCGTTTCATACGAGATCCGCTTGATCGGTTCGGTGTCATTCCCGACGCTCGCGCAGCGAGCGATCGGGAATGACAAGCCCCAATCCCACCTATTCAAACGGAAACGGTATCACTGCTGGCGGAGCGCGACGGTGGCGTCGGCCGCTAGCGTATGCCCCATTCTGTTCGCGGCGATCTTTACGGAAACGAGAATCGGCATGCCTGTCTGGCTTTTCCAGATCTGGCTCCAGGCGGGGGGCGGCCCCTGCTGCGGCAACCCCATCGGCGCCTGCTGCTGGCTGCCGAAGAAGGAAAATTGCAGGTCGGCGAGATTACTGAGGATCACCGTCTTCCGCATCCCGGCGCGCGCTGGCGCGATCCCGTCCGTGGGACGATAAGGCTTGGTCCAGACGGCGAGCTCCGGCCCATCCGGGCCGTTGTCGACGCCGATTTCCGTGACGATGAGCCCGCCCCACTGCCCGCCGCCCTCGCTCAAAGCGATGAAACGACAAGCGTCCCGCGCGCCGCGAAAGGAGCCTGAGGTCCCCGGCTGAGTCGTTTGCATCGCCGGCTCGGTCTGAACCAGATAGCTCCTGGAGATCAATCCGGTCGTTGCCCTCACCGCGGATTCGACTTCATCCAGCGCGTCGCCGGCGCGGCTTGCTTCCCATGTTCGCCGCCCGAGATGGATGCCGCCCAGGATCGAGCCGGTGATCAGCGAGAGGATGCTGATCGCCAGCAGAAGCTCCAGCAGGGTGAAGCCATCGGGCGCGCGTCGCTTCATAGCGGCGACGACGCCTGACGGGGGTCCACGGCTTTCATCTTCACCGTCGTGAGCGTGAAGGTCTCGCCGAAACCAGAAGGCTTCTTGATCGTCAGACGCGCATGGAAGCTTGTGGCCACGGGAGCGCCGCCCGGCCCAGCGACGGTCCGGCCCGGCGCGACCGACAGAAACCAATAGAGACCGTCGGGATAGCGGCCGCTCGTCTCGCCAAGCGGAACCGACCCGTCCGCCCCCAGCGCGTCCAGTTGCGACGCCCCCTGGCGCGCGGCGCGCAACAGGAAATCGGCGCGCGTCTCGTTGCGGACCCCGCCGCTGACGCCGTTGAGAAGCTGCGACAACGTCATGGCGAGGATGGCGAAGGCCGCAAGCGACTCGATGAGGGAAAATCCTTGCCTGGATTTCAGCCGAGCGCGCATTTGGCCTCGCCTGTCAGCCAATTGATCGAGATCGTCGCCCGCGCTTCGGGGGTCTGCAAGACCATGTCGCCGCCTGTCGAGCCGCCATCGGGGAAGAATGTGATAGCGCCGGTTCTCTCGGACAGGCGCTGCGTATTGGCGATGTCGAGCGCGATCTGGGCGTCGGCCGGCAGCTTGCCGACGCCGCCGACCGGAGACGCATAAGTCTTGGCGAAGAGGTCGATAATGACGGCCGCCTCGCCATTGGTCACGATGGCGCGCGAGCGGGTGGCGCGCAACGTCGCGCAAAAGCCGCGCGTCGCCGCCTCGAGCCGCATGCGGGCGGAGGGCGGACGCAGCAGTTGCGAGGCCATGCCGGCGAGGAGCGCGATCAGCGCCAGCACGACGAGCGACTCCAGCATTGTGAAGCCGGCGCGCCGGCGCGGCGGAAGGCGTCGGCGCCGCATCATTTGACCGCAAGATCATTGATGCTGAGCACAGCGTCCATCACCGTCATGATCAGGCCGCCGACGACGGTGGCGATGAAGATGGTGAGCATCGGCGTCAGCAGGCCCATCGCTCTTTCGATGGAGCGCTGGGTCTCGCGTTCGAACATGGCGGCGACGCGCAGCAGCATGTCGCCGAGCTGCGCCGTCTCTTCGCCGATCGTGACCATCTGCAACGCGACGGGCGGCAAATAAGGCACATTGGCGAGAGACCCGCTGAGATGCGCGCCGCCGCGCACCGCCTCGATCACGCCGGCCAGCTCATGATTGAGGAACTGGTTCGAGACCGCCGTGCGCGCGCTTTCCAAGCCCTGAAGCAGCGGAACGCCGGCCTTCAGCATCGAGCCCAGCGTGCGCGCGAAACGCGCCGTCGCGAATTGCGCGAGCAGCGATCCGACGATTGGAATGCGCAGATAGAAGCGGTGGAGGGCGATGAGCCACGCCGGACGAGACTGCGCCATCTTGTACAAGGCCGCAATTGCGCCGCCGACGGCCGCGAGAACGAGCGCAATGTTTCCGAGATTAGCCTCGACATTGAGGATGAATTGCAGGCCCGCCGGCATGTCCTTGCCATTGTCGGCAAAGATCGGCGCGATGCTCGGGACGAGCGTGCCGAGAACGACGCCCGTCGCCACAATGGCGAGCGTGATGAGCAAAGCCGGATAAATCAGCGCGCTCTGCACCCGCGCCTTCAACTCCAGTCGGCGCTCCAGCATTTCGGCGAGATCGGAAAGCGCGGGGCCGACCTTGCCGACGGTCTCGCCCTCTCGCACGACATTCACATATTCCTGGCCGAAAATGTCGGGCCGCCGCGACAGAGCGTCGGAGAGCGAGGCGCCGTCGACGATGCGCGCCAGAATCTCCTGCGCCAGCTCACGGAGCGCCGGCGTCGGGCTTTGCGCGGAAAGGATGCGCAGACTCTGATCAAGCGGCACGTCCGCCTGCTCCAGAGTCGCGAATTCGCGCGTGAAGGAGGCGATCTGCGCCGCGTTCGGGCCGCGCTTGCCGAAGGAGATTTGCGTCAGCCGCGCAGCGCCTTCCGTCTTGGCGGCGCGTGTCTCGAAAGGCGTGACGCCCCGCTGGAACAGCGCGTCCTCAGCTTCCGCGACCGTGCGCGCCTCGATCTCGCCCTCCAGCAAATCGCCCGAGCCGCTATAGGCGCGATATTTGAACATCGGCATGAGCGTCAATCCATTCGCGTGACGCGCGCGACTTCCTCGATCGTCGTCTCGCCGCGCCAGGCTTTGGTCATGCCGCACTGATACATGGTGGTCATGCCGGCTTCGCGCGCCGCGGCTTCGAGCTGCGCATCGGGCGCGCTCTCACAAACCAGCCGCTGCATACGGTCATTCATGATGAGAAGCTCCGCGATGGTGGAGCGGCCCGTGTAGCCGAGATTCCGACAATGGGGGCAGCCCCTGGGCGATGAGAGTCTGTCGGGCCCCTTCGCGAAAGGCTCTCCGGCAAATTGCGCGCGAACCTGCGCGCGAGTCTCCAGCGGCCCCGCGCATTGGCAGAGGCGGCGCACGAGACGCTGGGCCAGCACCGCCTTCACGGTCGAGGCGATGAGGTAATTCTCGACCCCCATGTCGATGAGACGCGTGATCGAGGCCGCCGCGCTGTTGGTGTGCAGCGTCGAGAAGACGAGATGGCCGGTGAGCGACGCCTGAATGGCGATCTTCGCCGTCTCGGCGTCGCGAATCTCGCCGATCATGATCACGTCGGGGTCCTGGCGCAGAATGGCGCGCAGCGTATTGGGGAAATCGAGCCCGATCCCCGGCTGCACCTGCACCTGATTGACGCCGGCAAGCTGATATTCGATGGGGTCCTCGACAGTGAAGACCTTCACGTCCGGCGTCGTCAGCTCCTTGAGCGCCGTATAGAGCGTCGTCGTTTTGCCGCTGCCGGTCGGGCCGGTGACGAGCACGATGCCGTTCGGATTGCGCATCACCTTGCGCAATTGCTCGGTCGTCTGCGGCTCGAAGCCGAGCTTGTCGAAATCGAGCGCGATCTGGCTGCGGTCGAGAATACGCAGCACGATGCTCTCGCCATGCGCCGTCGGCAGGGTCGAAACGCGAAAGTCGATGTCGACGCCGCGAATGGCGAGCTTGATGCGCCCGTCCTGCGGCAGGCGGCGCTCGGCAATGTCGAGCCGCGCCATGATTTTTATGCGCGAGGCGATGGCGGCCTTCAGGCCCGGCGGCAGCGTCTCCGCCGTCCGCAAGGCGCCGTCGATTCGATAGCGCACTTGCACGGCTTCGAGCGACGGCTCGATGTGAATGTCCGACGCCCGGGCTTCGATCGCGTCGCCGATGATCTGATTGACGCGCCGCACGACCGGCGCCTCATTGGCGATGTCGCGCAGACGCTGAAGGTCGAATTCGCTGGCGTCATTGGCGCGCGCGTCATTATCGACGAGCGAAACGCCGTCCTGCTTTGCGCCATAAAGAGACGACCAGGCTTTATCGAACTGCGCCGGCGTCGCGAGCCTCAGCTCGATCTCATAGCCTGTCGAATAGGACAGCGCCTGAACCGGTTCGAGATCGAGCGGATCGGTCACCGCGAGCCGCAGACGCCGCTCATCGACCGCAAGCGGCAACAGCCGGTTGGCGTGGATGAATTTTTCCGGGATCTCCGCGCGCAGCGGCGGCTCCATCGGAATCTCGCCGGTCTCCAGTTGCGGAATGCCGAGGAATTTCCCCAAATGGCCGCACAGATCGACTTCCGAAACGAGGCCGAGCTTGGTCAGCACATGATCGAACCGCTCGCCGCTTTGTAAGGCCGCGCGCTGCGAGCGCTGCAGAGCAAGTTCGTCGATCGCCTTTTCGCGCAGGATGAAGGCGCCGAAGGCCTCGGCGAATTCGGGGCTGTTCGCGTCCGGCCACGCATTGGGCCCGGAATGCGCGGCCTGCCCCGGAAATTCGGTCTGCGCCGCCATCGACGACCCTTCGCTGGATCAACACCGGACCAAGCACTAGCGATAGACGGCGATCTTCGCAATAAGGACGAATTCGAGAGCTTTCGACGCCGGAATGTCCTATTCTGGGTTAAATTGCGCCTTTAGCCTGAGCCTAGGTCGAACGATCCCACCGATGTCCAGCGCTCGAACGTCGATCGCCGCGAATCCCCGCCAGACATGGCGAACATATGGATTCAAAGGCGCTTGCGTCGCGCTTCTGGCGCTTTCTGCGCCGACCGCCGAAGCGGCGACAATTGGCAAGACCTACTTTTTCGCCACGCGCGAGGCTTGCGCCGCTTCGGGCGCCTTCACCGATCGGGAATGCGCCGGCGCATTCGCCAATGCGCAATTGCAGCTCCGCGCGCTCGCGCCGCGCTTCGATTCGAGCGCAGACTGCCGCATGCGTTTCCGCCTGTGCACGGCGAGCCGACCAGACCCCCAAGCGGGCGACGCGCTCAGCTATGCGACGCAAGACGAAGCCGTCGTCTTCACGCCGATGGCGCTCGGAGTCGAGATGGTGGCCTCGGCGAAGGGCGCCGGGGCGGCCCCCACTCTTGCCGTCGATACGCCTGCCCGGCTTTTCCCCTATGCCCCGGTATCCCGGCCTTACGAGCCTTTGCGGCCGGGCTTCGACCCGCCCGGCGGGCTTCCGGAAAACGCCGCGATCCTCGCCGCAGACCATTTCGAGCCTTTCTCTAAACGCAAACCCTTCGGCGGCCCCATGACCTTCACGGCGTCGGCGCTGGGCGCGATCGTCGGGGCGACGCATGACGCCGCGTCCGCCGAGACGCGAGAGCAGCGTCGCGCGCGGTTGAAGACCGCGCCTTTTGTGGAGTAGAGCTTTCGTTGCTAGCTCGGACCCAGGCGGTCATGGCCGCACCGGGTTATCGTCACTCTGCTCCGGAGTCTCCTGTCCTTGCCAAGCGAGTTCTGGACGCGAGATGTCGTCGAAGGCGCGCTCAAGCCGGCGGCCGACCGCTTTTTCGCTTGGTACCGACGCGAGTTTTTCGCCTTCTTTCCGCCCGAGACGCTCGCCTGGCTGACCGACCGGGGCGATCGTCAGCTCGTTCTCAGGGCTGGAGAGCGAAACCTCTGGCTCCTCGACGCCCGCGGCGCGCCGCTTTGGAGCCTCTCCGCCGACGAAATCGCGGCGTCGTCATTGGACGAAGCGCTGGCGCGCCGCGGCGTCGCCCGTCAGGCCGCGCGGATCAGGCTGGAGATCGACGGTTCTGCCTTCTTCGTGCGCCGCTTCGACATCCCTGCCGTCGCTCAGGCCAATCTCCCGAGGCTGCTGATCGCCGATATAGAGCGGAAGACGCCGTTCCGGCTCGCCGACGTCGTCTACGGCCACACGATCGCCGCGCATCCGGCGTCGGCGGACAAGCTGCGGGTGAGCCTGTGGATCTTGCGCCGCGACTTCATCGACGGCGCGATTGCGGCCGCGGGACTCGCGCCAGGCGATATTTCCTTCATCAAGCCGGTCGGGTTGCGCGACGCCGCGGCCGAAGCGCCGTCGATCGTCATCGGCGGCAAGACAGAAGTCTCCCACTCCTTTCGCAATATCGCGATCGGCCTATCCGCGGCGACCGCCCTCCTCCTCGCGGCGGGCTTCGGCGCGACGCTGTGGCGCCAATCGGCTCTCAATGAAGAACTCGACGCAAAGATTCAGGAGATGTCGGCGCGCGCGGCGAAAGTGCGACAGGTCGTCGACCGCGCCTCGGCGGAAAGCCGTCTCCTTGCGGTGTTGCGCAAGGCGCGGCGCGACGAACCGCTATTCGCCGATCTCTGGGAAGAAGTAGCGCGCGTTATGCCGGACGGAGCCTACGCCACCGATTTTCGCTTCAGCGAGACGAAGCCTAATGACAAAACCATCGACCTTGTCGGCTTCGCCGATTCGGCCGTCGGCCTGCCGGCGCTCTTCAACAAATCGCCCCTCTTCGCAGACGCTGGTTTGACGGCCCCGATCACCCCCGATCCGCGTGAAAAGCGCGAGGGCTTTTCGCTTCAGGTGAAGTTCGAGAAGAAGCCGGGGTCCACGAAATGAACTGGAAGGACTTCCTTCAAGGCCCGCGAGGAGGACGCGCTTTATTCGTCGGCGTCAATCTGCTGGCCCTTGCGCTCTTCTACCTCCTCTTCATCGAACCGGCGCGCCGCATGATCGCCGATGGCGCCGAAGCGATTGCCGAGCGCCGCCAGACGCTCGCGCGTTACGAAGCGGTCGCGCTGCACGAGGGGCAGATTCAAGATTACGCGCGGCAGGTCGCCGACACCAATGGCCGCGGCGAGCTTTTCGACGGCGATAGCGACGGCGTCATCAACGCCAATTTGCAGGCGCGCCTCAAATCGATCGCCGAAAGCGCGCAAGTCACCGTCAGATCGATCCAGATGCTGCCGGAGAAACCGTTCCAGGGCGTCACGCTCGTGGGCGCGCGCCTCGACGTCGTCGGCAGCTATGAGAATCTGCATGCGCTGGCGCGCGCGCTCGAAGGCGAGCCGCCTTTGATGATTATCGCCGCCGCGACGCTGCGCAACCAGGCGATGATGTGGGGCGCGCCGCAACAGGGCGAAACGGAGATCGAGGCTCAGTTCGACGTGTTCGGCGGCGCGCCGCAGAAGGGCCGCCAATGAGACCCGACCAACTCGCGCAAAGCCTTAAGGAGTTCTTCGGGCGCTCGAGCCTGTTCGTCTCGCCGATTCAGAAAGCGCGCCTGTCGCCCTTGTCGGCGATCATGCTGGCGGTCCTCGCGGCGGCTACTCTCCTCGCGGCGCTGTTTGCCGCATTCGCATTCCTCGGGCCGATCGGTTCGGAGGCAACCGTCTCCGCCCCCGACTGGACGCCGCCGACCCTTTCTGTCGCCGAGCTCGCGCCGCCCAAGCCGGCAAGCGCCGACACGGAGACACTATCGCGGCCGATTTTCTCGAAGAACCGCAAGCCCGCGCCGAAGAGCGCGAAGGCGGCGGCGCCGATGGCGGCTGAAATGGCCGCGGCGCCCCCCGGATTGACGGTCAGCGCCATCGTCAAGAATAAGAATGTGACGCAGGCTTTTGTCACCTCGCCCGAGTCGCCCGACGGCTTCTGGAAGAAGATCGGCGAAACGATCGACTCCTGGACCGTCTCCGCGATCGAGAGCGATGGCGTCGTTCTCACCAATGGAGCCCAGACGGCGAGGATAAAGCTGTATCCTGACCCAGCCCCATCTACGGCCGATGGGATGTTCGCTGCGCCGACGCGCGGTCAATTTTAAATCCGCCTCGCCATTCACGCCGCGCAAATGGTAAATCGCGTCAATTGGCGGATGATTTGCGCTGCGTTACCTTGGACGGGCTTCTCATGTTTGGTTTCCTACGCCGGAAGACGCGTGATCACGAACGGATGGCGAGGGACATGCGCCGCTCTCTGAAAGACGGCGATTTCCGACTCCTCTATCAGCCGATCATCGACTCGAAGGGCGAGACAATGGTCGGCGTCGAGGCGCTCTGTCGCTGGCGCCACCCTGTTCGCGGCGAGACGCCGCCGTCAGACTTCATCGCAATCGCGGAGGAAACCGGGCTGATCGATCAGCTTGGTCTTTTCGTACTGCGGCAAGCCTGTCTCGACGCCCGCAAATGGCCGGGCGTCATCGTGTCGGTCAATGTTTCGCCACGCCAATTCAAAGAAGAGCGGTTTCCCGAGGCCGTCCTGAAAATTCTGGGTGAAACGGGCTTGGAGCCGTCACGGCTGGAGCTCGAACTCACGGAGACTTTGGCGGTCGTCGACCTCGATCTGGCGCGGACGAAAATGCTCGTTCTCCAAAATCACGGCGTGCGCATCGCGCTCGACGACTTCGGCTCCGGCCACTCCGGTCTCAGTTATTTATTGTCGCTTCCCTTCGACAAGTTGAAGGTCGACAGGATGTTTGTCTCGCATATCGAATCGAGCTCGGCGAGCGCCGTCATCATCCACGCCATCGTGAACATCGGACGCGCGCTTGGCATGCATATCACCGCGGAAGGCGTCGAAACCGCCGAGCAGCAGCAATTTCTCCGCGGGGCGGGCGTCCACTTCTTCCAGGGATTCCGTTTTAGCCGGCCGGTCGATGCGAGCGAGATTCTCTCCCGGCTCCAAGCGCAATAGGCGCTGGCCGAGCTCCTCCCCGCGACGCCGCCATCCGTGAAGCCGACGCTCGACGCGTTCGGCCTCTCCTGACCCGCTTTTGACTGCGCCGGAGAATCTACAGAACCGCGCCGCGCTCGATTTCTTCCATATCCGCGTCGGAAAGGCCAAAATGGTGGCCGATCTCATGCACGAGCACATGGGTGATGATGTCGCCGAGCGTGTCCTCGCTCTCCGCCCAAAAATCCAGGATCGGCCGACGGTAGAGCCAGACCATGTTGGGCTCGGCCCCGGTCTCGGCGAGATGCGCGCCATCCGGCAGGCCCTTTCCGCGGAAGAGCCCGAGAAGATCGAACTCTGTCTCGCACTCCATCTCGTCGAGCGTCTCCTCGTCGGGGAAGTCTTCGACGTGGAACACAACGCCTTCGCAGAGGCGGGTGAATTTCTCGGGCAACGCCGCAAAGGCCGCGTCAGCGAGCGCTTCGATTTCAGCAAGCGTCGGCGCGCTCAATTGTGCCCATTCAAGTGATGCATCAGCCATGATTCGAACTATGCCATTTTCTGCCGTGACGAAACAACTCCTCAGTTTTCGCAACAATTTAATGAAGCACTTTCGAGACGATTAAGGATTCTCTCGCCAGAGTATCGCGCTCTATCCGGGAAAATTTCCCAGTGTTTGCGGAGTTCAGCATGCTCAAAGGCGCAAGACGTCTCTTCGAGCCGCGCACCAAGAAAGAATCGATACGCCTGGTCTGCGCTTTCACGGCGATCGCCATCACGGTTGCAATCGCCGTCGTCGTGGTCAGCAGCCTTTGGGCGGGCACGCCAATGGGCCCATCGCTCATTCGGGCGGTCGTCATCCCGCTGATGCTCGCGCCCTGGATGGTTTGGACGATTGCGCGTTTTTCCATGCGCTTGGAAGAAATGCGCCTCGAGCTGGAGAAGCTGGTGCGCACGGACCCGCTGAGCGGCGCGCTCAACCGGCGCGGGGTTACGGAATTTGCCGACAAGGCTTTCGCGGAACGCAGAGAGAAAGATAAATTCTGCGCGATCGTCATCGACATCGATCGCTTCAAGACGATCAACGACAATCACGGACATGCCGCCGGCGACGCCGTCATCGCGCAAGTGGTCGAGATTGCGCGCCAGACCGCGGGCTCCGTGAATTGCGCCATCGGCCGGCTCGGCGGCGACGAGCTGGTTGTTCTGATCGTCGAGCAGACGCTCGAAGAGTCGTTGGTTATGGCGGAACGTCTGCGCAACGCCATCGAACTCGCGGTTTTCCTGCACGAAGGGAACCGCCTCACGGTGACGACGAGCATCGGCGTCGCCGCGTCGGACCCTGCCGACAAGAACGCCGAGGCCGTCCTCAGACGCGCCGATCATTCGCTTTATGCTGCGAAATCCGCGGGCCGCAACCGCGTGCGCGCGGCGGCTTAAGTCATTCCCGACGCTCGCAAAGCGAGCGATCGGGAATCCAGAGCCGAACCAGCGCTCTTGTGGCTCTGGATTCCCGGTCGGGCTTTCAGCCCGCCGGGAATGACAAGCCCCACGCGGGCTGTTCAAACGGAGATGGCGCCGCTTATCCCCAGCTACGCACGTCGACGAAGCGTCCGGCGATCGCCGCCGCCGCCGCCATGGCGGGGGAGACGAGATGGGTGCGTCCCTTGAAGCCCTGGCGGCCTTCGAAGTTGCGGTTCGAGGTCGAGGCGCAGCGCTCGCCCGGCGCGAGGCGGTCCGGGTTCATGGCGAGGCACATGGAGCAGCCCGGCTCGCGCCATTCGAAACCGGCGGCCAGGAAGATCTTATCGAGCCCCTCAGCCTCCGCCTGTTCCTTCACGAGCCCAGAGCCCGGCACGACCATGGCGTTGACGCGCTCGGCGACCTTCTTGCCCTCGACCATCTTCGCGGCGGCGCGAAGGTCCTCGATGCGGCCGTTGGTGCAGGAGCCGATGAAGACGCGGTCGATCTCGATGTCGGTCATCTTCTCCCCGCCCGCGAGGCCCATATAGGCGAGCGCGCGCTCGATCGCGGCGCGCTTTTGCGGGCTCTTCGCCGAATCGGGGGTCGGCACGCGGCCGTCGATGCGGGCGACGTCCTCGGGGCTCGTGCCCCAGGTGACGATCGGCGGCAGATTGGCGGCGTCGAGCTTCACGATCTTGTCGAAATGGGCGCCCGCGTCGGTGTAGAGCGTCTCCCAATATTTGCGCGCCATGTCGAAGGCCTCGCCCTTGGGTCCCTTGGGGCGATCCTTCAGATAAGCGAAGGTCTTCTCGTCCGGCGCGATGAGGCCGGCGCGGGCGCCGCCCTCGATCGTCATGTTGCAGACGGTCATGCGGCCTTCCATCGAAAGGTCGTGGATGGCTTCGCCGGCGAATTCGATGACATGGCCCGTGCCGCCAGCCGTGCCGATCTCGCCGATGATGGCGAGGATGATGTCCTTGGCCGTGGCGCCGTCGGCGAGCTTGCCGTCGACCTGCACCAGCATATTCGCGGCCTTCTTCTGGATCAGCGTCTGGGTCGCGAGCACATGCTCGACCTCGGAAGTGCCGATGCCATGCGCCAGCGCGCCAAAGGCGCCATGCGTCGAGGTGTGGCTGTCGCCGCAGACGATGGTCATGCCCGGCAGCGTGAAGCCCTGCTCCGGCCCGACGATATGGACGACGCCCTGACGGTGGTCGTGCTCATTGTAATATTCAACGCCGAATTCCTTGGCGTTGACCGCGAGCTGCTCGACCTGCGCCTTGCTCTCCGGGTCTTCGATCGGGAGCGAGCGGTCGGTGGTCGGCACATTGTGATCGACGACGGCGAGCGTCTTCTGCGGCGCGCGGACCTTGCGGCCGGACATGCGCAGGCCTTCGAAAGCCTGAGGGCTCGTCACCTCATGGATGAGGTGGCGGTCGATATAGAGCAGGCAGGCGCCGTCATCCTGGCGGTCGACGACATGGTCGTCCCAGATCTTGTCGTAAAGCGTGCGCGGCCCGGTCGAATTGGACATGGTCTTTCCTTAACGCCGCTCTTGCGGCCCCACTTGAATTGAGGGTCTTCTAACCGTAACGCAAGCGCCATGGAAGAGCGTTCGCATCCCCTCCCGATTGGGCAAATGGCAGTCTGGCGAGGAGGGACCCCATACCTCCCCTTTACGGGGAGGTCGGCGGCCGCAGGCCGCCGGGTGGGGCCAAAGCCGCAACGGCTGCGGCTGGGACCGAACCCCACCAGCCGCGCTTCGCGCGCCAGCCTCCCCGTGAAGGCGAGGGATTCGCTCACGCCCGGGATTCCCGGGGTTGACTCGTGACCTCCCCCGCTTTGCCCGCCGGACTCGCCGCGGCGCTCGCGGCGCAATTGGAGCGCCGGCCGCGCAAGGCGCTCGCCGAGAGCGCCGAGCGTCTTTCCGCGAACTATCGCGCCCATAAGCCCACGAATGCGGCGATCCGCGACGAGACCGACGCGCTCGCCTATGCGCTCACGAGAATGCCCGCGACTTACGCCGCGGCCGTCACCGTGTTGGATCGGCTTGCGGAGGAGCAGCCTGGCTTTGCGCCGAAGAGCCTGCTCGACGTCGGCTGCGGGCTGGGCGCGGCAAGCTACGCCGCCAGCGCGGTTTGGCCAGCGCTGGGTCGCATCGAGATGGTCGACAGCAGCCGCGCCTTTCTGGCGATGGGTGAGACCCTCGCTGCCGAGGCCGGGCTGCTGACGGCGGCCAAGGCTGTCGCCGGCGATATGACGCGCCTGCCGAACCTCGAAGACAAGTTCGACCTGGTCGCCGTCGCCTATGCGCTGACCGAGCTCGGCGACGCGGATTTGCCGGGCGTCACCGAGAGGCTTTGGGCGCGGACCGGCGGCGCGCTATTTATCCTCGAGCCGGGGACGCCGCGTGATCACCAGAGGCTGATGGGCGTGCGCGCGCGGCTGATTGCGCAAGGCGCGACCATCCTCGCGCCTTGCGCCCATGCGCGCCCCTGCCCGCTCGCGGCTCCGGACTGGTGCCACTTTTCGGTGCGGCTGCCACGCTCCAGAGAACATAAATTGCTGAAAGGCGCAGCGGCGCCGTTCGAAGACGAGAAATACAGCTACCTCATAGCGGCGCGCCAGGGCGAAAGCGCCAAGGCGCGCATCCTCGCGCCCCCGCGCCACAACAAGGCTGGCGTTACTGTAAAGCTCTGCGACGCGAATGGATCGGCGGAAATTTTCCTGCCAAAGCGCGATAAGGCTCGCTATGAAAGCATTCGCAGGAAAGAATGGGGCGACGCGCTCGACGTCCCGCCGGAGGAAGCCTGATGAACAGACCGAGGGTTGCGCCTTACCTCACCGTCAGCCCGGCGGCCGCGGCCATCGCCTTCTATACAGGCGCCTTCGACGCCAAGCAGCGCGCGCTGATGCCCTCGGTCGACGGTATGCGCATCGCCCATTGTGAATTGCTGATCAACGGCGCCTCGGTGATGCTCGCGGATTTCTTTCCTGAGCTCGGCCAGACGCGCGTCCCCATGCCCGGCGACAGCGCCACCGTCTCGATCAGCCTGGAATATGACACGGGCAAGCAAGTCGACGACACCTGCTCCCGCGCCGCCAAGCTCGGCGCCAAGATCGAAACGCAGCCGACGAATTCGTTTTGGGGCACGCGTTACGCGACGCTGCGCGATCCGTTTGGGCATCGTTGGATTTTGAACGGGCCGTTGGACAAATAGGCGGCGGCAGCCGCGCCGCATTCTCATCACTGAGACGACCCCCACCCTTGATCCCTCCCCGCAAGGGGGAGGGAGGCGGCTCGCGCCCAGCCTTGTCGTAGTTCCAGTTGATCCTCAACGGCGCATGACGGCCACGCTCTGCTCCTCTCCCCGCAAGCGGGAAGAGGGACCGCATCGCCCAAAACAAAACCGCCCGGAGCCTCTCGGCGCCGGGCGGCGGAAAATAGTCTCGTAATCCGTAAGGATTACTCGCTCGCGGCCTTGGGCTTGGTCTCGACGCGCTCGGCGATGCGGGCCGACTTGCCGCGACGATCGCGCAGGTAATAGAGCTTGGCGCGGCGGACCTTGCCGCGGCGGACCACCTTGATCGAATCGATCAGGGGCGCATGCACCGGGAAGACGCGCTCGACGCCCTCGCCGTAGGAAATCTTGCGCACGGTGAAGCTCTCATTGAGGCCGCCGCCGTTGCGGGCGATCACGACGCCCTCATAGGCCTGCACGCGGCTGCGGTCGCCTTCCTTCACCTTCACGTTCACGATGACCGTGTCGCCGGGACGGAAGTCGGGAATCGCCTTCCCTTCGATGAGCTTGGCGGCCTGTTCGGCCTCGAGCTGCTCGATGATGTTCATAAAAAACTCCTGCCGTTTCGTCTGTAGCCTTTCGGCCGACGAGCGTTTCGGAACGCTGTTTTAGTTGAGGCTGCTCCCCTTACAGCAGGGGGCGGCGTTTGTCGAGTGCGCATGCGCGAAAGAACCCTCCCGCGCCGCAAAAGAAAGTGGCGCGCCGGGGAGGCTCCTTATGGCGCCCGACCTATATAGCCTTGCCGGGGCGGCTGGCCATGAAAACTCGAGAACGGGAGCGCAAAATGACCCAGCAAGAGGAGCGCCGGGGAGAACGCGGCGGCGCCACGAGGGCGGCTTCGGACATTATGAGCGAGGGACGGCAAAGGATCGAGGATTTTACCGACGCCCAGACTCAGTTCTGGGACCGCATTCAGGACTCCAACCGCAAATGGCTCGACCGGATGCAGAGCGAGGCTTCCATCGCCGCCGACTTCGCCAATAAGCTCACCGCGGCCAAATCTTTCACGGAAACCGCCAACATTTTCCAGAATTGGACGGTCAAACATATGGAAATGGCCACCGAAGACGCACGCCGCATGCTCTCCGACACGCAGGAAATCATTGCCGCGGGCACGCGCTTTTGGACGAATATCGGCAATGGCAAGAGCCGCGGGCATTAACGCGGCGTTTTGCGACATTCATACCATTTTCGTTTGAACGCTCTTATGGAGCTTCGTCATTCCCGGCGGGCCGAAGGCCCGACCGGAAATCCAGAGCCATCGTAGCTCGTGTTGCTCTGGATTCCCGATCGCTCGCTGCGCGAGCGTCGGGAATGACACTGAGCAAAGCAAGCGGATCTCTTCGAAGGCCCGCACGCCCAGAGCCCGTCATTGCGAGCGAAGCGAAGCAATCCAGGGCGGCCCTGGATTGCTTCGTCGGCTTCGCCTCCTCGCAATGACGGCGGCGATTTCCTATGTGTCAAAGCGGCGCGAGCGTCGGGGATGGCTTCGACCCCATATTATTCTGTCTCGCGGTCGTGCGTGAAGCCGACCTTTATCGTCACCTGATATGTCTCCACATTGCCCTTGTCGATGCGGCCGCGGATCTGCACGACCTCGAACCATTGGAGATTGCGCAAGGTCAATCCGGCGCGCTGTATCGCCGTGCCGATCGCCCCTTCGACGCTGTCTGGCGAGGTGCCGACGAGTTCGACAATTTTATAGACCGAACTTTCCATGAAACGCCCCTGCCGCTCGAACTGAACGTGAATGTAGAGCGGAGCGGCGTTAGGTCATCGGCCGCGGTTGTGACGACGCGCTAGAACTTCTTGACCTCTATCCCATGCTTCTGCAGCGCATAGCCGATTTGGCGCGGCGTGAGGCCGAGAAGACGCGCCGCCTTCGCCTTTACCCAGCCGGCGCGCTCCATCGCGTCCACGAGCTTCTCGTAATCGGTGCGCGGGTCTTTCTCGATGACCGTGCAGTTCTCGGCGCCGGGACAGGTGTCGCCAGGAGCCGGCGCGCAAACGCTCGGCGCCTCGGCGGGGGGCGGCGGCGCGGGCGGGCGCACCGGTTGCGGCGCGACGATCGGCAGCGGCGTCACCCCCGTCGGCCATTTCGACGATGAGCCGCTCCAGAGGATGGAGGAAAGACAGCCGTCCTTTCGGCAGGAGAAATCCTTGTCGATGATGATGTCGCCATGGGCGAGAGTCGCCGTGCGATAGATGCAGTTCTCCAGCTCGCGAATATTGCCGGGGAAGCCGCATTCGTTGAGCACGCTCATCGCGGATTCGGAGAGCTTCAGCTTGCCGCCCTGCTCCGTGTTGAAGCGGCGCAGGAACTCATTGGCCAGAAGATCGAGGTCGCCCTTTCGGTCGCGCAGCGGCGGCAAGAAGATCGGCACGACGCTGATGCGATAGTAGAGGTCCGCGCGGAATTCGCCGCGCTGCACCGCTTCTTCGAGATTGCGGTTGGTCGCGCAAACGAGTCGAACGTCGACTTTCAACGTGCGCGCGCCACCAACACGCTCGAATTCGCCCTCCTGCAGCACGCGCAGAAGCTTTGCCTGGAAGGCTGGCGTGATCTCGCCGATCTCATCGAGAAACAGCGTGCCGCCATCGGCCAGCTCGAAGCGGCCCTTGCGCATATTGGCCGCGCCGGTGAAGGCGCCGCGCTCATGGCCGAAAAGCTCGGATTCCAGCACGCTTTCGGGCAAGGCCGCGCAATTGAGCTTGACGAAGGGCTTGTTGCGCCGTGGCGATTGATCGTGGATCGCTGCGGCGAACAACTCCTTGCCGGTGCCTGATTCGCCGCGCAGCAGAACCGTCGATTTCGCTTTGGCGACGATGCGAATTTTCTCGACCACGGCGCGTACTGCGGGGCTGTCGCCGACAATCCCCTTGAGGCCTTCGGCCTTCACTTCCGGCGGAATGGCCGATTTCTCGCGCCAGGCGCTTTCGATCATCAATCTCTCGCGATCGCGCGCGATGAGCTTGTGAAGCCGCAGCGTCTGCCCGACCAGATTGGCGATCATCGTGAGAAAGCGCACGTCGTGATCAAAGAGCACCGACGAGCGCGTGTTGCGCGCCCGATCGACGGTCAGCGTGCCGACAACGGCGTCGCCATCCTTGATCGGGACGCCGATCATCGAGAAGGACTGGCCGTCTTCGTTTCCCCAGTCGGCAAGGTCCATCCCTTCGAAGAGCGGCGACGTCGCGACGTCGTCGACGACGACCGGCATTTTCGTTGCAACGATCTGCCCGACGGCGCGCTCGGGCAGCCGATCGAAAAACACTTTCGCCGCGCCCTCGCTCCACCCCGAGCCGACGACAACCTCGGGCGCGCCCTTTGAATCGAGCAGCGCGATCAACCCATGCCGCATATCGAGAAAGCTGGAGAGAAGCGTCAAGACGCCCGCGAGCACATTCTCCAACCGGTTCGGCGACGCGAGCAGTTTCGAGATTTCGTAGATACCGACCAGCGCGGTTTCGCCGGAAACCATCGTGCGCGGGGGAGGGGCGCCAATGGAGCCGCCGAGTTCAAGACCCATGGGAGCCTCATGACAGGCGTTGTTGTGCATCACGTCATATATGCAAGCATCACGCCAACGCCGAAATCATCGATAAGACATGGAAGATCAAGCTATTGCAAAAAGCCGCCTAGTCATTGGAACGATTATAAAAACAAAGAAGGCGCCACGAAATTGTCCCTGGCGCCGCTTCCGTTGGCGCCCATTTCGAGTGCATGTGACGCGCTCGATTGAATGTCGCCTTGCGAACATTTGTCCGAAGGCTTTGCGACAACTCGCCGCGCCTTTCCGAGGCGGCCAGCCAAACCTTCTACGACAGCATTTCCAATTAGTTACTGCAGATATTTACCCATGGCACGCTTGTTGCGGTCAACCCGCCAACGCCAACGGCCGACATTGGAATTGTTCCAGACGCCCCCTCAGGGGGACCACAACAAAATGCTTGAGAGGATTACGCAATGGACGACTCTCGCTCTTTCGAAACCTATGAAGCCGAACCCACTCCCGCACCCGCGCAGCTCGACGACATCATGCAGAAGATGGCCGAGCACAAAGGCTGCGGCACGTCGGGCGGCAGCGGCAAAGCTAGCTGCGGCACCGGCGCGGGCGAAAACGACATGCCCACCGAAATCTGGGAGAAAGTCAAGAACCACCCCTGCTACAGCGAAGAAGCCCACCATCACTATGCGCGCATGCATGTCGCCGTCGCGCCGGCCTGCAACATTCAGTGCAACTATTGTAACCGCAAATATGACTGCGCCAATGAATCGCGTCCCGGCGTCGTCTCCGAGAAGCTGAGCCCCGAGCAAGCCGCCAAGAAAGTGCTCGCGGTGGCCTCCGCCATTCCGCAGATGACGGTGCTCGGCATCGCCGGCCCCGGCGACCCGCTCGCCAATCCCGGCAAGACGTTCAAGACCTTCGAGCTGATCTCGGAAGCCGCTCCGGACATCAAGCTCTGCCTCTCGACCAATGGTCTCTCGCTGCCCGACCATGTCGAGACGATCAAGAAGTTCAACGTCGATCACGTCACGATCACGATCAACATGACGGACCCGGACATCGGCGCTGAGATCTACCCCTGGGTGTTCTGGAAGCATAAGCGCGTCACCGGCAAGGAAGCCGCGAAGATCCTCACCGATCGTCAGTTGAAGGGCCTCGAGATGCTGACGGCGAACGGCATCCTCTGCAAGGTCAACTCGGTGATGATCCCGGGCATCAACGACGATCATCTCGTGACGGTGAACAGAGAGGTGAAGTCGCGCGGCGCCTTCCTGCACAACATCATGCCGCTCATCTCGTCGCCCGAGCATGGCACGGTCTTCGGCCTCAACGGCCAACGCGGCCCGTCCGCGCAGGAGCTGAAGGCGCTGCAGGATAGCTGCGAAGGCGAGATGAACATGATGCGCCATTGCCGCCAGTGCCGCGCCGACGCGGTGGGCCTGCTCGGCGAAGACCGCAGCGCGGAATTCACGACCGACAAGATCATGGAGATGGATGTCAATTACGACCTCTCCGCGCGTCAGGCCTATCAGGAGAAGGTCGAGGAAGAGCGCCAGGCGAAAGTCGCCGCGCGCAACGCCGAGCTGGAAACGCTCGCTGGCGAAAACGCGGATCTCAAGATCCTCGTCGCCGTCGCGACCAAGGGCTCGGGCCGCATCAACGAGCATTTCGGCCATGCCGACGAGTTCCAGATTTACGAACTCTCCAGCAATGGCGCGAAGTTCGTCGGCCATCGTCGCGTCGACCTCTACTGCCAGGGCGGCTATGGCGAGGAAGAGGCGCTCGAGACTGTCATCCGCGCGATCAACGACTGCACCGCGGTCTTCGTCGCCAAGATCGGCCACTGCCCCAAGGAAGATCTGCTGAAGGCCGGCATCGAACCCGTGGATCAATACGCCTACGAGTTCATCGAGCAGTCGGCGATCGCCTACTTCAAAGACTACCTCGCCAAGATCAAGAGCGGCGAGATCACCCATGTCACACGCGGCGACGCCACGATCCGTCAGGGCGCCTTCGTCTCCGTGGACGCGTAGCGCGCTTCCGATCGGGCGGAAACGCCCGATCGATAACAAATCGCGCTTTATCGAGATGTCGGAGCAGGTTCTCGAGGAGCTTGCTCCGAAGCCAAGCAAAGGAGCTCAGGTCATGACTTACAAGATTGTCGCTTCTCAATGCACGTCGTGCTCGGCTTGCGAGGCGGAATGCCCGAACGTCGCCATCTCCGAGAAGAACGGCACTTTCGTTATCAATCCCAAGAAATGCACGGAATGCATCGGCTACTTCGACGTTCCGCAATGCGTCGCCGTCTGCCCGGTGGACGACACCTGCGTCATCGACAACTCCCTCCCCCGCTACCAGCCGAGCGCCTAATGAATATCGCCTTCACCCCCGCCGCTGAAAAATTCATCCGCCGCCTCGTCATGTTCGACGGCGGCCCGGGCTATGGCCTTCGTCTCCTCGTGTCGCCGGGCGGCTGCTCGGGCATGTCGGCGGAATTCTCCGTCGAGCCCGCGCCGAAAGAGGGCGAGCAGGTTTTCCAGCATGCGCAGTTCAAGATGTTCTTGCCCGCGCAAAGCCGCCTGCTGCTCGACGGCGTGACGATCGACTTCAAGGAAACGGCGACCTCCACGGGCTTCGCCTTCATCGATCCCAAGGCGAAGAGCTGCGGTTGCTCATCCAAGACCGAAGCTCCCGCCTTCGAGGAAACGGCGTGAGAGTGTGACATGACGCGTGACGCGGCAGTGCAAACAGGCGCGGCGGAGCAGGACTTTCTTGCTTCCATCGTCCTCGGAGAGGGGCTCCCGGAAGAGGTCGAACGCCTTTTGCACGCCGCGGCCTTGTCTTACGACCAGGATGACGTGGCGCATAAATATCTGATGGAGGCGCGCGCGCTCGCGCCGACCCATCCGGCCACGCTGATCGGCCTCTACCGCTTCTACTTCTACAAGGGCCGCCTCAGGGAGTGTCTCGGCGTCGCCGAATCCTGCCTGACCCGCGCAGCGATCGACAATTCGCTGCCGCTCGACTGGCGGCAAGTCACGGCGCAAGACGCCGCTTTCGGCGACTACGACGCCATCGCCCCGCGCTTCTTCATGTTCTCGCTGAAAGGCTACGCCTATCTCAGCATGCGCCTCGGCGATTTCGAGGAAAGCGCCGCGGCGATCGACAAGCTTCTGGAGCTCGACCCGGCGGACAAGATCGGCGCGAAAGTGCTGCTCGGCGTCCTCGAACGCAGAGGGCTGGAAGATGTCGACTGACGATATCGACGAAGCAATCGACTGGCAGGGAAACGCCGTCGATTGCGCGGACTGTGACCATCAAGATCGCCTGAACGCCGAGCGCTGCAAGCCGCTGCGCGCCTGCGTGCACGATCGCTACGCCCGGCGCATCGACCGTTTCTTCGACTGGAATCCCGATCTCGCGCGCAATTATCTCACCCACGGCTATTTCGAGGTCCGGGCCTGCGCGTCGAAGGCGGCGGAGATCTTTCTACTGCCCGCGATGCTCGACGATCCTGAGGAGGCCGTTCGCTGGAGCGCCGCGCGCCGCCTCCCCAACCGCTACATTCTGCGCCTGCGCAACGATCCGCACCGCGAGGTGCGCATCCGCATCGCGCTCCGCCTCGAGGGCACCGACCTGCTGCCGATGATCAACGACGAAGATTATGCGGTGCGACAGGCCGTCGCGAAAAAGCTGCCGCCGGACCTTCTCGTTTTGATGATCAATGACGAAGACGCAGGCGTGCGCCGAGTCATTGCGAGCCGCATCGCGCAAGAGGCGCTCATGCGTCTGACGCGAGACCACGATCCGGTCGTGCGTCTCGAAGCCGCCAAGCGCCTCGAAGCGGACGACCTCGAAACGCTGATCAAAGACGCCGATTGGCGCATTCGTTACGAAGTGGCGCAGAGAGCCGACGTCAACTTTATCGGCGCGCTGGTCGACGACGACGATCCGCTCGTGCGCGAATGCGCAAGGGATCGGCGCAAGGCGGCCGGACTGGAAACATCCCCCAATGTCATCATGACGCAGAAGCGGAGTGATCAATGACAAATATCAGCAGAGACAGCGATCACGTCGAAGTCGATGGCCCGCCCTATTTCGACTATGGCGACAAGGTGCGCGCAAAACGCACGATCCGTAACGACGGCACTTTCCCCGGCAAGGACATTGGCGAAGTTCTCGCGAAGAAGGGCGAGATTGGCTACATCGTCAATATCGGCACCTTTCTGCAGCAGTTCTACATCTATGGCGTAGAATTTGAATCTACCGGCAATCGCGTGGGTATGAAACGCAAAGAGCTGGAAATGGTCGAGATCGACAGAGAGGATGACCGATGAGCGCGAGATATGACTGGGGCCAGCGTGTGCGCGCCGCCACCGACCTCGTCAATGATGGCTCGTACCCGGATCGCGCCCTGGACGAGCTGCTGGTCAAGAATGGCGACTTGGGTGAGATCGTGAATATCGGAACCCATGTCGATACGGAGATGGTCATCTATCTCGTCGAATTTTCGCCGCAGCTCGTCATCGGTTGCCTGGAGGACGAAATCGAGCCTGCCTGAGCCAGCCTGATTAATCTCTTTGCAACCCGCCAACGAAAGAGGCGCAACGTGAAAGTCATGATCCGCAGAGACGCAGAAGGCAGCCTCTCGGCCTATGTTCCAAAGAAGGATCTCGAGGAACCGATCGTCGAGGTCGAGAGGCCCGAACTGTGGGGCGGCTCTGTCACGCTTGCGAATGGCTGGGTGCTCAAGCTTCCGGAAATGGCGGCCGGCACCTCTCTCCCGATCACCGTCGAAGCGAAAAAGATCGGAGGAGAATAAGATGACTCTCGCCCCTGCGCAGGTTGCACAAATTGACGCGGCGCTCGTGAAGGCCAGCGCCGACTCGCAGACGCTCGCGTCCATTCGCCAGCTTGCGCCGGGGCTGATGGTCACGCGCTGCGACGCGCTCGACATGCGCGAGGAGACTCCCTTCCGCATCTACGAGAACTGCTCGCTCTATCTCGTCGACGGGCGCGATCACTGCTGGAAAATCACCCAGGATCCAGGCTGCGCGACGGGCATCGCCCTCGCCCCCAATGGAGGCGCCGCATGAAGACTACTCTTCTGCCGTTGAACGATCCGGATCTTGCGCAAACCGATCTTGAAGCGGTTCTCGGCGTTCTTCAATCCGCGCGCGTCTCGCAGGGCGGCGTCGTCGATCAATTCGAGGAAGAGTTCGCCCGCTACATCGGCCGCAAACATGCTGTCTGCGTTTCCAGCGGCACGATCGGCCTGCTGCTGATCCTGCGCGCGATCGGCGTCGGCGCCGGCGACGAGGTGATCGCTTCCTCCTACTCCTTTCGCGAGACCGCGCATGCGATCACGCTCTGCGGCGCCCGTCCGGTCTTCGCCGACATCGACTATTGGGCCGGCACGCTCGATCCGGAAAAGGCGCGCAAAGCGATCACGGAAAAGACCCGCGCCATTGTCGCCGGCAACACCAACGGCCATCCGGCGCCCTGGGGTCCGCTGCGTGAGATCGCGACCGCGCATGATCTCGCGCTGATCGAGGATTCGACCGAGGCGATCGGATCGATCTACCAAGGCAAGATTGTCGGTTCCTTCGGCGATTGTTCGTTGTTCGACTTCTCACAACCCGGCGGACTGATCTCCGGCGAAGGCGCGATGATCGTCACGGACAATGACGATACCGCCACCATGCTGCGCCGGCTGCGCAATCGCAAGATCGAGGAGCGCTCCTCGGTCGTGCTCGGCGCCTGGCCGCCCTTGCAGGCTGGTCTGTCGGACATTGCCGCCGCGCTCGGCCTCGCGCAACTGCGCCGCATCGAGCTTCTGCTGGCGCGCCGCAAGCGCGTCGAGCGCTACTTCCTCGAATATGTGCGTTCCTTCGAAGGCATCAAGGATCCCTATATCGCGCCCGAGGTCGATCAGGTTCACTGGTTCCTTTACGTCGTGCATCTCGGGACGCGCTTCTCGCGCTCCAGCCGCGATTCGATCATCGACGATTTGCGTCAGGAAAATGTCGAAGCGGCCGCCTTTTCGAGCCCATTGCATCTGCAACGTCACTACTTCGATCTCGGCTATCGGCGCGGCGATTTGTTCGTAACCGAAAAAGTCGCGGACCGCGCCGTCGCCCTGCCCTTCCACGCCCACCTCTCCGAAGACCAGGTCGCGTTCATCGTGGGCACGATGAAGGACGCCTCGATCAACGTGGGCGCGGGCACCGCCATTTACCTTTAACTGCCCTCCGGGGCCAACACGCAAGGAGCGTAACAAAATGCCTACCGTGACCATTCTTCCCTCGGGCAAGACCGTCGAAGCCGCGACCGGCAGCCGTCTGCTCGACGCCATTCTCGCGGCAGGCGAACCGATCGTCAGCAAATGCGGCGGCGAAGCGAAATGCGGCGCGTGCCATCTCTTCGTGCAGGAAGGCAGGAAGAGTCTCTCCAAAACCACCCGCGCGGAAAATGAAAAGCTCGACTCCATTGTCGGCGTCGGTTCGAAGTCACGTCTCGCCTGTCAGGCCACGCTCGGCGCCGAAAATGTAACGGTGGAGTTGCTGGGCTTCGGCTCCGGCTTTTAGTCCGACAAAGGAGACAAAAATGACAGACACAGTCCTGATCCACGTCCGTTTCAACAATGACGGCAGCGTGCTCGAGATCCAGGATCGTCCGACGAGCCTCACGCCCGAGCAATGGTTCACCAAGCTCTCGGAGAAAGCCGCGAACAGCTTCCAGGCGCTCACCGGCGGTCGCGGCGTGTTCCGCGTTTCGTCCGACGACGTCACGGCGCTGAAGGCGGCTGTCCTGCAGTAAGGCTCAACGTCGATCGCTTGGCGAGAGGATTTGAAACATGCTCAGTGAAATCGTAACGGCCTTTCGTCGAGGCGACGTGATTCCTTATCTGGGGCCGGGCGTGACCGGCCTCCCCGGGGAGGCGGCGCCACCGTCGCTTCCCGAAATTCTCGTGCAGCAACTCGTCGCTGGCGCGACGGTGCCGCATAAAATCCGCAACAATCTCACAGCGGCTTCGCAATATATCGAGAATTTCAAACATCGCAAGACGCTGACTTGTCTGATGGCCAAGGCCTTTGCAGTCGAGTGTGAGCCGAGCGCCTTTCACAAATGGCTCGCGACGCAGGAGCAACTGCCGTTGATCGTGCACGCCTGGTACGACGATCTCGTCGTCAAATCCATGGCGGCGCGGAGCGATTGGGGGCTTGTGCAGGGCGTGACGCAAAGCGAACATTTCGGCGACTGGGTGAATTGGTTCCGCGCCGACCTCTCCGCCGTGCCGACGAAGGAATTCATCCGCGACGGCTCCGGCGCCAAGGCCCCGGCGGAGGCGCCGGACGAGACGCTCAAATGGCGCACGCTCGTCTATGAACCGCTTGGCGCCGTGACGCCTGCGTCGAACTTCATCGTGTCCGACTCCGACTATGTCGAAGTGCTGACGGAGATCGACATCCAAACGCCGATCCCCGACTCGGTGCAGACCATCCGCAAGGGACGCAACTTCCTCTTCCTCGGTTGTCGCTTCACCAACCAATTGGAGCGCAGCTTCGCGCGCCAGATCATGAAGCGCTCCTCGGACACGCATTGGGCTTTGATCGAGGGCGAGCTGACGCGCAACGAGGAGAAATTCCTGCGCGAGCAAAATATCCAGCGCATCGACGCCAAGCTTGCGGATTTTGCCGCCGAGCTGGCCCAATCCAATCTCGCCGCTGTCGCCGCTTGAGTGAAAGAGAGAGAATGATCGAGGATCTTCCGCAAGTCTTCAAATACCACGTCTTCACTTGCTTTCAGCAGCGCCCGCCGGGACATCCGCGCGGCAGTTGCATGACCTCCGGCGGAAAGCCCTTGTGGGATCGCCTGCAGGCAAAGCTCAATGTGCAGCCCAACCCTGATATTTCCGTGACGGCGACCGGTTGCCTCGGCTTTTGCCGCGCGGGCCCGCTGATGGTCGTTTACCCGGAGGGCGTTTGGTATACGCCGCGCACGGAAGCCGACATCGACGAAATCTTCCAATCGCATTTCACCGAGGGCAAGCCGGTCGAGCGGTTGATTATCGTGCCTCAGCTTTGAGATCGAGCGTCGCATAAGAAAAGAAGCCGTCGGCAAAACCGGCGGCTTTTCCATTTTGGCAGAGCCGTCATTGCGAGGAGCAGAGCGACGAGAGCAATCCAGGACCGTTGTAGCTGCTCTGGATTGCTTCGCTTCGCTCGCAATGACGAGATTGGCGCTGGCCCCGAACCCGGCACGGCGCGGACAGCCTCAGAACCGTCATTGCGAGGAGCGAAGCGACGAAGCAATCCAGGGCCGCCGTAGCTGCGCTGGATTGCTTCGCTCCGCTCGCAATGACGGAATTCGCTTACACCGGTTCCTTCGACGGGTTCCCCTCCGCATCCTTGAAGGGAAACAACCCCGACTGAAAACACTGCGTCATATGTTCCGCCCGCGCGATCGCGGCCGAGGCCAGCTCCTCGGGCATCGTCTCTTTCGCAGCCTCGGTGAAAAGCGACAACCAGCGGGGAAAATGTTCGACTTCGATCGGCAGCTTCACATGAACGCCGAAAGGCGTGCCCTGATAGCGCGTCGTACCCAGAAGCGCATGCGACCAGAAATTCGAGACGATCTCCAGATGCGGCTCCAGCTCGGGGATCGTCTTTTCGAAGACGGGACCAAGCAAGGGATCGGTGCCGCCTTTCTCGTAGAAGCGCGTGACGCAGGCGCGGATGGCCGCTTCCGCGCTGGCATTGTCCGCTTTGGCCTCCTCAACCGCCGTTTCCATTGTCGCCTCCTCGTCGCTCACCGCACATTGAGAACAGTCAGCGGAATTGTCACGCCTCCCGTGCCGCGGCCAAGCATCGCGTCCACCTTCTGACGAACAAACTCCACCTTGAGCGGCTTGGCGATGAAGCCATGGGCGCCCGCCGCGACGCATTCCTTGCCGAATGCATTGTTGTTCGGCTCGACCACGATCAGAATTTTCGCCTGAGGCTGCTCCTGCCGAAATTTGCCCAGAAGCGCCAATCCTTCGGCCTGCGGCAAAGTTTCCGCGAGCAGAATGAGATCCGGCGGCTGCGTCTTACCCTTTTCGAAAGCGATCGCCGTGCTCGCCACTTCATGCGCCTCGAATTCGTCGTGCAACATGAACTGAAGCGCTGCGCGAAAGATCTCATTGTCGTCGACAATGAACACCCGCTTGTTCTCCAGCGCCTTCGACATTTCCACGCCGATCTGCATTTCCCTGACCTCGTTCACGTTGCGATTGCCCGTTTTTCAAGCAAGCGACATGCCGAGGCGCTTGTGGGAAGCTGAGCTTTGGCGTTTGTCAGTTCGCTTGCGAACATCACTGTCGGCTTTGACACACGTGCCCGAGCGCCCTCCGAGCCGACCATAACTCAAGCAAATCCAATATCTTAAGCATTTGTTACCGAGCTGGCACGCCCTTTGCGCAATACCCCACGCAAGGCTTTTGGCTGCCGGTTCAAATAGTCAATTGGGAAACGCCGGTCGCCCGCGCCTCGTCGCAGAGTGAGTGAACTTCGGCATGCGTGTGGCGCGCGCCGATCATGATGTTAGGTCCAAACAAGGAGAATGCAATGTCGCTTCGACAGATCGCTTTCTACGGAAAGGGTGGCATCGGTAAGTCGACCACCTCTCAGAACACCCTCGCGGCGCTCGCCGAGATGGGCAAGAAGATCCTCATCGTTGGCTGCGACCCCAAGGCCGACTCGACCCGTCTGATCCTTCACGCCAAGGCGCAGGACACCATCCTGTCGCTCGCCGCTGAGGCCGGTTCGGTCGAGGACCTCGAGCTCGAAGACGTGATGAAGGTCGGCTACCAGGACATCCGCTGCGTCGAGTCCGGCGGTCCGGAGCCGGGCGTTGGCTGCGCGGGTCGCGGCGTTATCACCTCGATCAACTTCCTCGAAGAGAACGGCGCTTACGAAGGCGTCGACTACGTCTCCTATGACGTGCTCGGCGACGTGGTGTGCGGCGGCTTCGCGATGCCGATCCGTGAGAACAAGGCGCAGGAAATTTACATCGTCATGTCCGGCGAGATGATGGCCATGTATGCGGCCAACAACATCTCCAAGGGCATTCTGAAGTACGCCAACTCCGGCGGCGTGCGCCTGGGCGGGCTGGTCTGCAACGAGCGTCAGACGGACAAGGAGCTCGAGCTTGCCGAGTCCCTCGCCAAGAAGCTCGGCTCCAAGCTCATCTACTTCGTGCCGCGCGACAATATCGTTCAGCACGCCGAGCTGCGCCGCATGACGGTCATCGAGTATGCGCCCGAGTCCCAGCAGGCCGCCCATTACCGCAACCTCGCCCAGCGCGTGGACGGCAATGCGGGCAACGGCACGATCCCGACGCCCATCACCATGGACGAGCTCGAGGATCTGCTCATGGAGCACGGCATCATGAAGGCCGTCGACGAGTCCCAGGTCGGCAAGACCGCCGCGGAACTGTCGGTCGCCTAAATTTCGCCAACTGCCCGGCTCTTTCGAGAGCCGGGCCTACCATCCTCTAGAAAGGCCTCCGTCATGAGTGTGGCGCAAGCTGAATCCATCGAAGACATCAAGGCCCGCAATAAGGAACTCATTCAGGAAGTCCTGAAGGTTTATCCGGAAAAGACCGCCAAGCGTCGCGCCAAGCACCTCGGCACGTTCGAAGACGGTAAGCCGGATTGCGGCGTCAAGTCGAACATCAAATCCATTCCGGGCGTCATGACCATTCGTGGCTGCGCCTACGCCGGTTCGAAGGGCGTTGTGTGGGGTCCGATCAAGGACATGATCCACATTTCGCACGGCCCGGTCGGCTGCGGCCAATATTCCTGGGCGTCGCGCCGCAATTATTACATCGGCACGACCGGCATCGACACTTTCGGCACGATGCAGTTCACCTCCGACTTCCAGGAGAAGGACATCGTGTTCGGCGGCGACAAGAAGCTCGCCCAGATCATGGACGAAATTCAGGTCCTCTTCCCGCTGAACAAGGGCATCACCGTTCAGTCCGAATGCCCGATCGGCCTCATCGGCGACGATATCGAAGCCGTCTCCAAGGCCAAGTCGAAGGAATATGAAGGCAAGACGATCGTCCCGGTCCGCTGCGAAGGTTTCCGCGGCGTGTCGCAGTCGCTCGGCCACCATATCGCCAACGACGCGGTTCGCGATTGGGTGTTCGACAAGATGGACGGCAAGCCCGCCCGCTTCGAGGCTACGCCTTATGACGTCGCGATCATCGGCGACTACAACATCGGCGGCGACGCCTGGTCTTCGCGCATTCTGCTCGAAGAAATGGGCCTGCGAGTCGTTGCGCAGTGGTCCGGCGACGGCACCATCGCTGAGCTCGAAGCGACGCCGAAGGCGAAGCTGAATGTTCTGCACTGCTACCGTTCGATGAACTACATCTCCCGCCACATGGAAGAGAAATACGGTATTCCGTGGTGCGAGTACAACTTCTTCGGCCCGTCCAAGATCGAAGAGTCGCTGCGCAAGATCGCGTCGCACTTCGACGACAAGATCAAGGAAGGCGCCGAGCGCGTCATCGCGAAATATCGTCCGCTGATGGACGCCGTCATCGCGAAGTATCGTCCGCGCCTCGAAGGCAAGAAGGTCATGCTGTTCGTCGGCGGCCTGCGTCCGCGCCACGTCATCGGCGCTTACGAAGACCTCGGCATGGAAGTCGTGGGCACGGGCTATGAGTTCGGCCACAACGACGACTATCAGCGCACGTCCCACTATGTGAAGGACGGCACGCTGATCTACGACGACGTCACGGGCTTCGAGTTCGAGAAGTTCGTCGAGAAGATCCAGCCGGATCTCGTCGGCTCGGGCATCAAGGAGAAGTACGTCTTCCAGAAGATGGGCGTGCCCTTCCGTCAGATGCATAGCTGGGACTACTCGGGCCCCTACCACGGCTACGACGGCTTCGCGATCTTCGCGCGCGACATGGACATGGCGATCAACTCGCCGGTCTGGAAGATGGCCAAGGCTCCCTGGGCCGCCTGATCTCCGTAACAAAAAGGTCTCGCCTCTCCCCTGGGGGCGAGACCGGCTAGCGGAAACGAGAGGAACTCCGAATGCCACAGAATGCTGACAACGTTCTCGACCACTTTAATTTGTTCCGCCAGCCGGAATACAAGGAGATGTTCGAGAACAAGAAGAAGAACTTCGAAAACCCCGTGGCGGACGCCGAGCTCGAGCGCGTTCGCGAATGGACCAAGACCGAAGAATATAAGGAAAAGAACTTCGCCCGCGAAGCGCTGACCGTCAATCCGGCCAAGGCCTGCCAGCCGCTCGGCGCCGTCTTCGCGGCCGTCGGCTTCGAGAGCACCCTGCCCTTCGTCCATGGCTCGCAGGGCTGCGTCGCTTACTATCGTTCGCACTTCTCGCGTCACTTCAAGGAGCCGACCTCCTGCGTCTCCTCCTCCATGACGGAAGACGCGGCGGTGTTCGGCGGCCTCAACAATATGATCGACGGCCTGGCGAACGCCTACAATATGTATAAGCCGAAGATGATCTCCGTCTCCAC
The DNA here is from genome assembly GCF_027925385.1 of Methylocystis iwaonis. NCBI lineage: Bacteria > Pseudomonadati > Pseudomonadota > Alphaproteobacteria > Hyphomicrobiales > Methylocystaceae > Methylocystis > Methylocystis iwaonis. The sequence continues at coordinate 2,413,618 of NZ_AP027142.1, forward strand.
CACCTGCATGGCGGAAGTCATCGGCGACGACCTCAACGCCTTCATCAAGACCTCGAAGGAAAAGGGCTCGGTTCCGCAGGAGTTCGACGTTCCCTTCGCGCATACCCCGGCTTTCGTCGGCAGCCACATCACCGGCTACGACAATGTCATCAAGGGCGTGCTCGAGCATTTCTGGGACGGCAAGGCCGGCACGGCCCCGGCTCTGGAGCGCAAGCCGAACAACAGCATCAACTTCCTCGGCGGCTTCGACGGCTACACGGTCGGCAATATGCGCGAAGTGAAGCGCATCTTCGAGTCCATGGGCGTCGAATATACGCTGCTCGGCGACAACAGCGACGTGTGGGACACGCCGACCGACGGCGAATTCCGCATGTATGACGGCGGCACCAAGCTCGAGGACGTCGCCAACGCGCTGCACGCCAAGGCGACCATCTCGATGCAGGAGTTCTGCACCGAAAAGACCCTGCCCTATATCGCCACCAAGGGCCAGGAAGTCGTCGCTCTGAACCATCCGGTTGGCGTCGCCGCGACCGACAAATTCCTCATGGAGATCTCCCGTATCACGGGCAAGCCGATCTCCGCGGAGCTGACCAAGGAGCGCGGCCGTCTCGTCGACGCCATCGCCGACTCTTCCGCCCATATCCACGGCAAGAAGTTTGCGATCTACGGCGATCCGGACCTGTGCTACGGCCTCGCGGCCTTCCTGCTGGAGCTCGGCGGCGAGCCGGTTCACGTCCTCGCCACCAATGGCGGCAAGGCCTGGGCGGAGAAGGTGCAGGCGCTGTTCGACTCCTCGCCCTTCGGCAAGAACTGCCACGTGTATCCGAACAAGGATCTGTGGCACATGCGCTCGCTGCTCTTCACGGAGCCGGTCGACTTCCTCATCGGCAACACCTACGGCAAATATCTCGACCGCGATACGGGCACGCCGCTCATCCGCATCGGCTTCCCGATCTTCGATCGCCACCACAAGCACCGTTATCCGGTGTGGGGCTATCAGGGCTCGATGAACGTCCTGGTGTGGATCCTCGACGCGATCTTCGAGGACATCGACCGCAACACCAATGTCGTGGCGAAGTCGGACTACTCCTTCGACATCATTCGCTAACATCAACGCTTCGCCGGGCCAATTGGCCCGGCGAATGCTTCTCTAAGCGTAAGTTCAATTAGTTCGCTGTCACTCCCGCGCTCGGAACGAGCGATCCGGCATCCAGAGTAAAGCTGGCGCGATTTTGGCTCTGGATACCCGAACGATCATTCAGCGCCTCGGGGATGAGCAACCCACCCTGAAGCGCTCGAGCGGAACGGCATCAAGGCGCGACGAACGCGCGACGCAGTCAGCAGGAGGCATTTGAATGGCGAGTCTGTCGGAAAAAATCCAGGACGTCTTCAACGAGCCGGGCTGCGATAAAAACCAAGGCAAATCCGAGAAAGAGCGCAAAAAGGGCTGCACCAAGCAGCTCGCGCCCGGCGCCGCCGCCGGCGGCTGCGCCTTCGACGGCGCGAAGATCGCCCTGCAACCCATTACCGACGTCGCCCATCTCGTGCATGGCCCGATCGCCTGCGAAGGCAATAGCTGGGACAATCGCGGCGCCAAGACCTCCGGCTCCTCGCTCTATCGCACTGGCTTCACGACCGACATCGCCGAAAATGACGTCGTGTTCGGCGGCGAGAAGCGGCTCTATCGGTCGATCAAGGAGATCATCGACAAATATAATCCTCCGGCGGTCTTCGTCTATCAGACCTGCGTGCCGGCGATGACCGGGGACGACATCGAAGCGGTGTGCAAGGCGGCTGCGGCGAAGTTCAACAAGCCGGTGATCCCGGTGATCTCGCCCGGCTTCGTCGGCCCGAAAAATTTGGGCAATAAGCTCGCTGGCGAGGCAATCCTCGACCATGTGATCGGCACGCAAGAGCCCGAATACACCACCCCCTACGACATCAACATCATCGGCGAATATAATCTCGCCGGCGAATTGTGGCAGGTGAAGCCGCTGCTCGACGAGCTCGGCATCCGCATTCTCGCCTGCATCTCGGGCGACGCGAAATATCATGAGGTCGCATCGTCGCATCGCGCTCGCGCGGCGATGATGGTCTGCTCCAAGGCGATGATCAATGTCGCGCGCAAGATGGAGGAGCGTTACGAGATCCCCTTCTTCGAGGGCTCCTTCTACGGCATCGGCGATATGAGCGACAGTCTGCGCGAGATCGCGCGGCTGCTGATCGAGCGCGGCGCGCCTGCGGAGCTGATGGACCGCACGGAAGCGGTCATCGCCCGCGAGGAGGCGAAGGCCTGGGCGCGCATCGCGCCTTATCGTAAACGCCTTGAGGGCAAGCGCGTGCTGCTCATCACAGGCGGCGTGAAAAGCTGGTCGGTTGTCGCGGCGTTGCAGGAGGCCGGTCTCGAACTCGTCGGCACAAGCGTCAAGAAGTCGACGAAGGAAGACAAGGAGCGCATCAAGGAGCTGATGGGCCAGGACGCTCATATGATCGACGACATGACGCCGCGCGAGATGTACAAAATGCTTCGCGAGGCGCGCGCCGAAATCATGCTCTCCGGCGGCCGCTCACAGTTCATTGCGCTGAAGGCGAAAATGCCCTGGCTGGACATCAACCAGGAGCGCCATCACGCCTATGCCGGTTATGAGGGCATGGTCGAGCTCGTCCACGAGATCGACAAGGCGCTTTACAACCCGGTGTGGGAGCAGGTCCGTCGACCGGCGCCTTGGGAAGAAAAGAGCTGGGAACAGCGCGCCGACGAGGCCATAGCCGCGGAAGCGGCGGCGCTCGCCGCCGATCCCGTCGCGGCGGACGCCGCACGTCGCGACAAGCAAGTTTGCTCCTGCAATCTCATCTCGGTTGGCGCCATCGAAGACGCGATCCGTGACGGCGCCAACGACGTCGCCGCTGTCGGAAAGGCGACGGCCGCCGGCACGGGCTGCGGCGGTTGTCAGGAACGCATCGCCGCCTTGCTCGAAGCGGCGTCCAACGCGAGCGCGGTCGCCGCGCCGCAAGCGGCTTGAGGCTCGATATGGCGCGCGTCACCGTCTCCAAGAAATCCTGCGCGGTAAATCCGCTGAAAATGAGCCAGCCGATCGGCGGCGCCCTTGCCTTCATGGGCGTCTCAGGCTGCATGCCGGTGCTGCATGGCTCGCAAGGCTGCACGTCGTTCGGCCTCGTGCTCTTCGTTCGGCACTTCAAGGAAGCCATCCCGCTGCAAACCACGGCGATGAATGAAGTCGCGACGGTTTTGGGCGGGCTCGAAAACATCGAGCAGGCGATACTCAACATCGTGAAGCGCGCCAAGCCGCAGGTCATCGGCATTTGCTCGACCGGCGTGACGGAAACCAAGGGCGACGACGTCGACGGCTATCTGCAGTTGGTGCGCAAGCGCCACCCGGAACTCGACGACATCGGCATGGTCTATGTCTCGACACCCGATTTCAAGGATGCGTTCCAGGATGGGTTCGGCAAGACCGTCACCAAGCTGATCGAAACCTTTGTGCCGGACGAAATCCCCTCGCGGCGCGCGCCGCAGCGCGTGAATGTGCTTGCCGGCTGCCATCTCACGCCCGGCGACATCGACGAGCTGCGCGACATCATCGAAGCCTTTGGATTGGAGCCGACCTTCCTGCCGGATCTCTCCGGCTCGCTCGACGGGCATATTCCGGACGACTTCACGCCCACGACGCTGGGCGGCGTCACCAAGGAAGACATCGCTGCAATGGGCAGCGCGGCCTGGACGATCGCGGTGGGCGAGCAGATGCGCGCCGCCGCGGAATTGCTGCAAAAGCGCGCCGGCGTGCGCTACGAGCTGTTCGATCGCCTCACTGGCCTCGCGCCCAATGACGAACTCATTGGCCTGCTGTCGCGGATCAGCGGTCGTCCGGTTCCGATCAAATTCAGGCGCCAAAGGGGCCAGCTTGTCGACGCCATGCTGGACGGGCACTTCCACTTCGGCGGAAAGCGCATCGCCATCGGCGCCGAGCCCGATCTTTTGTTCGCGATCAGCCAATGGCTGACGGAAATGGGCGCGGAAGTGACGGCGGCCGTGACCACGACGCACTCGCCGGTGCTCGAAAAGATCATGACAGAGGAAGTGCTGATCGGCGACCTCGAGGATTTGGAAAACCGCCTCGACGGCTGCGATCTGATGATCACCCATTCCCACGGGCGCCAGGCGTCCGAACGCAGCGGCGTGCCGCTCTATCGCATGGGCCTGCCGATGTTCGACCGCATCGGCGCGGCGCATGAGCTGTCTGTCGGGTACCGCGGCACGCGCGATCTCATCTTCAAGCTCGGCAATTTGTTCATCGACCAGGTTCCCGAGCCCACCACCGAGACGTGGCGCGGAGAAAGTGCGGAACGACGGCACGACGCTTGCGTCGGAGAATGACATCGCGCCGATCAGCGCTCACTGACGACATAGGAGGCGTCATGAAAGTCGCATTCGCCACCCAAGACCTCGAAAGGGTCGACGCCCATTTCGGCTGGGCCAAGAACATCGCGATCTACGATCTCTCGCCCGACTCCTACACTTTCGTCGAGGCCGTCGCTTTTTCCGGCGACCTTCAGGAAGACGGCAACGAGGATAAGCTGCAGCCGAAGCTCGAAGCGATCAAGGATTGCGCGATCCTCTATGTGGCCGCGATCGGCGGCTCGGGCGCCGCGCGCGTCGTTGCATCGAACATTCACCCGATGAAGGTCAAAGAGCCCGAAAAGATCACCGATCTGATCGAGAAGCTCCAGGTCGTGCTGCGCGGAAATCCGCCCCCATGGCTGCGTAAGGTTTTGTCGAAGAGCGGCGACCGCAACTTCGATTTCGAGGAGGAGACCGAAAATGTCTGAAGCCGCCGCTGTAGAAGCCGCATCGAAGCCCGAGGACAGCATCTTCCTCAAGGAGCTGATCAAGGTCTGGCGCGCGCAGGACACGCATGGAACCTGGGAGAAGAAGACCGATCTCAGCCTCCTCGATCCCTATATCGTCACCAAGGAGCAGCGCAAGGAAATCCCGATCATCGGCGATCCGGACCCTGAGATGCTCTGGCGTCTCGAGCTGTTTTACAACGCTGTCGGCCTCGCCATCGAGCGCCGCACAGGCTGCATGGTGCAGCCGATGATGAAAATGAGCCATGAGGGCTTCGGCCGCATGATCCTGACCACCGGCCGTCTCATCGTGGTGAACAAGCAGTTGCGCGACGTGCATCGTTTCGGCTTCGAGTCGTTCGAGAAGCTTGCGTCGGAAGGCGAGAAGTTCGTCGACGCCGGCGTCGAGATGATCGAGAAATTCCCCGAAGTAGCCAAGTTCTGATCGGAGGCGCGGAGAATGAGCAGCGTCGATGAATTGAAGGCGGAGATCAAAAAGCTCTCGGCCAAAGCGATGAATATGAAGATGAACCTGCACGACCTCTCGGAGGAGCTGCCGGTCAATTGGACGACCATCATGTCGATTGCGCAGGAGACTCATGACGCCTATGCGGCGTTGGAGGCGGCGCGCAAAAAACTCAAGGAACTCGAGGCTGCCTAAATGAGCGAGTTCAAGACGCGAGACGGCTCGCCTTATACGCCGCTCTATCTCACCGACATCAACGCCGAGACCTGCATCGGCTGCGGACGTTGCTTCAAGGTCTGCCCGCAAAGCGTGATGGCGCTTTACGGCGTCAATGACGAGGGCGAAATCCTCGGCATTGTCACCGAGGACGACGACGATGATTTCGACGGCGATCTCAACCGCAAGATCATGAAGGTGGAGCACGCCGGCGCCTGCATCGGCTGCAACGCCTGCTCGAGGGTCTGTCCGAAAAACTGCCAGACCCATTTGCCCGCGGAAGAGATCGCGGCCTGACCGATGAATATGCTCGCGCCCCCCCATCGACAAATGGCGGGCGCGCGCCCTTTACCGACGGCCGAGCAGATTTACTGCGCCGTCCGCGCAGAAGCCACCAATCTTGCCGCAGCCGATCCTTTTACCGCGCATGTCCTCGGCTGCGCGCTGACCATCGGCCTTTCCGAAGCGTTGGAGCGTGGAGATACGCTCTCTTCCGGCCTCGGGCTCGACCGCGCCAGCCTGGAAGCTTTGACAACGCAATGGGCTCCGGGCGCGCGGCAATTTTTCGACCTTCAAGCCGAACCGGAAAAACTCGATCTCGACGAAGAAGAGACTCAGCTTCACGAGCTGCTCGCCCGTTTCAAGTCGGACACGACGCCGCTCTGCGCCTGGATGATCTCGATCGTCGCGCGTCGCGCCATGTCGCCGCGCCACCTTTGGCAAGATCTCGGCCTGATCGAGCGCGGCGAGCTCACCAAGCTGATGGCGCAGTGGTTTCCAGCGCTTGCGGCGGCCAATGTCGACAATATGAAATGGAAGAAATTTTTCTACCGCAAGCTTTGTGAGCTCGAGGGCTTTTCGCTCTGCGCGGCGCCAACCTGCCGCGAATGCGGCGATTTCGACAATTGTTTCGGCGCGGAAGATGGCGCGAGCGTGCTCGCGCGTCTGTCACAGCGCTGATCCTCCCCCGACGCATTCCGCCGAGCGCCTGAAACAGCTTTGTCAGTTCTCTGACAATGTCTGCATTACAGACAAGCAAGATCATAAAGACCCTTTGGATTTCCATAAGATTCAGCGCTGGCACATCGGTTGCTTTTCCCTTGTCAGACAATCTTAACGAGGGAGCTGTCGCGATGATCGAGCTGACGGATAGCGCGGTGACGGCGGTAAGGTCGGCTATTGCCGGCGCCGGCCAGGAAGTTGAAGGCCTGCGTATCATGGTGGAGGCCGGCGGCTGTGCGGGCCTGAAATACTCAATGGGTCTCGTCAATGAAGCGGACCCCAACGACCATATCTTCGAGAATGACGGCGTGAAGGTCTATGTCGAGGAAGGTTCGCTCGTCTATCTCGACGGCACCAAGATCGACTTCGTCATCGGCCTCGAAGGCTCTGGTTTCACCTTCGACAATCCGCAAGCCAAATCGAGCTGCTCCTGCGGCAAGTCGTTCGGCTGAACCCACGACATCTCGACGGTTCAGACGCGACGCGGGAAGCGCCCAGGAGGCTGGCGATGTGGGATTATTCTGACAAGGTCAAGGACTACTTCTTCAATCCGAAGAACGCCGGCGTTCTGGGCGAGGCCAATGCCGTGGGCGAAGTCGGCGCAATCTCTTGCGGCGACGCGCTGAAGCTGATGCTGAAAGTGGACCCGGAAACGGAAACCATTCAGGACGCGAAGTTCCAGACCTTCGGATGTGGTTCCGCCATCGCCTCCTCCTCTGCGCTTACCGAGCTTATCATCGGCAAGACTCTGGAAGAGGCCGTCTCCATCACCAACCAGGACATAGCGGATTTTTTGGGCGGCCTGCCGCCGGAAAAGATGCATTGCTCGGTGATGGGCTATGAGGCGCTGCAGGCGGCGATCGCCAATTTCCGCGGCGAGGAATGGCACGACGACCATGAGGAAGGCGCCCTCGTCTGCAAATGCTTCGGCGTCGACGAAGGCGTCATCGAACGCGCGATCCGCATGAACAAGCTGACCTCGATCGAGCAGGTCACGGATTACACCAAGGCCGGCGGCGGCTGCCTCACCTGCTTCGACAAGCTCGAAGAGCTTCTCGCCAAGGTGAATGGCGAACTCGTCGCGGAGGGGCTTCTTGCCGAACATGCGGCCTATCGCATCGGCGGCTCCGACGCCGCCGAACTGAAGGCAAAAGCGAAGGCGAAAAAGGAAGCAGAAAAGGCCCCCGTGCGGGAAGTTGCCGCTCAAGCGACGTCTCCGATCGCGCCCTCGTCTCCCCTGCCGCCGCCTTCCGCCGGCATGACCAACCTCAAGAAGATCCGGCTGATCGAAGAGGCGATCGAGGAGCTTCGGCCGTATCTCAAAAAGGACGGCGGCGACTGCGAGCTGGTCGACGTCGACGGCAATAATGTGATGGTCAATCTCAAGGGCGCCTGCATGGGCTGCCAGATGGCGAGCGTCACCATCTCCGGCATTCAGGAACGCCTGATCGCCAAGCTCGGCATGCCGATCCGCATCATTCCCGTGAAGAACACTCATTGAGGGGGAAGACCATGCGTCCAGTCTATCTCGACAATAATGCGACGACGCGGGTTGATCCGGTGGTCGTCGACGCCATGCTCCCCTTCTTCACGGAGCAGTTCGGCAATCCGTCGTCGATCCACTCTTTCGGCGCGAGCGTCGGCGTATCTGTGAAGAAGGCGCGCCAGCAATTGCAGCAATTGCTCGGCGCCGAGCATGATCACGAGATCATCTATACGGCGAGCGGCACGGAAGCCGACAATACCGCCATTCTCTCGGCGCTGGAGGCCATGCCCGGGCGTGACGAGATCGTCACCAGCGCGGTGGAGCATCCCGCCGTTCTCGCGCTTTGCCAGCATCTGGAGAAGACCGGCCGCGCCAAGGTTCATTACATCGGCGTCGACTCGCTCGGACGGCTCGACATCGAAGCCTATCGCAACGCGCTCTCCGACAAGGTCGCTCTCGTCACGCTGATGTGGGCGAATAATGAGACCGGCACGCTGTTCCCGGTCGAGGGGCTTGCGGAGCTCGCCAAGGAGCATGGCGCGTTGTTTCATACCGACGCTGTGCAGGCCGTCGGCAAAGTGCCGATCGTCCTCAAAGGCAGCGCGATCGACATGCTGTCGCTTTCCGGCCACAAGCTGCATGCGCCCAAGGGCATTGGCGCGCTCTATGTCAAACGGGGCACGCGCTTCAAGCCGCTGCTGCGCGGCGGCCATCAGGAGCGCGGACGCCGCGCCGGCACCGAGAATGCGCCAGGCATCATCGGCCTCGGCAAGGCGGCGGAGCTTGCCATTGAACATATGGTCGACGAGCAGACGCGCGTGAAGGAGCTGCGCGACCGTCTCGAAAAGGCGATCCTGCAGCGCATTCCCAACTGCTTCGTCAATGGCGATCCGCGCGAGCGCCTGCCCAACACGAGCAACATCGCCTTCGAATATGTCGAAGGCGAAGCGATCCTGCTGCATCTGACGCGCCAGGGCATCGCCGCTTCGTCCGGTTCGGCCTGCACCTCGGGATCGCTCGAGCCCTCGCATGTGATGAAGGCGATGAATGTGCCCTTCACGGCGGCGCATGGCTCCATCCGCTTCTCGCTCTCGCGCGACAATGTGCCGGAGGATGTCGATCAGGTGATCGAGGCGCTGCCGAAGATCCTCGAAAAGCTGCGCGAGCTCTCACCCTTCTGGGACGGCGCGAACAAGGACCCCAAAGATTTCAAACCCGTCTATGCGTGAGTTGAAGCCGTGAACGTCGACCACCCCCGCATTTTTATCAATGACACGACGCTCCGCGACGGCGAGCAGGCCCCGCGGGTCGCCTTCACGGCGCGCGACAAGGTTGCGATCGCAAAAGCGCTCGCGGCCGCGGGGGTGGATGAAATCGAAGCCGGCACGCCGGCCATGGGACGCGACGAAATCGACGCCATTAGCCGCGTCGTGGCCGAAGGTCTTCCCTGCCGCGTGATGGCCTGGTGCCGGCTGAATAAGAATGACGTCGATGCGGCTCTGTCGGCCGGCGTCTCCCATGTGAACATCTCCGCGCCCATGTCGCGGCTGCAGATCAGCGTCAAGCTCGGCGTCGACGTCCCGGCTGTGGCCGAACGCGTGCGCTCGGTCGTTTCCTACGCACGCGAACGCGGTCTCACAGTGGCGCTCGGCGGCGAGGACTCGTCCCGCGCCGATCCGCGCGACGTCGGCGTCATTCTCCGCGCCGCGCAGCAAGCCGGCGCCTGGCGCTATCGCTTCGCCGATACGCTTGGCCTGCTCGATCCGTTCTCCGCCTTCGAGGCGATTTCCAATGTGCGCGCGGAGACGGATCTGCCGATCGAGTTCCACGGCCATGACGACGTCGGCCTTGCGACCGCCAATACGCTCGCGGCCACCCGCGCCGGCGCCACACATGCTTCCGTCACCGTGCTCGGTCTGGGCGAACGCGCCGGCAACGCCGCTCTCGAAGAGATCGCCGTCGCGCTCGGCCATGTCGCTCGGGGCCAGACCAATATCAGCGCCGACCAGCTCCCTGGGCTGTCGAAGCTCGTCGCTCGCGCTGCCCGCCGGCGCATTGGCCGCTCGAAGGCGATCGTCGGCGCCGACGTCTTTACCCATGAGTCGGGCATTCATGTCGCCGCGCTCTTGAAAGACGCGCGCACCTATCAGGGGATCGACCCTGCGCTGCTCGGCCGGCGCAACACTGTCGTGCTGGCCAAGCACTCGGGCGTCGCGGCGCTGAAAAGCAAGGGCGCGGAACTGGGTTTCGACATCGACCGCGATCTGGCGAATGCGCTTCTCGCGCAAATCCGCCAGCGCGCGAACGAGAAGGCGGCGCCAATGACGAAGCGTGAGTTGAAGAACCTCTTCAAAAGCGCATGCGGAGGCGCGCCATGAGTCTCGCCGCCTCAGCTCCGCTGACAACCGCCACAACACCGACCCTTTTCGTCAAATTGCGCGGCGACGTCTCCTGCGTTCTGAGCCGCGATCCCGCGGCGCGCAACTCGCTCGAAGTCGCCCTTCTCTATCCGGGCGTTCATGCGATCCTGTTTTATCGCATCGCCAACAGCCTTTGGCGCCGGGGCGTCAAATTCCCGGCGCGCTTCCTCTCCTGGTTCGCGCGGCTGATCACCAATATCGACATCCATCCCGGCGCGACGATCGGCGAGCGTCTCTTCATCGATCACGGCGCCGGCGTCGTGATCGGAGAGACGGCGGTCATCGGCGACGATGTGACGCTCTATCACGGCGTCACGCTGGGCGGCACGTCATGGGCGCCGGGCAAGCGTCATCCGACGATCGAAAGCGGCGTGCTCGTCGGCGCCGGCGCGAAAATACTCGGGCCGATCACCGTCGGCGCGCGCTCCCGCATCGGGGCCAATTCAGTGGTGATCGAGGACATTCCGCCCGAAATGACGGTCGTCGGCATTCCCGGTCGCATCGTGAAAGTGGAACGGCGCCGCTCCGGCCCGGACGGCCGCATCGATCTCGAACATCATCTCATTCCCGATCCGGTCGGCGACGCCATTTCGGTGCTGATCGACCGGCTCGACTTCCTCGAAACGCGCCTAGCGCATCTGCAGGCGCGCAAGAATGAAACCCTTTCGAAGACCAGTGAAAAGGAGACGACGCCATGAGCGTGTTCGACGAATTGCGGAAGCTTCACTCCGCCGAAGACTTCTTCGAAGCGCTCGGCGTCGACTACGACCCGGCCGTGGTGCGCGTCGCGCGCCTCCATATTCTGCGCCGCATGGCGGAATATCTCTCCAAGAACGACTTCGACGGCGTCCCCGACGAAGAAACGCGGGCCGCCTGCAAAGAGACGCTCACCAAAGCCTATGAGGATTTCGCGGCCTCTTCGCCCATCGCCGAGCGCGTCTTCAAGGTCCACAAGGACGCCGTGAAGCCGAAGGAAGAGCCGGCGAAGCCCTTCGTTCCCTTGACCACGCTGACCGTCGCCCGCAGCTGAGCCAGGAAAAGACAAATGAAAATCCTCGTCTGCATCAAGCAGGTTCCGGATAGCGCGCAGATCCGCGTTCATCCCGTGACCAATACGATCATGCGGCAGGGCGTGCCGACGATCATCAATCCTTACGATCTCTTCTCGCTGGAAGAGGCGCTGCGCCTGCGCGACAAATTTGGCGGCGAAGTCACTGTGCTGACCATGGGCCCGCCCATGGCCTCCGAGTCGCTGCGCAAGGCTTTGGCGATCGGCGCCGACCGCGCCGTGCTGCTCACCGACCGCTTTTTTGCGGGCTCCGACACGCTGGCCACCACCTATGCGCTCGCGCAGGCGATCCGCAAGATCGAGCAGACCTTCGGCAAGCAGGACATCGTCTTCACCGGCAAGCAGACGATCGACGGCGATACGGCGCAGGTCGGCCCCGGCATCGCCAAACGCCTGAACCTGTTGCAGCTCACTTATATCTCGAAGCTCGTCGACTGCGATCCCGAGAAGGGCGAAGTCGTCGTCGAGCGCCGCGCCGAGGGCGGCGTGCAGGTTCTCAAGACCGCCATGCCCTGCCTCATCACCATGATCGAGGGCTCCAATGAAGTGCGCCGCGGCGCCTTCAACGACGCCCTGCGCGCCGCCCGCGCCGAGATCGTCACCTGGAGCGCCAAGGACGCGGAGATCGAGGATCTCACCAAATGCGGTCTCAAGGGCTCGCCGACCATCGTGAAGAAGGTCTTCGCGCCGGCGCCGCGCTCCGAGAAGGCCGCCTTTGTAGAGCCCGGCAAGACGGCGGGCGATTCCGCCGAGGCGCTGATCGCCTCCATCTTCGGACGCCATCCGGCGCTCGAAGCCGACATGACCAAACTCGCTTCCGGACTCTAGAGCGCGTGGCGAAAAAGTGGAAACCGGTTTTTTGCGCGAAGCGCGCTCGAAAATTCGAAACAGGAGCTGACGATGTCCCCCACGCCGCCGCCCGCCACTCGCGCTAGCGCAAAAAAAGAGCTGCCGGAGCATTTCCGCGGTTACAAGCATGTTTGGGTCTGCGTTGAACAGGAGCGCGGTGACGTTCACCCCGTCTCCTGGGAGCTTCTCGGCGAAGGCCGCAAGCTTGCCGACAAGCTCGGCGTCGAGCTCGGCGCCGTCGTGCTCGGCGGCCCCGGAGAAGGCACCAAGGAAGCGGCGGCCGAGGCCTTCCGCTACGGCGCGGATGTCGCCTATCTCGTCGAGCATCCGGTGCTGACGGATTATCGCAACGAGTCTTACGCCAAGGCGGTGACTCAGCTCGTCAACGCCTATAAGCCGGAAATCCTTTTGCTGGGCGCGACGAATCTGGGCCGCGACCTTGCGGGCTCCGTGGCGACGACGCTGCTCACGGGCCTCACCGCCGACTGCACCGAGCTTGCGGTGGACGCCGACGGCTCGCTCGCCGCGACGCGCCCGACCTTCGGCGGCTCGCTGCTCTGCACGATCTACACGCTGAATTATCGCCCGCAGATGGCGACCGTGCGTCCGCGCGTGATGCCGATGCCGGAGCGCGTCGCCGATCGCGTCGGCCGCATCGTGCCCTTCACGCCCGATCTCGACGAAGACTCGATCATCACCAAGCTGCTGCGCTTCATTCCCGACCGCGACTCCAACAAGAGCAATCTCGCTTTTGCCGATGTCGTCGTCGCTGGCGGCATGGGCCTGCAGAGCGCCGAGAACTTCCAGCTCGTGAAGAACCTCGCTTCCGTGCTCGGCGCCGAATATGGCTGCTCGCGTCCGGTCGTGCAGAAAGGCTGGCTCCCCGCCGAGCGCCAGATCGGTCAGACCGGCAAGACGATCCGGCCGAAGCTCTATATCGCCGCCGGCATCTCTGGCGCGATTCAACATCGCGTCGGCGTCGAAGGCGCGGATTGCATCGTTGCGATCAACACCGACAAGAATGCGCCGATCTTCGATTTCGCGCATATCGGCATCGCCACGGACGCCATCCGCCTGCTGCCGGCGCTCACCGAAGCTTTCCGCGCGAGACTATCGCCCCATCAGCGTGATCGGCTCGCCGGCTAATGAACACTTCGAAATTGTCCGGCCTGGCGCCGGTTGCATGTGAATGGAGACTGCCATGATCGAAGAAAGATTCGACGCGATCGTGATCGGCGCCGGAATGGCCGGCAACGCCGCGGCGCACACCATGGCGTCCCGCGGCCTCAAAGTGCTGCAGCTCGAGCGGGGCGAGTATCCGGGCTCGAAGAATGTTCAGGGCGCGATCCTCTATGCAGATATGGTCGAGAAGATCATCCCGAACTTCCGCGAGGAGGCGCCGCTCGAGCGCCATCTCGTCGAACAGCGTTTCTGGATGATGGGCGATCGCTCCCATACCGCCATCCAATATCGCAACGACGACTTCAACGAAGACAAGCCGAACCGCTACACGATTGTTCGTTCGCAGTTCGACCGCTGGTTCTCGAAAGAAGTGCAGGCGCAGGGCGCGATCGTCATCTGCGAAACGACGGTGATGGAGCTGGTGAGCGACGCTTACGGCAAGGTCATCGGCGTGCGCACCGACCGTCGCGGCGGCACCATCTTCGCCGATGTCGTCGTGCTGTGCGAAGGCGTCAACGGCCTGCTCGGCACGCGCGCCGGCCTGCGCCCGTCGCCAAAGCCCGAGCATGTCGCGCTGGCTGTGAAGGAAATGCACTTCCTGCCGCGCGAAACGATCGAAGCGCGCTTTAATCTCCATGGCGACGAAGGCGTCGTCGTCGAGGCGGCCGGCGTCATCTCCAAAGGCATGACGGGCATGGGCTTCGTCTATACCAACAAGGAGAGCATTTCGGTCGGCATGGGTTGTCTGGTTTCGGACTTTGCTGAAAATAAAGATACGCCCTACGGCCTGTTGGAGGCGTTCAAAAACCATCCCTCGATCAAACCGCTGCTCGAAGGCTCGGAAGTGAAGGAATATGCCGCCCATCTCATCCCCGAGGGCGGATACAACACAATTCCGGAGCTTTTCGGCGATGGTTGGGTGGTTTGCGGCGATGCGGCGCAACTCAACAACGCCATTCACCGCGAAGGCTCCAATCTCGCGCTGACCTCGGGGCGCCTCGCGGGCGAAGCGATCTTCCAGATCAAATCCCGCAAGGACGCGATGACGAAGCAAAATCTGGCGCTTTACAAAAAGCTCCTCGACGACAGCTTCGTCATGAAGGACCTCAAGAAATACAAGGATATGCCGGCGCTTCTGCACGCCAATTCGCAAAATTACTTCCTGGCCTATCCGCAGCTCGTCTCGAAGGCCATGGAAAACTTCCTGCGCGTCGACGGCACGCCGAAGTTGGACAAGGAGAAGGCCACCATCGGCGCCTTTATAAAGGAACGCAAATGGTCGGGTCTCTTTGGCGACGCATGGAAGCTTGCGCGCGCCTGGCGTTGACGCATCGAGTTGGCGTTGTTCTTGCGTAGTCGAGGAAAGAACATTCCGAGAGGAGAGATCCCATGTCCCTCGCCGCCCGAGTTGAGGAAAAACTCTACCAAAATCGCTATCTCGTGGACGCAGGCAAGCCGCATATCGCCATCCGTCCGCACGAAAAACCCTCTGAAAATCTCCTGGCGATGACTCACATCTGCCCCGCGGGCTGCTATTCTGAAACCAGTTCGGGACAGGTCGAAATCACGCCGGACGGCTGTCTCGAATGCGGCACCTGTCGGGTGTTGTGCGAAGCGTCCGGCGACATCACCTGGAACTACCCGCGCGGCGGTTTCGGCGTGCTGTTCAAGTTCGGATAGGAAACGCCATGCCCAATGTCACTTTCCAGTCGCCCTTGTTGCATAAGAATGTCACGGTTTATGCGATCGCGGGCGATACGTCGACGATCCTCTCCGTCGCCGATGCGAACAAGATTGCGATCCCGCATGATTGTCGCGACGGCGAATGCGGCTCCTGCTTGATCGAGGTCGTCACGCTGTCGGGAAAGACCATGGGCTCGCTTCTGACCGAGAAGGAAAAGGCCCAGCTCAAATCGCTCGGCAAAATCACCGCCGAGGAAATCCGCTTGGCCGAAGTGGAAGATGTGGCGCCAAAATATCGCCTTGCGTGTCAGTATATTGTCCGTGACCAAGATATTCTGGTGAAGTTCAGCGGCGAGCCGGGCGGCGCCTGACGCTCGAAGCGCTGAGAAGCTTCACGAGCCGGCGGTCACGCGACCGCCGGTTTTTTGTTGGTGAACGCGCGTTGGGCGAAAGCATATAAACGGAGCCCGCCCCGTCATTGCGAGAAGCGTAGCGGCGAAGCAATCCCGAGCAGCGATGACGCCCTGAATTGCTTCGCTGCGCTCGCAATGACGGAGTTGTTTTTATCGGTTCCGCTTAGATGGGGTCGGCGTCATTCCCGACGCTCGCGTAGCGAGCGATCGGGAGTCCAGAGCAACCCGCACTTTTGTGGCTCTGGATTCGACGCGAGCTGTTCAGAAGGAAATGGTATTATACGCCCCGCGCAAACTCCCGCAGCTTCAAACCAGCTTGTCGCCGACCAGAAACTCCATCGCGCGATCGAGCCTGATATGCGGAAGCGGCAAAGGCTCTCGGTCCTTTGCAAACTTCGCAACGGGCGGGCGAAATTTGAGGAAGCGAAACTCGGCTTCCTCCTCGTCGAGCGCCAAAGCATCTCCGCGAAACACCGCTTTCGGATCGTCAGGTAATTCGCCGGGAAAGATTGCGCCTTCCGCGACGCCATCGAAAACATCGTCGCCGATGCGCTCGCCCTCGATCGGCGTTCCGACGATGGCCGACAGCTTCTCGCCCTCATGGCGCACGACGGCTTCGCGCGTCGCCCGCACGGCGGCCATGGCGATCACGTCGATCTCCGCGCCGACGCCTTCGGCGCGGGCAATGGCGCGGCCCGTCAGATGGCGCAGGATCGCCTCCAGCCGGTCGTGGCTCGTATGGTGCAGATGGTCGGCCTTTGTCGCCGCAAACAGGATGCGGTCGATCTTCGGCCGGAAGATCGTGGAGAGCAGATTGGAGCGGCCGGTGCGGAAAGCGTTCAGCACGTCGGTGAGCGCGTTTTCGAGATCGCGCACCGCCGCCGGGCCGGAGTTCAGCGCCGCCAGCGCGTCGACCAAGACGATCTGCCGATCGAGGCGGGCGAAATGGTCGCGAAAGAACGGCTTCACAACATGGGTCTTATAGGCTTCGTAGCGGCGCTCCATCTCCCGCCCGAGGCTGCGATACGGCAGCTCCTCCCCCTCCTCCACCGGCAGCGGCGCGAAGGTCAGCGCGGGCGAACCTTCGAGATCGCCGGGCATCAGAAAGCGCCCGGGCGGCAGGGTCGAGAGCGCGAAGCGCTCGGTCTTGGCGAGACGCAGATATTCGGTAAAGAGCCGCGCCAGCTTCTGGGCGGACTGCTCCGCGTAGCGCCCCTTGGGATCGACGCCGACGGTTGCGCCGCGCCATTCGGCGGCGATCGGGGCGCGCGCGGCCGCGCTCGCCGCCTCCAGCGTCTCATGCGACCATTGCGCATAGGATTTGCCGAGCAAGGGCAGATCGAGCAACCATTCTCCCGGATAATCGACAATGTCGATGTCGAGGCGCGCCGTCTCCTGACCGATATGGCGCAGCGACCAGGCGTTGGATTTGAATTCGATGGCGACGCGCAGCTCGGAGATGCGGCGCGTCGATTGCGGCCAATGACGCTCCTCGCCGCTCGTCAGCGCCTCGAGATGCTCCTCATAGGCGAAGCGCGGCACGTTGAAGTCCGGCTGCGGATCGAGATGGGCGGAAACGATGCGACCTTCCGCCAGCGCGCGAAAAACCGGCAGATGCGCCTTGCGCCCGGCCGCCAGCGCACGGGTGAGATGATGCACGAGAGATGTGATGAAAACCGTCTTGCCTGAGCGTGACAGGCCGGTGACCCCGAGCCGCAGACGGGCGCCCGAGACGAAATCGGCGAGGCTCTCGGCGGCGACCCGGGTCTCGAACCAAAGATCGGACATTTGCGAGGAAGGCACGGCGGCTCCGGGAAGAGACGAGACGGAACCTCATCTAATCCAAGAGCCGCCAATTTGGGAGAGCGGACCGCGAGCCTTTAGGCTCGCATAGTCAAGAGCGAGCCTGAAGGCTCGCGGTCCATGAACTCCTACCGCTTCGACATCGGCACATAGTCGCGCCGCTTTTCGCCCGTGTAGAGCTGGCGCGGCCGGCCGATCTTGGAGCCGGAATCCTCGATCATCTCCTTCCACTGGGCGATCCAGCCGACCGTGCGCGCCACGGCGAAGAGCACGGTGAACATGGCGACGGGGAAGTTCATCGCCTTCAGCGTGATGCCCGAATAGAAGTCGATGTTCGGATAGAGCTTCTTCTCGATGAAATAGTCGTCGGAGAGCGCGATGCGTTCGAGCTCCAGCGCGACGTCGAGGAGCACGTCTTTCACGCCCAGCTCGTTCAACACTTCGCGCGTCGTGCGCTGCATGATCTTTGCGCGCGGATCGTAGTTCTTATAGACGCGGTGGCCGAAGCCCATCAGGCGGAAGGGATCGTTCTTGTCCTTGGCGCGGGCGATGAACTGCGGAATGCGATCAGGCGTGCCGATCTCCGAGAGCATCTTCAGCACGGCCTCATTGGCGCCGCCATGCGCCGGGCCCCACAGCGAGGCGATGCCCGCCGCGATGCAGGCGAAGGGATTGGCACCCGAGGAGCCGGAGAGACGCACGGTCGAGGTCGAGGCGTTCTGCTCGTGGTCGGCGTGCAGGATGAAGATGCGGTCGAGCGCGCGGGAGAGAACCGGATTGACCTTATATTCCTCGCACGGCACGGCGAAGCACATGCGCAGGAAGTTCGAAGTATAGTCGAGGTCGTTCTTGGGATAAACGAAGGGCTGGCCGATCGAATATTTATAGGCCATCGCCGCCAGCGTGGGGATCTTGGCGATCATGCGCGTCGAGGCGACCATGCGCTCGACCGGGTCGGCGATATTGGTCGAGTCGTGATAGAAGGCCGAGAGCGCGCCGACCGAGGCCACCATCACCGCCATCGGATGCGCGTCGCGGCGGAAGCCCTGGAAGAAGCGCGCCATCTGCTCATGCACCATGGTGTGGCGCGTGATGCGATAGTCGAAATCGGCCTTTTGCGCGCCCGTCGGCAATTCGCCATAGAGCAGCAGATAGCAAGTCTCGAGAAAGTCGCCGTGCTCGGCAAGCTGCTCGATCGGATAGCCGCGATAGAGCAGCACGCCCTCGTCGCCGTCGATGAAGGTAATCTTCGACTCGCAAGAGGCGGTGGAGGTGAAGCCGGGATCAAAGGTGAACATCTCGGTCTCGGCGTAGAGACTACGGATGTCCATAACGGACGGTCCCATCGTGCCTTCCATGACGGGAAGGTCGATGGTTTTGCCGCCCACTGAGAAAGAAGCCTTGTTGTCGGCCATTGCGCACCCTCGTTAGTCGGCCCGGACGCGCGGCGGCGCCGTGCCCCAGCCGCCGCGACACTCTCTTATAAATACGTCGCGATGCCGGCAGGCCTTTGGTTTTTTGCACATCTAGGGCGGGGACGACCTCTTGTGCAGCGCAAAAAGGTTACCGCTACCGCGAAGACTGTCAAGCTTTGAAGCTGACGAGGGCCTATGCGCGGACAGGTGCACAGGCCGATCAAGCAAGCAACAGCCTAGCGTCGTTAGCCACAATACCTCCCCTTTACGGGGAGGTCGGCGGCCGAAGGCCGCCGGGTGGGGTTCACGCCGCCACGACATGGTTGGGCCTTACCCCACCCGACCCCGCTTACGCGGGGCCACCCTCCCCGTAAAGGGGAGGGATGGGCTCACGCCCGGCTCAGCGCCTTCTCACGCGTTTTGGTCGGCGATGCGCGCGAGGCTCTCGTCGCGCCCGAGAATTTCGAGCACGTCGAATATGCCGGGCGAGGTCGCGCGGCCGGTGAGCGCGGCGCGCAAGGGCTGCGCGAGGTCTCCGAGCTTCACGCCGAGCTCGACCGAAAGATCGCGCACGACGCCTTCCGTCGCTGCGGCGCTCCATTCGGTCAGCGCCGCAAGCTTTGGTCCGAGCGCGGCGAGGCGCGCCTTCGCCTCCGGCGAGAGGAGCTTTTGCGCCTTCTCGTCCATCGGCAGCGGACGCTGGACGAAAAGGAAGCCGGCGCCGTCGACAAGCTCGTTGAGCGTCTTGGCGCGCGCCTTCAGGCCGGGGAGCGCCGCGCGCAACTGGGCGCGCTTATGATCGTCGAGGGCCGCCAGCACCGCCTCGCCGCCCTGGAGATAAGGCAGGGTGTCGACCAAAATCTGGAACAGCTCGTCGTCGGGCGTATCGCGCAGATAATGCCCGTTCATATTTTCGAGTTTCACGAAATCGAAGCGCGCCGGCGAGCGATGCACCTGGGAGAGATCGAACGCCTCGATCATCTCCTCTTGCGTGAAGAACTCCTTGTCGCCCTGACTCCAGCCCAGGCGCACGAGATAATTGCGCAGCGCCGCCGGCACATAGCCCATGGCGCGATAGGCGTCGACGCCGAGCGCGCCATGGCGCTTGGAGAGCTTGGCGCCGTCCGGCCCGTGAATGAGCGGAATATGGGCGAAAGCCGGCGTTTCCCAGCCCATCGCCTCATAAATGTGTTTCTGCCGCGCGGCGTTGGTGAGATGGTCGTCGCCGCGAATGATTTGCGTCACGCCCATGTCGTGGTCGTCGACGACGACGGCGAGCATATAGGTCGGCGTGCCGTCGGAGCGCAGCAGGATGAAATCGTCGAGGTCCTTGTTGGGGAAGACCACCCTGCCCTGCACAGCGTCCTCGATCACCGTCTCGCCCGCCTCGGGCGCCTTGATGCGCAAGACGAAGGGCGCGCCGGCGGGCGCCTCGGCCGGATCGCGATCCCGCCAGCGGCCGTCGTAGCGCGGCGGGCGCTTTTCGGCGCGCGCCTTCTCGCGCATTTCCTCGAGCTCCTGCGGCGTCGCATAGCAGCGATAGGCCAGGCCTTTCGCCAGCAGCTCATGCGCCACCTCGGCGTGGCGCGGGGCGCGCGAGAACTGGTAGATGGCGTCGCCGTCCCAATCGAGGCCGAGCCATTTCATGCCGTCGAGAATGGCCTCGATCGCCGCCTCGGTGGAGCGCTCGCGGTCGGTGTCCTCGATGCGCAGCAGCATCCGCCCGCCATGGCGCCTCGCGTAGAGCCAATTGAACAAAGCCGTGCGCGCCCCGCCGATATGCAGGAAGCCGGTGGGCGACGGGGCGAAGCGGGTAACGACCTCGGACATGGGGCGGCGATGATCCAGCGGAGCGAGCGCCCGTCATTGCGGGGAGCGAAGCGACGAAGCAATCCAGAGCGGCCATCACGGCCCTGGATTGCTTCGCTCCGCTCGCAATGACGGCCGGTCGCGAATTTCGAGAGCGCCCCTCTAGCACGCGCGTTCCTGCAATGCGAGCCTGAAGGCTCGCGGTCCAAAGCGCCCCGGACCGCGGGCCTTCAGGCCCGCACAGGCTGCTGACAAATTGGCGTCTTTGCTGAGCTGAGATAGTGGGAGAGATCAGACGGAAGATCCTCCCGAATGTTGCCGGCGCCGGCGCGCTTCCATCGCTGCCGAGGAGACCGTAGGAAGGTCGGCGCCGTGGGGGAAAGTCGCCGCTAGAGGAAGTCGTGTCAGAATTTCAAAAGTCGGACCTGCAAAGTCTTCGTCGCGGCGATCTCGCCGGCATACGCGAGCTTCGTTTGCCGGGGCTGACCGAATTCCCGCGGGAGATCTTTGGCTTGGCTGATACGCTCGAGGTCTTGGACCTCAGCGGTGGCCGGCTTACTGAACTCCCCAATGACATGAGCCGCCTTCATCGGCTGCGCGTATTATTTTGCTCAGGCAATAACTTCGAGCGACTTCCCTCGGCGCTTGGGGATTGCCGCTCCTTGAGCCAGATCGGGTTCCGGGCGTCCGGGCTACGAGAAGTTCCCGAAGAAGCTCTGCCGCCAAAATTGCGCTGGCTGATCCTCACTGAAAACCGCATTGAGCAGCTCCCCGAAGCTCTTGGCGAGCGACCGCATTTACAGAAGTTGATGCTGGCGGGGAATCGGCTCCGCAATCTTCCGAGCAGTCTGGCCGACGCGTCGTCTCTGGAGCTTGTGCGGCTGAGCTCCAACCGCTTTGATGCGCTTCCACCGTGGCTTGTGCAGCTTCCCAGCCTCGCCTGGATTTCCTGGAACGGAAATCCTCTGCAGCGCGATTTGCCGCCCGCAGTCGCTGCGCCCGTTTTTTGGGCGGATCTCGACATCGGAGCGCGTCTAGGCCGAGGCGCCTCCGGAGAAGTGCATCACGGGCTTTGGCGAGCAGAGAAAGCCGGTGAGCCGATCTCTGTGGCGGTGAAACTTTTCCTGGGCGCCATGACGAGCGACGGTTCCCCTCTAAGTGAAATAACGACGTGCCTGGCTGCGGGGGAACATCCTAACCTTACGGCGGCTTTGGGTCGTTTGGTGGATCACCCCGAGGGGAGAGATGGGCTATTGATGCCGCTGCTACCGGCTCATTGGCGCCCGCTCGCGGCCCCTCCAAACCTCACGACCTGTAGCCGTGACGTGTATTCCTCCGAATTGCGTCTAACACCGACGGCTGCCCTTCAGCTAGCGCGTGGCGTCGCGTCGGCCACTGCTCATCTGCATGCGAGGGGGTTACTGCATGGCGATCTTTACGCTCATAATGTTCTTTGGGACGGGCAAGACGGCGACGCGGCGCTTAGCGATTTCGGCGCGGCGTGTGTGCTTCCGGTCGGTGAAGAAGGGAGTCTTTGGCAACGAACCGAAGTCCGTGCCTGGGGTCTGCTTCTTGGCGAATTGCTAGAGCGGTGTACTGCTGCTTCTGCAGAGCTGCTTAAACTGCAAGAGCTGGTCCACGCTTGCGTGCAACCACACACAGCGAGCCGCCCATCAATGGCGGATGTTGCTGAGTTCCTGAGCGACATGTGACGCGATGGAATGGTCAGCACCACCGACTAATGGAAGGCCCCAAACCGCAGACCGATCAATACTTGGCGAGAACCGGAGCCGGCGGAGCGAACCAATTGAAGTGATAGTTCACGCCCGCGCGGGCGATGATGCCATCGTATTTGATGCGAGTCACAGGCGCGTTAGCAGTCAGTAATTGGCCGGCTGAAACATTGACGCCGCCAAGGTTGATCGTAAATGGTGACACGAGGCTCACTGGGGTAGAGTAGAGTGCCGCGCTCCCAAGATTGTAATAAAGCGCCTCAACTTTCAGACTCCAATTGGGCATGAACATCCATTCCACGCCGCCGCCGGCTGTCCATCCGACCCGTGTATTGGAGTAACTGGCTGCTCCCGGTATGTTTGGAATAGTATATGTGCCATTAAATTGCGAATAATTAAATGGCACTGGAAGAGCAGAGGCATTCAGCCCTGTCAGGACGGCCTGCGTTACACCGCCGTGAGTCGACGACCCATGAACGCCGCCAAAGGCGAGACCGCCCGTACCATAAATCAGCATGGTGGGCGTGACGAGATAACCAAGACGACCACGAACGGTGCCCATCCAGTCCACGCCAGCGGTGACTTGTCCGAAGCCCAGAGCGCTGCGGGTAAGGTTGCAGCCAGCCCAGCAGGGCCCAGCGTTCGTAAGAGGGACCCCGCCGACAACAACAATGGGAGGGATACCAATCGGGTCTCGCCAAGCTATGTGGTCCTGCGACGCGCCGGTGTATGACCCGCTCCCTCGGATGGTGGATCCTTGGATGTCGGCTTCAAGGCCGGCGACAATGTTCTGGCCCCACTGGTAGTTGTAACCGATTTGGCCGCCGCCGATGAAGCCGCTCTGATTCACGTTGGCGACGCCGCTATTCGCTAGCGCGGTGCTCCCATTAATGAGGCCGGTCCCTGGAAGCTGGTTCTTGGGGTCAAGATTGTTGGCGGCGAAAGCCACAGCATCAAGCAGCGGTGCGCTAACAGTGGTCGCATTATTCGTGGCGCCCCAGCCTCCGCCAGCGTTCAAGCCAGCATAGAACCCCGTCCAAAGAGCAGGGGGTGGCGGCGGGGATAAGGGCGGAGCCTTTGCGCTGGGGAGGTCGGCGGCGAAGCCTGAAGTGGCGACTGCGAAGCTGAGGGCGGTCGCCGAAATCAGTGGTTTTGCCATCGGATTATCCTTTAAGCGGATGAGCTAAGAACGCATCCCCTTAAAAAGAAGCCTTCCCACCAGGACAGTCCAGGCAAAAAGTATGCTAAGTTAAAGCCGCAGCGGCCGTTTCTAGCGCAGTGTGACAAACCCGCCACGCTCTATTTTGCTCGATACAACCCAGGCGATTTGCTCAGTTGGCCGATTTAGGGTCATAAGCGGAAATTCGGCCCGACTAACTGACCCGTTAAGC
Organism: Methylocystis iwaonis; assembly: GCF_027925385.1. Lineage (NCBI taxonomy): Bacteria > Pseudomonadati > Pseudomonadota > Alphaproteobacteria > Hyphomicrobiales > Methylocystaceae > Methylocystis > Methylocystis iwaonis. The sequence goes on from NZ_AP027142.1 coordinate 2,437,421, forward strand.
CTCGACCTTCTCGCTCTCCCGCTCCTCCGCCGGCGCCTGGTCCACCGAGGAATCGTCCGGAGACGAAAGCTGCACGATCCCCGCCTCGATGGCGAGCGCGCTCGCCGCGGCGGCGGCGGCGAGTTTATCCAGCTCGGGAAGCTGCAGGATCGTCTTGGGCGGCGGCGCCGGCTCGGCTGCGATCTTTATGCCCGCCTCGCTGAGCCGACGATAGAGGTCGAAATGCAGATCGCTGCGCACGCGCGAGGATTTCTCGACGTCCTCGACATAGCACCAAAGCTCGAATTTGAACGCGGTCGTCTCCATGCCGAGGAACATCACCTGCGGCGCGGGGATGCGCAGCACGCCCTCCTGCGCGCGGGCGGCGGCGATCATGATGTCGCGCATCTGCTCCGGATCGACGCCCGGATGCGGAGAAAGCGCCACCTTGATGCGCCCCACCCGATCGCCGCGCAGCCAGTTCTTCACGACGCCGGTGACGAGATTGGAGTTCGGCACGACCATCGTCGCGCGGTCGAAGGTCTCGATCTCGGTCGAGCGCACATTGATGCGACGCACATAGCCCTGCTCGTCGCCGACCACGACCCAGTCGCCGACGCGGATGGCGCGTTCCCAAAGCAGGATCAGCCCCGAGACGAAATTGTTGACGATGGACTGCAGGCCGAAGCCGATACCGACCGACAGCGCGCCCGCGACGATGGCGAGCTTCTCGACGCCGATGCCGATGCTCGACAGGGACGTCATGACCGCCGCGATGACGCCGGCATAGCCGAGCGTGGCGCTGATCGAACTGCGCAGGCCGGTGTCGAGGCGGGTCAGCGGCAGAAGGCGGGTGTCGAGCCAGCGCCGCAGCCCCTGCGCCGCCGCCAGCACCAGCAGGAACAGCGCGACCGCCGTCAGCGCCGCCGAAGGCGAGATGGTGACGTCGCCGATCTTGAAGGAGACGAAGGAGCTCCAGAGATTGGCGAGAATGTCGTTCGACGAATAGCCGAAAGGCGCGATGGCGAGCAGCGCGGCGGCGCCCCAGGCGACGAGCGTCACAATGCCGGCGAGCAGCACGCCGACCGGCGCGAGCTGCTCCCGCTTAAGGCCCAACGCCTCGATCATGCCGCGGCCGAGCAGCCCCTCGGCGGAGAAAGCATGCTCCACCCCGCCGGCCGCCAGGACGACGACGACATAGAGAACGAAGGCGACCGCCGCGATCCAACTGGCGTGAAGGATCATGAAATTGGCGAAGGTCACATAGCCGGCGACGCAGGCGCCGAGGATGACAACGAGCATCAAGGCGCCCGACAGACGCAAGGCGACGAGCCAGTCGCGCGTCTTTCCAGCGCCCGCTGCGGTTTCCTCTTCTCGCGGCGCGAGCGCGACGAGCCCCCAGAGCAGCAGGCCCGCGTGGATCATGACGCTCGTCCCAAGCGTCACGATGACAACCGGCATGCTCGCCTGCACGGTCTCCTCGATCTGCTCGAGGATCCGCGTAACGGAAAGGACGGCCGCCCCCAAGACGAAGAGACGAACGAACAATCTGGCGAGGCGGTCGCCGAGATCGATCACGCGCCAATCGGGATGCCCTGGCGCGAAAACGGCGCGGGCGACGCCATAGACGAAGGCGATGCGCGCGACCCCCTCAAAGAGCCGCTCGGCCAGGGGCTCGAGAGTCGAGTCGAGCAGATCATAGGCTTCGAGGACCGAACCCAAAGCCGCCGCGGCGGCGATCGGCGCGGCGGCGGCGACGAGGGCTGTCCAGCCGGCCGCCGCGGCGCGCCGCATCGGCGTCACTTTCACGCCGTCGTGATTGCGCCTCAACACCCGGCGCGCGAGCAGGAGGGCGGGCGGCAAGGCGAGCAGGATCGCCAGAACGAAGGCGATGAGCGGCAGGCGATGCCCTTCCGTCCGGGCGACGAAATTGGCGGAACGGTCGCGCAGAAAGGCTTCCGCAGCGCCGAAGACGCCGGGCGCGTCCCTGACGGCCTCCCGCCACAGATCCACAGAGAAGAGGCTCTTCGCGCGCAGGAAAACCGTCTTGGCGAAAAGCGCGCGCTGCCGCGCGACGATGGCGACCGTGAGCTGACGGGTTTCGAGCAGCAAAGCGCGGGCGCGCTTCAGCGTCGCGTCCGTGGCGTCGTGGAGCTTGCGCTGCTCGTCGAGCTCGGCGTTCACGCTCGCTTCCGCCGAGGCGGCCGGCTGCTCCGGCGCGGTCACAACGGGCGGCGGCTGCGATTTGACCGCGTCGGGCTTGGGCTGTTGGTTCGGCGCGCCAGACCGCGCGGCGGGCGGCGGGGCCGGCGCCTTCGTTTGCACAGCCGGGGGCGGAGCGGCTTGCGGCGGCGCAGGCTGCATCTGGGCGGGTTGAATTTGAGGCTGCGCCTTGGCTGGCGCCGGCGACTCGGCCGCCTTGGTTTCCGTCGGCGCCAGCTCCTTGAGCCGCGCGTCGATCGCGGCGAGACGCGGCGTGAGCGCCTCGATAATATCCTCGAACTCCTGGCGCAGCGGCTCCGTCCGGTCGCGCAACTGGCGCAGGGCCCGGTCGTTCAGCGCCGGATCTTCCATGCTCTTTTGCGCGCTCTCCAAACTGGCGTGAGCGCGGTCGAGCCGGGCGTTGTAATGCTCGATGGTCGTCGCGGATTCATCGGCGCGCGCCATCGCCAAAGCGAGGGCGCTGAAACACAGCACAAGAATAAGCGTCAGTCTGCGCAACGCATCTCTCCAGAAGGCGAAACCGCGACAAAGCGCCGAATCGCGACAATCTTGAGGCGATCTTAGAGATCGTCGCGATAGAGATGCAGGCGCCCCGCCCGATCGAGGACGCGCCAGCCCCCCGCCCCGTCCGGCTCCAACGCCGAGACGGGAATTTTCCCGAAGCCGCCAGGAATATCGAGCACGTAGGAAGGCAGGCCTATCCCGGTGATGCGGCGCGCCAGCTCGGCGTGAAGGACCTTGCCGGCCGCAATGCTCGTGCGGAAGTGGCCCGTTCCGGGCGCGAGGTCGGGATGATGCAGGTAATAGGGCTTCACGCCCTGGGCGAGAAGCGCGTGCATGAGCTGCTCGAGGATCGCGGCGTCGTCGTTGACGCCGGCGAGCAACACGGTCTGCGACAGGAGCGTCGCGCCCGCCGCGCGCAAGCGCGCGATGGCCGTGCAGGCGTTCACTGAGAGCTCCCGCGCATGATTGACATGCAAAGCGACATAGAGCGCCTTGCCGCTCTCCCGCAGCGCCGCGAGCCGCTCCGGCGTCACGAGATCGGGCGCGGCGGTCGGCGCGCGGGTGTGAACGCGCAAGACGGCGACATGCGGGATCGCCGCCAGCCGCCGCGCGACTTGCGTCAGGCGCCGGGCGGAGAGCATCAACGGATCGCCGCCCGTGAGAATGACCTCGAAAATTTGCGGGTTGGCGGCGATGTAATCCAGCGCCACCTCGACCTCGGCCTCGCCGAGCAGATCGCCCTTGCCCCGCCCGACGGTCTCGCGGCGAAAGCAAAAGCGGCAATAGACCGGGCAGACCGTGAGCAGCTTGAGCAGCACGCGGTCGGGGTAGCGGTGCACGATTCCCGGCACAGGACTGCGCGCTGTGTCGCCGATGGGGTCGGTGAGTTCCTGCGGCAGGGTCACGATTTCGCGCGCGTCGGGCAGGAATTGCCGCGCGATCGGGTCGGCGGGATCAGATGGATCGATCAGCCCCGCGATCTCAGGCGTGACAGCGACGCTGTAGCGGGACTCGACCTCGGCCAGCGCCGCGGCGCGCCTCGCGGGGATAAGCCCGGCGGACGCGAGATCGGCGCTCGACGCCAATGTCCTTGCGGGCAGCGCCGGCCGCGGATCGTGTTGTAACGCCATAGCGGCCGGATTAAGCGCCGCGACGCCGTTCCGCAATAGTCGCTGGACCGCGCGCCTTCGGGCGCGCTCAAAAATGCGGGCCTGAAGGCCCGCGGTCCGCGAGGCGCCTCTACTTCGATGGGGAAAAGCCATCCGCAAGGTTGCGGGGCCCTTCCGCCGGCGTGACATTGGGCTTCCACGGAGAAAGCCGATGAGCCGCAAGAAGAAAGCCGCTGGCGCGCCCAAGAACAAGGAAAGCGCGCCAGACAAGTCCGCGCAGTTGCAGGAACTGCTGAACAGCGTCAACCCGGAGGACCTCGCGGCTTTCCTCGAGGCGGCTGGCGGCGCTACCCGTGGCCCCGAGGACGCAGCCGATCTTTTCGACGAGTTCATCTCCGCCTGCGTCGAAGGGGACATGGACGACGTCGAAAGGGAGGATTTCTCGCATTCGCTCATCGACGCCCTCGTCGATGTGCGCATCCAGGCAAATGGCGGAGACCGCGCCGCCCGCCGCGAATTGCTGGAGATCTGCGAACTTGTCGAGGGCGCCGTTGAGGTGGAGGATCTGGCGGTCGACGACCTGATGCTCCTCGGGCGAGTCATGATCGAGGCGGAGCTGGAGGCGCCGGAGTCGCTGAAACAGGCGGTCGTCGCGAAATTGCAGGACCAGCCGGCCGTCGGCGCAGTCACGGCCCTGGGAGCCGGCCTCGCCGAGCTGGTGGAGAAATCCGGCCTCGATCTTTTCGGCGCGCATGAGCAATTGCGCAAGACTTTCGCGCTTTTCCCCTCGGAGGACGCCCTGCGCTGCCTGAGCGAAATTGCGTCTATCGGCCAACCGATCATGGGGGGTGCGATCGCGGGCTTCGCCCTCCACCCCGACGCCGCGCTGGCGCAAGCGGCGCTCGGCAATCTTGCCGCAAGGGCGCAAGACAAGAGCCGGGACCGGCTGCTCGCGCGCATGCGCCCTTGGCTCCCGCCGCAGCGGCAGGAGTGGGTCGATGCGGCGATGAAGACCGCGCCCGAGATCGGCGGCGCCGCCAAGACCAATGTGAAGCTGCACAAATGCTACGCCTCGGTCTGCGACGCGACAGGCGCGCGCACGCTGGTCGCGGCGAAGAAGGAAGGCGCCAAATTTCAGACGGCGCTCTTCATGCTGAGCGAAAAGGGCGTGGCCAACGTCATCGTGTCGGACCCCATGAGCAAGCACGAGCTGGATTTGCTGCTTCACGGCGCGTCGCTTGCGGCGCATCTGTCGGAAGTAGAACTCCCGCTGCTGCTGCGGATTCTGTCGCTGGCGCTGGCGGAAAATCTCGCGGCGGGAACCCTGCCGCCTTTCGAGCTGGCCCATGCGGCCGAGGCTTTCGATTTCCCGCCGCTGGCGCCGGAGTCGAGCACGCCGGCCGAGATCGCCGATCGCCTGCTCTCGGAGTTTCCAGCAACCGGCGCCGAGCAGGACGCCCTGGCTGCGGCGGACGCCCTCGCAGCGGCCTCTGACTACACGCAAGACTGGTTCGAGGCCGGGCCTGACATCGACGACATCTTCGCGAAGGTGAAAGGCAAGAAGCGCCGCGCCGAGGCCGTTCTGAAATCCTATCTGCCGGGCCGGCGCGATTTTTGGGCGCGCCAATGCGCGCTCACCGCTCTGTCGCTGCATGCGGAGAATCCGGTCGATCCGGTCTGGCGCGCGCTGGCGGTCGTGGGCCGGGACCTTGCCGCCGGCGCGCCGCTCGACGAAATCCCGCTGATGCGGATCATCGCGGAGCAAACGGTCGAAAATTACGTGGCCTCTTGAGAAAAACCGGACCGCGCGCCTTCAGGCGCGCAGACTTCTGACAAAGTGGCGATGACGCCCCTCATGCTTCGAGACGCCTGCTGCGCAGGCTCCTCAGCATGAGGAGCTTCTGCAACTTCGTCAAACACTTAGGCCTCATCCTGAGGAGCGAGCGACGCTCGCGTCTCGAAGGACGAGGCCGCCTCGGAGGTTTGTCGACAAACGCGCGCGCCTTCCGGCGCGCTTAAAAGTGCGGGCCTGAAGGCCCGCGGTCCGTAGGAGGGCGTCACGCCTTTCCGCGCGCCGCCACAGGCGTCCACAGCACCTGCTCTATTCTCTCCGCACCCGTTGCAAGCATCACGAGGCGGTCGAATCCGAGCGCCACGCCCGAGGCCGGCGGCATGTGGCCGAGCGCTTCTAGAAAATCCTCGTCGATCGGATAGCGCTCGCCGTAAATCCGCGCTTTCTCCGCCATCTGCGCTTCGAAGCGGGCTCGCTGCTCGGCCGGGTCGGTCAGCTCGGCGAAGCCATTCGCCAGCTCCACCCCGCAGACGTAAAGCTCGAAACGGTCGGCGAAGCGCGGGTCGTCCGCGCGCGTGCAAGCGAGGGCCGCCTCGCTGGCGGGATAGTCGGTCAGGATCGTCGGCCGCTCGCTCCCGAGCTTCTCCTCGATCTTCTCGGACAAAATCTTGCTGAAGAGGTCCGACCATGTGTCGTCCTCGGCGACGCGAATACCGTCTCGCGCGGCGGCCTTCGCCAACCCCTCGCGATCCCCCAGCAGCTTTTCAAGATCGATGCTGGCGTGGGTCGCAAAGGCCTCGCAGACCGTGACGATCTCCGGCTCCGCGAAGGGGTCGCAGACCCGGCCGCGCCAGGAGAAATCGCGCGTCCCCGCCGCCCGCGCCGCCGCCGCCATCAGCCCGGCGCAGTCTTCATAAATGCGCAAGGTCGGTTCGCCGGCGCGATACCATTCGAGCATGGTGAATTCGGGATGATGCAGCGCTGAGCGCTCGCGATTGCGGAACACCCGCGCCAGAGTGAAAATCCGCTCCTCACCCGCGGCCAGCAGCTTCTTGCAGGCGAATTCGGGAGAGGTGTGGAGATAGAGCTGCGAACGCGCGCCGTCCTGCCCGATCATCTGCGTGCCAAAAGCGGTCAGATGGGTCTCATTGCCGCCGGAAACCTGCAGCGCGGCGGTTTCGACTTCGGCAAAGCCCTCCCCTTCAAAAAAACGCCGCGTCGCGACCGTTATTGCGCCGCGCGCCTTGAGAAATGGCTTGCGATCGGCGTAAACATCCCGAGCCCACCAGGGCGAAACGCGCGTCATGAGGACTCCAATTACGGGGACGGTCCGATCCGGCGGCCGGATTTGCCGACGCGCGCGAAATATGGTCTTACCCCGTTCATAGACCAGCCCGGCCGAAGCCGGCAATGAACGCGAGCCGGCGCGCCGGCAATGAAGGAACCGAACCTGTGAAAGTCATCGCCAGCTCGATTCGCAAGGGCAATATCATTGAGCGTGAGGACGGCAATCTCTATGTCGTGCTGACCGCAGAAAGCTTTTTCCCCGGCAAGGGCACGCCCACGACGCAGATCGATATGCGCCGCCTCTCCGATGGCGTGAAGGTTTCCGACCGTTACAAGACCACCGAGCAGGTCGAGCGCGCTTTCGTCGAGGATCAGGACTTCAGCTTCCTCTACAATGACGACGACGGCTATCACTTCATGAATCAGGAGAGCTATGAGCAGATCGCCGTGCCGGGCGACGTCATTGGCGATCAGGCGCAGTGGCTGCAGGAAGGCATGCAGTGCATCCTCTCCATGTTCAACGGCCTGTGCGTCGCGATCCAGTTGCCGCAGCGCGTGACGCTCGAGATCGTCGAAACCGAGCCGGCGATGAAGGGCCAGACGGCGTCCTCCTCCTATAAGCCCGCCAAGCTTTCGAACGGCGCCCGCGTGATGGTGCCGCCGCACATCCAGTCCGGCACGCGCGTCGTCATCCAGACGGAAGACGGCACCTACGTCGAGCGCGCGAAGGACTGATAACTGTCATTCCCGACGCTCGCGAAGCGAGCGATCGGGAATCCAGAGCCAAGCCGGCTGTTTTTGCCTTGGTTTCCCGATCGGGCCTTCGGCCCGTCGGGAATGACAAGCGTTCGAGAGCGCGGCTTTTATGGCCGCTCGGCGTTCTTCGCCAGCAGCGCCGAGGTCATCGCCGCCATGATCTCCGCCTTGGCGGCGTTTGCGCTCTGCCGCTCCGCCGCCACAGGAGCGGCCTGCGCCAAGGCGTCGACGAACACGGCCTTCCCCAAATTCATGGCTGAAATCGCCTCGCCGGCGCTTGCCGCCGCGACCTCGTAAATCTGCGAGCGGTCCGTGGGCGCGCCTTTGGCGACCGCCGCGCGCGTGATCGCGGCCGAGAACTGCGCATAGGCCGTCGGGATCTGGCTGATGCCGAACCGCGTCGAGGATACGATGAACATGTCGTTTGCCTGCGCTTGGTTTTCCCAAAGAGTATACTGGCAATCCCGCATTTTCCGACCGGGTCGTGAAGATGCGCACAACAAATTCGCTAGAGTTCGAGCATTCGCGGGTGAAGGCGATCATGTCTCGGCGCCGAAGAGAAAAGCCCGCAGCTTTTGCTCCAACGCGGCTTTGTCCTTGAGCTCGCATTCCCACACAATGAGCGCCCGCCAGCCCTGCGCCGTCAGACGCGCCTGATGCGCAGCGTCGCGCGCGACATTGCGCGCGATTTTCGCGCGCCAATAATCGGCGTTGGCCTTCGGCATACGGGCGCCGCGCGCGCAATCATGCCCGTGCCAGAAACAGCCATGAACGAAGATCACCTGCTTGCGGCCGACATAAGCAATGTCGGGATTGCCGGGGACGTCCTTGCGATGCAGGCGGTAGCCCGGCGCGAAGCCTCGCAGCAAGGCGCGGACTTTCAGCTCGGGAGTTGTGTCGCGCGATTTGACCGCGCGCATGATGGCGGAGCGTTGGGCGGGGGATTCTTTTGCATTCATATGAGAGCCCCCTCCCCAACCCTCCCCCGCTTCGCGGGAGAGGGAGCAGCTACCGGCCTTCATCGGCGCGGCTGATCATGAGCGTCCCCTCTCCCGCGAAGCGGGGGAGGGACAGGGAGGGGGTCAAGCCGCTTCCCTGATTACGCCCGCATTCAGCAACGGCTCGATGAGATGCGCCGCTATGTGCCGGACGACCGGCGCGACCACGCCATCGCCCGTCAAGTGATAGGCCTCATTATACTTCTGCGGCAGCACATAATCATCCGGCAGGCCCATAAGCCGCGCTGTTTCGCGCGCCGACATCAGCCGCGAGCGCACCAAGCCCTTCTCCACAACCAGCACGAACTGGCGACTGGAGCCGCCGGCCGGCGTGCGCAGACAGCCGGCGAGATCATCGAAACGCGCTTCGGCCCGCTGGATTTTTACGCCGTTCTCGTAGCGTGTGCGGCGGTAGAGCGTGCCGACCATTTTGCGGCCGGCGCGTCTGGCCTCCTCCACTTTTGCGAGATTGGCGTCGCTCATCATGTCGATCAAACGCCGCGTCTCTTCCTCGCTGCGCCACGCCACATCCAGCGGCGCGTCCTCGACAATCTGAGACAATGTGGCGTTGCGCGTCAGTGGTTCAGGCAGCCGCCACCAGAGCCATTTGGCCTGCAGAGCAAGCGGCAGGCGCTCGAAGGCGGCGATCAATGTGCGCGTGAAAAACGGCGGCTCCCCCGTTATTGCGAGCGAAGCGAAGCAATCCAGCGCAGCGCCGTGGTTGCTGGATTGCTTCGTCGGTTTCGCCTCCTCGCAATGACGGATTGCGAGGGCGCTCGAAACCGCCACATCCTCCCGCACGGCGACGATGAATAATCTCGGCCGCGACTGCGGCACAAACAGCGCGGCGTCGATCACGAGCGCGCCGAAGCGATAGCCCTCGCCCGCCAGCGCCTTGCAGATCGACTCGAAATCCTTGCCGCCATGCGAGGTCAGCGCGCCGCAGACATTTTCGAGAACGATCGTCGCCGGGGCCCGGCCCTCGGCGCGCAGCGCCTTCATCAGCGACCAGAAGGACCAGAAGGTTCCCGAACGCTTCCCCTCGAGCCCCGCGCCGGCGCCCGCGAGCGACAAATCCTGGCAGGGAAAGGAGGCCCAGACGAGATCGGCGCGGCCCGGCAGTTGCGCGGTCGTCACTTTCGCCACGTCGCCGACAAAGAGTTCCTCGCCGCCCCAATTGCGCCGGTAGCTTTCGGCTTTCTTGGCGTCGAAATCATTGGCGAAGAGGCAGGTCCAGCCCGCGCCCAGCCCCGCGCGCGCCATGCCGCCGCCGGCGAAGAATTCATAGTAGCTCGGCTTGCTGCTTGTGCCCGACTCGCGCGTCATATGAGCAGCTTACCTTGTCCGTCCGAGCCTAGCGAGCGCCGAGGCGGCTGATGGCCTGGGCGGCGAGCCTCAGCCCCGCCGCCGCGGCCGATTTGGGATCAGCGCCCGTGCGCAAAGCGGCGATGACGCCGGCGTTGAAAGCGTCGCCGCCGCCCGTGCGGTCGATGGCTTTGACGGGCGTCGCGGTCACCGTCTCGACCTGGCCTGCGCTGATGACCGTCGCGCCTTCCTCGCCGCGCGTGACGAACCAGATCGCGGGGCTATCGCCATGCCGCTCGGTGAGGAAGCCGATCGGATCGCTCGTCTCGAGGACACGGGCCAGCTCGTCGCAATTGGTGAAGAGATAATCCGCCGCGAAAGCAAAAGCCGGATCGTAACGGCCGTCCAGTTCGAGCGAGAGGATCGGCCTTCCGCCGGCGCGTCTGACCTGCCGCAGAAAGGCGGCGTCGCAGACGGTCGTATGCAGCCAGTCGACGTCCGGGCCGAGTTCGCCGATGTCATAAGGCGTCCATGGCGCATCGATGATCGGGCTCGTGATGATCCGCTTGTCCTGCGGCGTCGCCAGGCAAATGGCGAGCGGCGACGGCGCGGCGAGCGCTTTGACGCCTTGCGTGTCGACGCCATTGAGTTGCAGTTCGCGCAGCGCGAGCGCGCCGAGCGGATCGTCTCCGACCCAGCCGAGCATGCGCACGCTCACGCCCTGGCGTGCAATCCACACGGCCGTGTTGGCCGCCGAGCCGCCGCCGCTGACGGCAGTCTCTTTAGCCATGATCTTCTCATGCTCATCGGGAAGACGATCGAGCCGCAGGGTGACGTCGACATTGATGCTCCCCAGACAACAAACGCATCCCCGCATCTTCCGCCTCTTTAAAATCTCGTCGAGGGAGATACAGCCCCCAAGCAGCCGACGCCACCCGATGTCTCGCTGGCGTCGTCTTTGGGCCGCATCTTCCGGTGGTCGCCTTGGCGTGGAGATTCGGCTCGTGGAAGCAAAGGGTAAGGGCTCAGCTTTCGCAAAACCGGCGCCCGAGATTGGGCACCCCGTGACGAATTTTCCCGACGACCCGCGCTTCCACCCTCTGCCGCCTGTGCCCGAAGCTGATTTCAGCCTGTCATTGGAGACAATTCTTCCCGGCGTAACCGAAGAGGCGGAACAGGCGGGCGCGCTCGCCTTTCACGCGCTGGGCGATACCGGCGGCATCCATGGCGCCGAAACGCAGAACGCCGTCGCGGCGGCGATGCAGGAGCAGATCGCCAAATCGCAAGGAGGGGAGCGGCCGCGATTTCTGTTCCACCTCGGCGACGTCGTCTATCTGAGCGGCGAAAGCAGCCAATATGTCGCGCAGTTTTATGAGCCCTACCAATATTACGACGCCCCCATTTTCGCGATCCCCGGAAACCACGATGGCGAGACGACAGCGGAGACGCGCTGCGGGCTGGAGGGCGAAACCGCGGTCCTCGGTTTTATGCAGAATTTTTGCAGCGCGTCGCCAAGACGGCTTTTCAAGCACCGCTCGACGATGACGCAGCCCTATTGCTATTGGCGGCTCGACGCGCCTTTCGTGCATGTGATCGGGCTCTATTCGAACATCGACGGGCAATTGGACCGACGCGGCGAGAGCCGACAGCAGGAATGGTTCACCGAGCAATTGCGATCGGCGCCCGACGATAAATGGCTTATCGTCGCGGCGCACCACCCGTGTTTCTCCCTCGACGAAACGCATGGCGGCTATGTGGAGATCATGTCGGCGATGGACGCGGCCTTTCGCGACAGCGGCCGCACGCCCGATCTCATTCTCTCGGGGCATGTCCATTCCTATCAGCGATTCTCCCGCGACTTTGCCGGGAAGGCGCTGCCCTATGTCGTCGCCGGCAATGGCGGCTTTGCGAATTCCTCCCGCTCGCTCCACAAGATGCAGAGGGGCCTTGTTATCGAGCGACTACCATTCCAGACGGCGCTGCCGACGGTTCGGCTCGAAAGCTACGACGTGATGAACGCTGGCTTTGTGCGTGTGACGGCGGGATCGGACTGCCTCACTGTGGATTACTTCTCGGTGTCTTTCGACGATCCGCCGGCGGTTTCGAGAGAGCCGCGGGATTCGGTGACTGTTCGAAGCGCCGGGATGAAGACGGCCCCCTGACGCCTAGCGCGTCATTGCGAGCGAAGTGAAGCAATCCAGAGCCGCCGCGGGGCTCTGGATTGCTTCGTCGCTTTGCTCCTCGCAATGACGGAAGATGGTCGCTAAGCCGACACCACCATCACATGCACGATGGGCTTCTTGCCCCAGACCGAATAGATGGCCCCGCGCAGCGAGCGTTCGATGGCCGTAGACACCGTATCGGGATCGCGACGGCGGGCGCGCGGCAGGCCGTCAAAAGTCGCAAATAGCGCCTCGTCGATGACTTCGCCCATGTCCTCGCCGAACTTGCCCTTCTTCGGCACGCCCGCGAAGACGACGTCGGGATCGCCGACGAGATCGCCTTTTTTGTCGACAGCGAGGGCCACAGACACGACGCCCGCGAAAGCGAGCTTGTTACGCTCGCGCACGGTCCCGTCCTCCTCGCTGAGGACGACGTCGCCGTCTTTCAGCAGGCGGCCGTGCGGCAGGCGGTTGACGATGGTCGGCGGCCCGGGAAGGAGCTGCACCATGTCGCCGTCGCGCGCCGACAGCGCATGCTCGACCCCGCGCGACTTGGCGAAAGCCACATGCTGCGTGAGATGATGCGCCTCGCCATGCACGGGGACGGCGCTCTTCGGCCGCACCCACTCATACATTTGCGCAACCTCGCCGCGCCGCGGATGGCCGGAGCAATGCACGAGATGATCATGATCCGTGATCACCTCGACGCCGAGATTGCAAAGATTGTTAATGACGCGATGCACCTCGCGCGCATTGCCCGGAATGGCTCGGGAGGAAAAGATGACGCGATCGCCGGGACCGAGCTTGATCGAGGGATGATCGTTCTGCGAGGCGCGCATCATCGCCGCGCGGGGTTCGCCCTGGCTGCCGGTGGCGATGACCACGGTCTTGTCGCGCTGCAAATTGGGTAGCATCTCCGGGGAATGGAAACCCGGAAGCCCGTCAAGATAACCGCAGTCGCGCGCAACCTGAACCACGCGATCCATCGCGCGTCCGGCGACGACCACCGTGCGGCCGCAGGCCTGCGCCGCCTCCGCAATGGCGCGCAGCCGCGCGACATTGGAGGCGAAGGTCGTTATCACCACGCGTCCGCTCGCCTCGGCGATGAGCGGCTGCAGCACACGCGCGACGTCGCTCTCGGAGAAGCTGTCGCCCTCGCGCAGAATATTGGTCGAGTCGCAGATGAGGACGTCGACGCCCTCCTCGCCGAGCGCCCGCAGCCGGGCTTCGTCGATACGATTGCCGACGCCGGGCTCGGGATCGATCTTCCAATCGCCCGTATGCACCACCCTGCCGAGCGGCGTCGTGATGGCAAGCGCATTGGCTTCCGGGATCGAATGGGCGACGGCGACATATTCGACCGTGAAGGGATCGAGATCGAGCACGGCGCCCGCGTGCACGGGCCGAATGTCGATGCTCGGCGCGCCGGGCTCGTTGAGGCGCTTGACTTCCAGCAGCCCGGCCGCGAAGGGCGTCGCATAGACCCTGCATTTAAGCTTCGGCCAGAGCGTCACCAACGCGCCGATGTGATCCTCATGCGCATGGGTGATGCAGATCGCGACGACGTCCTTGGCAATCTTCTCCACGAAGGCGATGTCGGGATAGACGACGTCGATGCCCGGAAGCTCCGAGCCGGGAAAGCCCAGGCCGCAATCGACCATCAGCCATTTGCGCGCGCGCGGCGGGCCATAGCCGTAAAGCGCAAGATTCATACCGATCTCGCCGACGCCGCCAAATGGAACGAAGACGAGATCTGTGTTCGGCGTGCTTGTCATGCCAGCGCCCCTCCGGTTGCGCGCGGGCCAATGAGCACGTCGCCTGCTTCAATGGTGCGTCGGCTGTCCGTCGTTTCGAGAACCAGCCGCCCGGAGGCGTCGATGGTCTCGAAACGCCCTTCGAGCTTTTCATGGCTCAGCACGACGGTTATGTCCTGTCCAAGCCCGGCCGCGGAAGCCAGCCATTCCTGCCGGATCTGCGCAAAGCCTGCGCCGCCGTTCCAGAGTTCGAGCGCCTCCGCCATAGCGTCAGAAAAATGCGCAAAGAACGCCTCCCGCGAGGGGGCTGAAAGCGCCTCGCAGAGCGCGCGCGCCGGATAAGGCGTATCTTTGGGCGCATCTACAAGATTGACGCCGACGCCGATGATTGCGACCGGCGCCGTCGACGCGTTCATGCATTCGAGGAGGATGCCGCCGAGCTTCGCGCCTTCGAGCAGCAGATCATTCGGCCATTTGAGCTGGAAAGCGCCCTGCCCGGCTAACGCGCGAAGAGCGCGCATTGCCGCCACCCCGGTAACGAAACCGAGTTCCGGCGCAACGCGAACCTCGGAAAACTCGCCAAAAACGAAACTCGCGTAAAAATTACCGGGTCGAGAAATCCACTCTCGCCCGAGGCGCCCGCGCCCCTTCGTCTGGCGCGCGGCCACGATCCACAGCGGGCCGCGTTCGCCTGTCTCGATCAACCGCCGCGCTTCGTCATTGGTCGAGTCGATCTCGTCCAATGAGAGAAGGCGGACGCCTCTTGCGCGCGCAATTGGTCCTAACTGCACGCGCAAGACCTCTTAGAACAGCGATTTTGCGGCGGCGGTCGCCGCATCCATGATCGGCGCCGGATAGACCCAGAAGCCGAGCACGGCGACCGTCGACAGCGCGAGCACCGCGCGGACGGCGAGCGGCGAACGATCGAAGCCGGGGGCCGGCTCGTCGAAATACATGACCTTGACGACGCGCAGATAGTAGAAGGCGGCAACCGCAGAGGTCAGCACGCCGGTGACGGCAAGCGGGTAGAGACCCGCATCGACTGCCGCAAGGAACACGTAATATTTGGCGAAGAAGCCGGCGAGCGGCGGGATGCCCGCGAGCGAGAACATCAGCATCGCGAAGAAGAACGCCATCAGGCCGTTGGTGCGCGAAAGACCCGCCAGGTCCGAGATATTCTCGACGTTCCGGCCGTTGATCCGCATCGCGAGGATCGCGGCGAAGGAGCCAAGCGTCATCACGAGATAGACCGACAGATACACGATGACGCCCTTGACGCCAGCCTCACTGCCCGCAGCAAGACCGATCAGCGCGAAGCCCATGTGGCCGATCGAGGAATAGGCCATCAGACGCTTGATGTTGTTCTGGCCAATCGCGGCGAAGGAGCCGAGCAGCGTCGAGGCGATGGCGAGAAAGATGATGATCTGACGCCACTGAGTGGTGATCGCCGGGAAGGCCGTGATCACAAAGCGGGCGGTGATGGCGAAGGCCGCCATCTTGGCCGAAGACGCGAAGAAGGTCGTGACCGGCGTCGGGGCGCCCTCATAGACGTCCGGCGTCCACATATGGAAAGGCGCGGCCGAAATCTTGAAGGCGAGGCCGGCCAGGACGAAGACGAGGCCGAAGATCACGCCGACCGGCGGCTGCTCGGTGACCGCCTGGGCGATGCCCGCGAAGGACACCGTGCCGGAGAAGCCATAGAGCAGCGACGAGCCGTAGAGCATCATGCCGGACGACAAAGCGCCGAGCACGAAATATTTGAGGCCCGCTTCCGACGCCCTTCCGTCGTCGCGCGCAAAGGCGGCCATGACGTAAAGGGCCAGCGACATCAGCTCGAGCCCGAGATAGAGCGCGATCAGATTGTCGGCGGAGATCAGCAGCATCATGCCCAGCGTGGAGAGCATGACGAGGACGGGATATTCGAATTTCTCGAGCCCATTGCGCTGCAGCCAGTCGACCGACAGCAGGATCGACGCCATGGCGCCGACGAGCGTGAGGACCTTCAGAAAGCGCGAGAAGGCGTCGTCGATGAAGGCGCCGTCGAAGACGGTCACGTCCACCTGTTTGCTCGACAATAGGATGACGACAACGGCGAGGCCGAGGATGCCGACGGCCATCTCGTCGACGAGGCTGAAACCCTTCTCGCCGCGAAAGGCGCCGATCAGGATCAACAGCATCACGCCGACGGCCAGAATGACCTCGGGAAGGAAGTGATGCGTGAGTTCTGCGAAGAAGGGCATATGAACAGTCCGTCAGTGGCCGGCGGCGGCGAGCTTCACCGCGTCGAGCAGCGCCGTATGGGATTGGATGAGATGATCGACCGAGGCCTGCGTCGAGGCGAGGATCTGCCCCGGCAGCACGCCGTAATAGATCGTCAGAACGACCAGCGGCGCAAAGATCAGCATCTCGCGCGGCGATAGGTCGACGAGGTCTTTCAGGCTTGCTTTCTCCAGCGCGCCGAAGACCACCCGGCGGTAGAGATAGAGCGCATAGGCCGCCGAGAAGATCACGCCGGTCGCCGCGAAGAGCGCCACCCAGCTATTGGCCTTGAAGGCGCCAGCGAGCGTCAGGAATTCGCCGATGAAGCCCGTCGTGCCCGGCAGGCCGACATTGGCCATGGTGAACAGCATGAACACGAAGGCGTAAACCGGCATGCGGTTCACGATGCCGCCATAGGCTGCGATCTCGCGGGTATGCATGCGATCGTAGATGACGCCAACGCAGAGGAAGAGCGCGCCCGCGACCAGGCCGTGCGAGATCATCTGGAACATCGCGCCCTGCACGCCCTGCGGATTCAGCGTGAAGAGGCCCATCGTCACATAGCCCATGTGGGCGACGGAGGAATAAGCGATGAGCTTTTTGATGTCCTCCTGCACCAGCGCGACGAGCGAGGTGTAGATGATGGCGATGATCGACATCGCGTAGATGAGCGGCGCGAAATAGACCGAAGCGTCGGGGAACATCGGCAGAGAGAAGCGGATGAAGCCGTAGCCGCCCATCTTCAGCAGGATCGCCGCCAGAATGACCGAACCCGCCGTTGGCGCCTCGACGTGGGCGTCGGGCAGCCAGGTATGAACCGGCCACATCGGCATCTTCACCGCAAAGGAGGCGAAGAAGGCCAGCCACAGCCAGGTCTGCATGTCCTTCGGGAAATCGGTCTTCAGCAGAACCGTGATGTCGGTCGTATGCGCGTGATTATACATCGCGAGGATCGCGACCAGCATCAGCAGCGAACCGGCGAGCGTGTAGAGGAAGAATTTGAAGCTCGCGTAGACGCGCCGCTTGCCGCCCCAAATGCCGATGATGAGGAACATCGGAATGAGGCCGCCCTCGAAGAAGAGATAAAAGAGGACGAGGTCCAGCGCGCAGAAGACGCCGATCATCAGCGTCTCGAGCACGAGGAAGGCAAGCATATATTCCCGCACCCGCTTCGTGACCGACTCGAAGGAAGCCAGGATCGAGAAGGGCATGATGAAGGTGGTGAGCAGGACGAGCGGCATCGAAATGCCGTCGACGCCGAGCTTATAGATCAGCCCCGAGCCGAACCAGTTCTTTTCCTCGACGAACTGAAAGCCCGGGTTCGAGGTGTCGAAGCCCGCCCAGACGTAGAGCGACAGGGCGAAAGTGACGAGCGTCGTCAGCAGCGTCGCCCAGCGGATGTTGCGCAGGCTCGCCTCGTCGTCGCCCTTTTGCGTCAGCAGAAAGGCTGCGCCCGCGAGCGGTAGAAACGTAAGGCCGGTAAGAATGCCGAACCCGAACATCAGCGCAGCCCTCCGGCGACGAAATAAGTGACGATAGCGGCGACGCCGATGAGCATGGCGAAGGCGTAGTTGTAGATGAAGCCGGTCTGCAGACGGACGGCGATCTTGGCGCCGTCGGCGACGCGCGCGGCCACGCCGTCGGGCCCGAGCCCGTCGATGATGGCGCCGTCGCCGCCCTTCCAGAACAGACGGCCGATCACAAAGGCCGGCTTTACAAAGATGGCGTCATAGAGCTCGTCGAAATACCACTTGTTGAGCAGGAACTGGTAGAGGCGCGGGAAAGCGCTGGCCAGTTGCTGCGCGGTGCCGGGCTTCAGCACATAGACGTAGAGCGCCACGAGGAAGCCGAGCACCATCATTGCCGTCGGCGAATAGCCGGCCCAGGCGGGGATGCTGTGCATCTCGTGCAGCACCTCATTGTGCTCGCTCGTGAAGAGCGCGCCCTTCCAGAATTCGCCGTAAGCATGGCCGGCGAAATAGGGCTCGAAGATGTAGCCCGCGCCAATGGCCCCGACGGCGAGAACCGCAAGCGGGATCAGCATGACGATCGGCGACTCGTGCGGCGCATGATGACCATGTCCGTGATCGTCGTGGCCATGCGCGTGATCATCGTGGGCATGCGCATGACCGTGATCGTTGAGCGCAGCGGCGTGCGCGAGATCGGCGGCGGTCGGCTCATCATGCGTGTGATTATGCGGAACCTCATGCCCCGCGCGATGACCGAAGAAGGTCATGAACACCAGGCGCCAGGAGTAGAAGGAGGTCAGACCCGCCGCAACCACCGTCGAGACAAAGCCGAGCATCGCAGCCGTGCTGTGGCCGCTCGCCGCGAAGGCCGCCTCGATGATGCCGTCCTTGGAGAAGTAGCCCGCGGTGAGGGGGAAGCCCGTCAGCGCCAGCGTGCCGATGGTCATCATGGCGAAGGTGAAGGGAATGTCCTTCCGCAGCCCGCCCATGTTGCGCATGTCCTGCTCGTGATGCATCGCATGGATGACCGAGCCGGCGCCCAAGAAGAGCAGCGCCTTGAAGAAGGCGTGCGTGAAGAGGTGGAAAACGCCGAGCGAATAGGCGCCGACGCCCTCGGCGACGAACATATAGCCGAGCTGCGAACAGGTCGAATAAGCGATGACGCGCTTGATATCGTTCTGCACGAGACCGACCGTCGCGGCGAAGAAGGCGGTGACGGCGCCGATGACCGTCACGAACGCGAGGGCGGCCGGCGCATGCTCGAAGATCGGCGACAGGCGGGCGACCATGAACACGCCGGCGGTGACCATGGTGGCGGCGTGAATGAGCGCCGAGACCGGCGTCGGGCCTTCCATGGCGTCCGGCAACCAGGTGTGCAGGAAGAACTGCGCCGACTTGCCCATCGCGCCGATGAAGAGAAGGAAGGCGGCGATCGTCAGCGCATCGACGTCCATGCCGAAAACATGGATCGGCTTGCCCGCGAGGCCGGGCACGGCGGCGAAGACCTCGTTGAAGGTCAGCGACTGTGTGAGCTGGAAGATAAGGAAGATGCCGAGCGCAAAGCCGAAATCGCCGACGCGGTTGACCACGAAGGCCTTGATGGCGGCTGCGCAGGCCGAGGGCTTCTCGTACCAGAAGCCGATCAGCAGATAGGAGGCGAGACCCACGCCCTCCCAGCCGAAGAACATCTGCACGAGGTTGTCGGCCGTCACCAGCGTCAACATCGCGAAGGTGAAGAGCGACAGATAGGCGAAGAAACGCGGACGCGACGGATCCTCGTGCATATAGCCGATGGAGTAGAGGTGCACGAGGCTCGACACGGTGGTCACGACGACGAGCATCACCGCCGTCAGCGTATCGACGCGCAGCGCCCAATCGACCTTCAGCGCCCCGACCGTCATCCAATTGGCGAGCACCGGCGTGAAGCCGTGGTTATGGCCGAGAGCGACGTCGACGAAGGTGATCCACGACATGGCCGCGGAAGCGAATAGCAAGCCCGTCGTGACGAGCTCTGAAGGGCGCGGCCCGATCTTGCGCCCGAAGACGCCAGCGATCAGAAAGCCGAGCAGCGGCAGGAAGACGATTGCTTGGATCATCGCTCTAGATCAGCCCTTCAAGGAATTGATGTCTTCGACCGCGATGGTGCCGCGGTTGCGATAGAAGGCGACAAGGATCGCGAGGCCGATCGCGGCCTCCGCCGCCGCCACGGTGAGCACGAAGAGCGCGAACACCTGGCCGACGAGGTCGCCGAGCGACTGCGAGAAGGCCACGAAATTCAGATTCACCGACAAGAGGATCAGCTCCACCGACATCAGAATGACGATGATGTTCTTGCGGTTGAGAATGATGCCCGCGACGCCGAGCGTGAACAGGATCGCGGCGACGACGAGGTAGTGTGTCAGGCCGATGGTCATGGTCTTTCCTCGTTAGACGCCCGTCCGGAACGGAACCTTCTTGACTTCGATAACATTCTTGGCGTTGCGCGCGTTCTGCGCCGCGATGTTCTGCCGCTTGACGTTGGGCTTGTGATGCAGCGTGAGAACGATCGCGCCGATCATGGCCGTGAGCAGCACCAGCGCAGACGCCTGGAAGAAGATCACATATTTCGTGTAGAGCACCTGCCCCAGCGCGGCGGTGTTCGAGACATTGGCGGCGATCGGCGTCTCGAGGAGATTTTTCGAAGCGCTGGACGGCTGCCAGCCCACGGCGACCATGCCAAGCTCGGCGAGCACGACGACGCCGACAGCCGCGCCGACTGGCAGATATTTCGAGAAGCCCTGCTTCAACTCCGCGAAGTCGACATCGAGCATCATGACGACGAAGAGGAAGAGCACCGCCACCGCGCCGACATAGACCACGATCAGCAGCATCGCGAGGAATTCGGCGCCCGCCAGCAGGAAGAGTCCCGCGCCATTGCAGAAGGCGAGGATCAGGAACAGCACCGAAATCACCGGATTGCGGGCGAAGATCACCACGCAGGCCGACGCGATCATGATCGTCGCGAAGAGGTAGAAAAATACAGCCGCCACGGCCTCATCCTCTCATCATGAGCCGCGCGAGGCGGCTCGTATCGTTCCTTACCGGTAGGGCGCGTCCAGCGCGATGTTGCGCGCGAGCTCGCGTTCCCAACGGGCGCCGTTCTCGAGCAGGCGCTCCTTGGTGTAGTAGAGCTCCTCGCGCGTCTCGGTCGCGAATTCCTGGTTCGGCCCCTCGACGATGGCGTCGACCGGGCAGGCTTCCTGGCAGAAGCCGCAATAGATGCACTTCACCATGTCGATGTCGTAGCGCGTCGTGCGGCGGGTGCCGTCGTTGCGGCGCGGACCGGCCTCGATGGTGATGGCCTGGGCGGGGCAGATCGCCTCGCAGAGCTTGCAGGCGATGCAGCGCTCTTCGCCATTGGGGTAGCGTCGCAGCGCGTGCTCGCCGCGGAAGCGTGGCGAAATCGGGTTGCGCTCATGCGGATAGTTGATGGTCGCCTTCGGCTTGAAGAAGTAGCGCATCGACAGCAGGAAGGCGCCGACGAACTCGGAGAGGAAGAGCGACTTTGCGGCTGTGTCCAGTCTCATGACTTAGCTCGCGATCAGGCCGGGGCCGAATTGAAGGGCCGCAGCGACGACGATGACCATGACGAGCGAGATCGGCAGGAATACTTTCCAACCGAGACGCATGAGCTGATCGTACCGGTAGCGCGGCACGAAAGCCTTCACCATGGCGAAGAAGAAGAAGAAGAAGCTGACCTTCAGAATGAACCAGATCACGCCCGGCACGAGGGTGAAAGGCGCGATGTTCACCGGCGGCAGCCAGCCTCCGAAGAAGAGGATCGTCAGCAGCGCGCACATGGTCACGATCGCCACATATTCGGCGAGCATGAACAGCACGTAGGGCGTCGCCGAATATTCGATCATAAAGCCCGCGACGAGCTCCGACTCGGCTTCGACGAGATCGAAAGGCGGGCGGTTCGTCTCGGCCAGCGCCGAGACGAAGAAGATAATGAACATCGGGAACAGGCGCAGCCAATACCAGCCGGCCATGCCGTAGGACGTGTCCTGCGCGCGGACGATGTCGGTGAGGTTCAGCGAGCCGGCGCAGAGCAGCACGGTGATGATGACGAAGCCGATCGAGACTTCGTAGGACACCATCTGCGCGGCGGAGCGCAGCGCCGACAGGAAGGGATATTTCGAGTTCGACGCCCAGCCGCCCATGATCACGCCATAGACGCCGAGCGACGACAGCGCGAAGATGTAGAGGATGCCGACATTGATGTCGCCGACGACCCAGCCGCCATCCGACACAGGGATAACCGCCCAGGCGGCGATGGACAGCGTCGCCATGATAAACGGCGCGAACAAAAAGACGCCCTTGTTCGCCGTATCCGGGATCACCGGCTCCTTGAGCGCGAATTTGATGAAATCCGCGAAGCTTTGCAGCAGGCCCCAGGGACCGACGACATTCGGGCCGCGACGCAACTGCACCGCCGCCCAGATCTTGCGGTCGGCGAGAATGACGTAGGCGACATAGATCAAGAGCACGACGGCGATAAGCACGCTCTTGATGAGCGCGAGCAGAACCGGGCTCTCGGCGAGATAGGCAGTGATGGCGTTCATCCAATCGCTCACGTCTTCGCTCCTATTCCGCCGCTTGGGCCTGCCGGCCCTGCGCGAGAGCCGAACAATCCGCCATGACCGCCGAGGCGCGCGCGATCGGATTGGTGAGGTAGAAATCGCCGATCGCCGGGACGAAGGCGTCCTTCATCGCGACGGCCGCATGGCCGGCGAGCTTGACGACATCGCCCGAATTGCTGGCCTCGATCTGGTCGATGCGGGCGAAATGCGGATGCGCCTCGACGAGCTTCTTGCGTAGCTGCGCCAGCGAGTCGAAGGGCAGCGCATGCCCGACCACCGCCGAGAGTGCGCGAAGGACCGCCCAATCCTCACGGGCCTCGCCCGGCGGGAAGACGACGCGCGAGGCAAGCTGCACGCGGCCCTCTGTGTTCGCATAGAGACCGGATTTCTCCGTATAGGCGGCGCCCGGCAGGATGACGTCGGCGCGATGCGCCCCGCGATCGCCATGCGTGCCGATATAGACGACGAAGGCGCCCGGCTCGACCGCGATTTCATCGGCGCCAAGCAGGAACAGTAGGTCCATCGCGCCGGCCTTGGCCATCGCCTGCACATCGAGGCCGCCCTGAGCCGGCGTGAAGCCGAGGTCGAGCGCGCCGACGCGCGAGGCCGCCGTATGCAGCACCGAAAAACCGTTCCAGCCTTCCGCGTTGCTGAGCTTCTGCGCCGCCTGGGCCGAGAGCGCGAGGATGGCGTCGCCGTCGGGACGCGACAGAGCGCCCTGCCCCACGATCACCAGAAGCTTGCCGACCGGCTTCGCCTCCTGGATGAAGCGCAGCAGCGAATCCGGGCCAGCGCCGATATAGTCGTAGTCGTAGGTGAGATCGGCCTTCTCGCCGACCACCGAGATCTTGAGATCGCCCTTCAGCCAGCGCTTGCGGATGCGGGCGTTGAGAACCGGCGATTCCTTGCGCGGGTTGGAGCCCACGATGAGGATCGCGTCCGCCTGATCGATGCCGGCGATCGTCGCATTGAAGATGTAGGACCCGCGGCCGAATTTCGGATCGAGCTTGGCGCCGTCCTGGCGGCAGTCGAAGTTCGGCGAGCCGAGCTGCTGCATCAGCAGTTTCAGCGCGAAAATCTCTTCGGCGGCGGCAAGGTCGCCCACGATTGCGCCAGTGCGGCCCGGCGCGCTCGCCTTGCGCTTGGCGGAGATCAGCTCGAAGGCTTCCTTCCAGCCCGCAGGACGCAGCCGGCCATTCTCGCGCACATAGGGGCGATCGAGGCGCTGCGTCTTGAGGCCGTCGACGATCTGGCGGGTCTTGTCGGAGATCCACTCCTCATTCACCGCGTCATTGACGCGCGGCAGGATGCGGATGACCTCGCGGCCGCGCGAGTCGACGCGGATCGCCGAACCCAGCGCATCCATGACGTCGATCGTCTCGGTCTTCTGATATTCCCACGGACGGGCGCGGAAGCTTTGGGGCTTCGGCAGCAGCGCGCCGACCGGGCAGAGGTCGGCGACATTACCCTGCAGCTCCGAGGTCATCGCGCCTTCGAGATAGGTGGTGATCTCCATATCCTCGCCGCGGCCGATGGCGCCCATGTCGCCCGTGCCCGCGACTTCCGCCGTGAAGCGGACGCAGCGCGTGCAGTGGATGCAGCGATTCATCTCGGTCTTGACGAGGACGCCGATATATTTGTCCTCAACCGCGCGCTTGTTCTCGTGATACCGCGAACTGTCGCCGCCGAAGGCGAGCGCCTGGTCCTGCAGGTCGCATTCGCCGCCCTGATCGCAGATCGGGCAGTCGAGCGGATGGTTCACGAGCAGGAACTCCATCACGCCTTCGCGCGCCTTCTTCACCATCGGAGATTTGGTGAAGACTTCCGGCGGGGCGCCGTTCGGGCCGGGACGCAGATCCTTGACCGACATGGCGCAGGACGCCTGCGGCTTGGGCGGACCGCCCTTCACCTCGACGAGGCACATGCGGCAATTGCCGGCGATCGACAGGCGCTCGTGATAACAGAAGCGCGGCACCTCGGCGCCCGCCTCCTCGCACGCCTGGAGAAGCGTGAACTCTCCCGGAACGTCCACCTCGACGCCATCGACGAGAATCTTTGTCACTTCGCTCTCTCCGAAGTCGTAACGCGCTTGTTCATGATCACTCCGCCGCCTCGCGAATGGGCTCGGGATGCGGATTGGCCGAGTATTGGTCGATGCGCTCTTCGATCGTCTCGCGGAAATGGGTGATGAGGCCCTGGATCGGCCAGGCCGCCGCATCGCCGAGCGCGCAAATGGTGTGGCCTTCGATCTGCTTCGACACGTCGAACAGCATATCGATCTCGCGCTTATGCGCGCGGCCTTCGACCATGCGCTGCACCACGCGATACATCCAGCCCGTGCCCTCGCGGCAGGGCGTGCACTGGCCGCAGCTCTCGTGCTTGTAGAAATAAGCGAGGCGCGCGATGGCGCGGATGATGTCGGTGGACTTGTCCATGACGATCACCGCCGCCGTGCCGAGGCCGGAGCCGAGCTTGACGAGGCTGTCGAAGTCCATCGGGCAGTCGATGATCTGATGCGCAGGAACGCAGCGCACCGACGAGCCACCGGGAATGACGGCGAGCAGATTGTCCCAACCGCCGCGAATGCCGCCGCAATGGGTGTCGATCAGTTCGCGGAAGGAGATGGACATCGCCTCTTCGACATTGCACGGCCGGTTGACGTGGCCGGAGATCGAAAAGAGCTTGGTGCCCGTGTTATTGGGCTTGCCGATGCCGGCGAACCAGGCTGGGCCGCGACGCAGAATGGTCGGAACGACGGCGATGGATTCGACGTTATTGACCGTGGTCGGGCAGCCATAGAGGCCGACATTCGCCGGGAACGGCGGCTTCAGGCGCGGCATGCCCTTCTTGCCTTCGAGGCTCTCGATCAGCGCCGTCTCTTCGCCGCAGATATAGGCGCCGGCGCCGTGATGGACGTAGAGGTCGAAGGGGTAGCCGTGGACATTGTTCTTGCCGATGAGGTTCGCCTCATAGGCTTCGTCGACGGCCTTCTGCAGAGCGATGCGCTCGGCGATGAATTCGCCGCGCACATAGATGTAGCAGGCATGCGCGCCCATCGCGAAAGACGCGACCAAAGCGCCCTCGACCAGCGTATGCGGGTCGTTGCGCATGATCTCGCGGTCTTTACAGGTGCCGGGCTCGGATTCGTCGGCGTTGATGACGAGGTAATGCGGCCGCTTGGGGTCGACTTCCTTCGGCATGAAGGACCATTTGAGGCCCGTCGAGAAGCCTGCGCCGCCACGTCCGCGAAGGCCGGAGGCTTTCACTTCCTCGATGATCTTGTCGCGGCCCCTGGCGAGCAAAGCCTTGGTGCCGTCCCACTGGCCGCGCGCGCGGGCGCCGGCGAGCGAACGGTCGCCGAGGCCGTAGAGGTTCGTGAATATGCGGTCTGCGTCGGAAAGCATGATCCGTCCTTACGCGTGCGGCGTGTCGATGATTTCGAGGCGGCGCTCGATGCGGGACATGCGCCCCTCCATCGCGCCGGACGCCTCGTAAATATTCGCAAGATCCATATGAAAAGCGCCCATGCGATTGTCGATTGCAGCAATGGCCGACCGAAGCGCCCTGACCTCCCCACGCGATTCACGCATGGATTCCTCAAGATTGCCGAGGCGCGCCTGTATCGCCTTCAGCACTTCATAGATCAGTTCGTTCGTGACTTCGGCCATGGCGCGCTCCATCACTTCTGGCCGTAGAGCGAGGTGAGGCTCGTGAGCCCTCCCTCGGGCTCGGAGGATTCGCGGCCCTTCTGCGAGCCGGTCTTCACCGGGCGGCCGGCGGCGAGATCGTCGAGCAGCTTCTCGAAATTCTCGGCCGTGAGGTCTTCGTAGTAATCGTCGTTGATCTGCACCATCGGCGCGTTGCAGCAGGCGCCGAGGCACTCGACTTCGAGCCAGGAGAACAGGCCGTCGGCCGTCACCTTACGCTGCGGGCCGACCCGGCGCTCCAGCACCTTGATGAGATCGTCCGAGCCGCACAGCATGCAGGGCGTCGTGCCGCAGAGCTGGATGTAGAATTTCCCAACCGGCTCGAGGTTGAACATCGTGTAGAAGGTCGCGACCTCGAGGACGCGGATCTTCGGCATGCCGAGCGTCTCGGCGACCTTCTCGATCGCCTTCTGCGGCAGCCAATAGTTATTCTGCTTCTGCGCCTGCCACAAAGCGGGCACAACCGCCGAGGCCTGACGGCCGTCGGGATATTTGGCGATCTGCTTCTCCAGCCACGCAAGATTCTCCTGCGTGAACTCGAAGCTCTCGGGCTGCTGGTCGGCGAGACGACGGACGGACATTAGCGATCGACCTCCCCGAAGACGATATCGAGCGAGCCAAGGATCGCCGAGACGTCGGCGAGCATATGGCCCTTACACATGAAATCCATGGACGAGAGATGGGCGAAGCCCGGCGCGCGGATCTTGCAGCGATAGGGTTTGTCGCCGCCGTCCGACACCAGATAGACGCCGAATTCGCCCTTGGGCGCCTCGACCGCGGCGTAAACCTCGCCGGCCGGGACGTGGAAGCCCTCGGTGAAGAGCTTGAAGTGATGGATGAGCGCTTCCATCGAGCGCTTCATGTCGCCGCGCGACGGCTGAGTGATCTTGTGGTTCGGCGTCAGCACCGGGCCGCGGCCGTCGGCGCGCAGCAGCTTCTCGACGCACTGCTTCATGATGTAAGTCGACTGCCGCATCTCCTCCATGCGGATCACCGCGCGGTCGTAGCAGTCGCCGTTCTTGCCGACGGGGATGTCGAATTCCATCTCCTCGTAGCACTCATAGGGTTGCGCCTTGCGCAGATCCCAAGCCGCGCCGGAGCCGCGCACCATCACGCCCGAATAGCCCCATTTCCAGGCGTCCTCGAGCGAGATCACGCCGATGTCGACGTTGCGCTGCTTGAAGATGCGGTTCTCGATGAAGAGGTCCGCGAGATCGTCGCAGAGCTTCAGGAAGGGGTCGCAGAAGGCGCCGATGTCTTCGACGAGCTGATCCGGCAGATCGCGCGCGACGCCGCCCGGACGGAAATAATTGGCGTGCATGCGCGCGCCGGAAGCGCGCTCATAAAACACCATGAGCTTCTCGCGCTCTTCATAGCCCCAGAGCGGCGGGGTCAGCGCGCCGACGTCCATCGCCTGCGACGTGACGTTCAAGAGGTGCGACAGCAGACGGCCGATCTCGGCGTAGAGAACGCGGATGAGCTGGCCGCGGCGCGGCACCTGCACGTCGAGCAGGCGCTCGATCGCGAGGCAGAAAGCGTGCTCCTGATTCATCGGCGCGCAATAGTCGAGCCGATCGAAGTAGGGCACGTTCTGCAGATAGGTGCGCGACTCCATCAGCTTCTCAGTGCCGCGATGGAGGAAGCCGACATGCGGGTCGACGCGCTCGACGACTTCGCCGTCGAGCTCCAGGATCAGGCGCAGCACGCCGTGCGCCGCCGGATGCTGCGGGCCGAAGTTGATGTTGAAGTTACGCAGGCCCTGGGATTCGGGCTTCGTGGGGGCGATAGCTTGATCGTTCATCTGCGCCGCGCTCACTTGCTCGCCTTCTCATCGCCGGGAAGGTCGTATTTCACGGCCTCCCAAGGCGAGAGGAAATCGAAATTGCGGTATTCCTGCTGGAGCCGCACGGGCTCGTAAACGACGCGCTTGCGCTCGTCGTCGTAACGCACCTCGACGAAGCCGGTCATGGGGAAGTCCTTGCGCAGCGGATGGCCGTCGAAGCCGTAGTCGGTCATGATGCGGCGCAGGTCGGGATGGCCCGCGAAGATCACGCCGAAGAGATCGTACGTCTCGCGCTCGTACCAATCCGCGCCGGGAAACAGCGGAACGATCGAGGCGATGGGCGTGTCTTCGGCGACCGACGCCTTGATGCGGATGCGGCGATTGTGCTTGGGCGACTGGAAATGCGCCACAACCTCGAAACGCTCCTCGCGCTCGGGATAGTCGGCGGCGGTGACGTCGATGAAATTGACGAAGAGGCACTCGGGATCGTCGCGCAGATAGGTCGCCGCGTCGATCCAGCGATCGCGCGCGATGGTGAGCGTGAGCTCGCCAAAAGCGACCTTCACCTCGGTCACCGCGCCGGGAAGAGCGCCGCTGACTCGCGCGCCGAGAGCTTCCAATTCAGCCGACATCCGTCAACCCCATTCAAGGACGCGAGCGCGTCCGTCACATCCCGTCATTGCGAGCGGAGCGAAGCAATCCAGTCCGCCGGATCGCTTCGTCGCTTCGCTTCTCGCAATGGCGGCAGGCGCCATTGCCAATTTGCTTACCGCTCGATCGTGCCCGTGCGGCGAATCTTCTTCTGCAGCAGCAGCATGCCGTAGACCAGCGCTTCCGCCGACGGCGGGCAGCCCGGCACATAGACGTCGACCGGAATGATGCGGTCGCAGCCGCGCACCACCGAGTAGGAATAGTGGTAGTAGCCGCCGCCATTGGCGCAGGAGCCCATGGAGATGACGTAGCGCGGCTCCGGCATCTGGTCATAGACCTTGCGCAGCGCCGGCGCCATCTTGTTCGTCAGCGTGCCGGCGATGATGATGCAGTCCGACTGGCGCGGCGAGGCGCGCGGCGCGAAGCCGAAGCGCTCGAGATCGTAGCGCGGCATGGCCGCTTGAATCATCTCGACCGCGCAGCAGGCGAGACCGAAGGTCATCCACATGAGCGAGCCGGTGCGCGCCCAATTGATGACGTCGTCGGTCGCCGTGACGAAGAAGCCCTTGTCGGCCAGCTCTTCGTTGATCTGCAGGAAGAAGGGGTCGTCCGAGCCCACCGGCTTGCCGGTGCGCGGATCGATGAGTCCCTTGGCCTGCGGCGCCACCAGCGTCTGATGGCCCTGGTTCGTGATCAATCCCATTCCAGCGCTCCCTTGCGCCACTCATAGACGAAGCCGACGGTCAGCACGCCGAGGAAAACCATCATCGACCAGAAACCGAAGGCCCCGGCGTCCTTGAAGGCGACCGCCCAGGGGAAGAGAAACGCCACTTCGAGATCGAACACGATGAAGAGCAGCGACACGAGGTAGAAGCGCACGTCGAATTTCATGCGCGAGTCGTTGAACGGATTGAAGCCGCACTCGTAAGCGGAGAGCTTCTCCGGATCCGGCGCCTTGAAGGCGAAGAGGAAGGGCGCGACGAGCAGCGCGCCGGCGATGATCGCGGAGAGCGCGATGAAGATTGCCAGCGGCATATATTGTTCGAGCAGCATCGGCATGAGTCGTGTCCGGTCGGTCCGACATTGCGGCGGGGCGAAGGCCGCATTCTCGGGAGCTCAAAGTTGGAAAAGCTCCAGGCCGCGGGTTCCGTAACGCAGCGCCTTGTGCAAAGCAAGAGACAAGGATGGCGGCGGCGAAGTTATGAGGGGAAAGCTTTTGGGAGAGACGCCTTTTCAGGCGTCCTGCCCATTTGCCGTTCCTTCCGTCGCGCAGTCGGACAGAAAAGCGGCCGCCGCCATTTCCTTGAATCGCGCCTCGCGGCGCGCCAGCGCCTCGGCGTCCGCGCCCCAGGCCCGCATCTGGAAGTCCTCGTCGATATGGGCGGCGGCCCAAGCATGCGCAAGGTCGATATGATTCAGTGACTTGGCAAGCCCGAGAATCAGTGAGCCGGTCAGCGTCGTCATGACGTGCAGGGCCGCGAGCCGCAGCGGCGCGCCCGCCCCCTCGCCGACATGCCGACGCACGGCCTCGGCGAGCGCCGCGATGGACTCGTCGGGCTGAGCGGCGAACATCACGCCCTCGGCGAGCGTCAGCCGCGCGCCGAAGCGCTCGCGCGCGAAGGCCAGCAGCGGATCCCACGCCTCCCTTTGCGCCGCAGCGAGACTTTCGGGCTCTCCGGCGCGGTAGCAGATCATGTCGGAGCCGGCGTATTTGACCAGCTCCGCCTCCACCTCCGCCATCTGCGCGGCGACGCCGTCGAGGGCAGTGTTGACGAGCTTGGTCAGCGGCATTGTCGCGGGGTCGATATAATCGCCCTGCCCCGCCCATTCCGCAGCCATCGCCTCGGCGAGCTTGCGCGACGGAATGACGACCCGGCGTCTCGCGGGGGTGTTGACCGTGCGCCCGTCCAGCAGGATCGAAAAGCCGTCTTCCGTCTCGCCGACCGTGGCCTCCTTGTAGAAGCGCTTGGGCAGGGGACGCGCGGGGTCGCGCGCCGCTTTCACGGGGTCACGCTCGGCGGCTGGCACGAAGAAGTCGGCGTCGAAGCCGGTGGGGGTGTCGGGCATGGGTTTTTCCAGTTTGTTGGAGCTGCTTGGCCCCCTCCCTGTCCCTCCCCCGCTCTCGCGGGAGAGGGGACGCTCACGATCAGCGTTGTCGATGAAGGCTACGATCTGCCCCCTCTCCCGCGCAGCGGGGGAGGGTTGGGGAGGGGGCCTCACGCGTCCGGCGCATCCTCGATCGGGTCATATTGCTTCACATCGAAGCCGAAGAGCTCCCAGCTCTTCCTCATATGGTCGGGCAGCGGCGCGGTGACATCGAGCACGCCGCCTTTGGGATGCGGCAGCACGAGGCGCCGGGCCAAGAGATGCAGCTTGCGCTCCAGCCCGTCGGGCATGGCCCGCAGCGGATCGCGGCGGCGCACCTCGTCCTCGGGGCGGTGGCCATATTTGGGATCGCCGAAGATCGGATGGCCGATCGCCTCGGCATGGGCGCGCAATTGGTGGGTGCGGCCGGTCAGCGGCTTCATCGACAACCAGGCGCAGCGCGGCGCCACCTTGTCGACAATAGCGTAATAGGTCAGCGAATGCTGTGCGTCGGCCTCGCCATGTTTGGCGACCCGCATTTTTTCGAGATCGCGCCCGGCGCCGCGCGTCTTCTCCATCCCTGCGCCCTTGGCGAGATAGAGCGAGACCCGCCCCTGCGCCGGCTTGGGCACGCCCTCGACCAGCGCCCAGTAGATTTTCTTGGCCTGCCGCGAGCGGAAGATTTCGCCGAGGTCGGCCGCCATGCGCCGGTTCTTGGCGACGAGCAGCACGCCGCAGGTGTCGCGGTCGAGGCGGTGCACCAGCACGGGCCGGGAATCGCCCTTGGCCAGCGATTCGAGCATGCCGTCGATATGGCGCTTCTGGCCCGAGCCGCCCTGGGTCGCGAGACCGAAGGGTTTGTCGAGGACCATCAAATCCTTGTCCTCGAAAAGGGTCATCTCGCTGAGCGCCCGCGCGTCCTCGGGATTGGCGCGCTTGATGGCGGGGCTCGCGGGCTCCTCGATCTTGAGCGGCGGCACGCGGACCTTCTGGCCCTCCTCCAGCCGCGTCGAGGTCTCGACGCGCTTGCCGTCGACGCGCACCTCGCCCTTGCGGCAGATTTTGGCGAGATGGGAGAGCGCGAGCGACGGGTAGCGCCGCTTGAACCAGCGGTCCACGCGCATCCCGGCTTCGTCCTCGGTGACCATGGTCGTGGTCACGCCGGCGGCTTTGGCTTCCGGCGCGCTCATCGGGCGGCTCCCGGTCGCATATGTTTCGAAACTGCATGCATCGCCGCCTTATCGGACAAACCGCGCCGCCTGTCGATGGCGCTCGGCGCGTCGAAAAGCTGCGGGTCCGACGACCGTCGTCGCCGTAAGCTCGCGTTTTTGCCCTCGCCTTAGGCAGGAATTAATATTCGAGCCGCATGCAAGGGTTGCGGCAACCGCCTTCTTCCGAAGGCGCGTCCAAGGCCGCCTGGGCGGGCCATGAAAACCGAAAGCCTGATTGAAGCGAGATGGGCCGAGTTGATGCAAGAGGCTTCGCCGGCGGCGAAGCAATTGCTGGTGGCGCTCTGCGAAGGTCATGCGCACGAATTCGCGACGGCCTTCTACACGGCAATGCTGCAGGACCCCGATGCGCAGGGATTTCTCTCCGGCGAGGGGATGGTCGAGCGTCTGAGCGAAACCATGCGGCGCTGGATCGACGATATTCTGATGAATTGGGAGCCGTCGGCTCTCCCCCAACTGATGGACGCCCAGCGCCGTCTTGGCGCTATTCACGCGCGCATCGGGATCCCGCTCGAGCTGGTGATGCGCGGGATGCGTCTGCTCAAGCAGACGATCATCAACGCGCTGCTCGGCAACGCGATCAACACCGACCATCTCGAAGCCGTGAAGATGGCCATCGAGCGGATAGACATGGCCCTCGAAATCGCCGCGCATCAATATTACGCATCGAGCGAGGCCGAGGCGCGCAAGGACGAGGCGTACCGCAATTACGCCGCCAGCGCGAATATGTCGGTCGAGCGGGAGCGTCAGCGCGCGGCCCTGTTCAGTTGGGAAAATGAGTTGCTGCACGCTTTGGTGGTTAGCTCGGGCGAGAAGGCTCTCACGCCGATCTCACAATCGGGCTTCGGCCTTTGGCTGAGGCACAAGGCAAACTCGATCTTCCCGGCCGACGGTGAGTTTCTCGAGATCGTCGAGGCGACGGAACGGATCGACCGCGATCTGGCGCTTTTGCAATCGCCCGATGCGCCGCGCGCCTCCCAGGAAGAGGTCAAGCGCGTCATCGATCTCGTGTCGAAAGAAACCCGGCGCATCCGGGAGATTATCGAGACGCTGTTCGAGCGCCAGATCAATCTGGAATCAGGTCGCGACTCGCTGACGCATTTGCTGAGCCGGCGGTTCGAGTCGACGGTTCTTGCCCGCGAGATCGAGATCAGCCGGAACACCGGCAAGCCCTTCGCCGCGCTCCTGCTCGACGTCGACCACTTCAAGAGCGTGAACGATACCTATGGCCATGAGGCAGGCGATCACGTTCTGCAGCATGTCGCGGGCGTTTTCATCGAAAATGTGAGGAGCGGGGATTTCGTCTTCCGCCATGGCGGCGAGGAGTTTTTGATTATCTGCGTGGAGCTGACCGCCCAAGAGGCGCTCTCCGTCGCCAACAAGGTCCGCGCCGCCATTCAGGCGGAGCCCATCGCGATCTCGGACACGACCAAGCTCTCTGTTACGGTGAGCATCGGCGTCGCGGGCTATGACGGGCATCCGGATTATCAGCGCCTCGTCGCGCGGGCGGACAGAGCGCTCTACGAAGCCAAGAACGGCGGCCGAAACAAATGCGTGCTCGCGGCCTGAATGGCGCGACGCACAGCGGTTTGACGATTTCTCGCGCGCCCCGTTACTCTCTTCGAAATCATTGAAGAGAGAAATCAAAATGTCCAATTTTTACGGCCCTGCCCATCGCGAGCTCCAGGACGCGTTCGATTCGCGCCGTTTGGCCGATCTGATGGAAGGCGGCGTGATGCACGCCGAATTCGCGCCCCATGAAATCGGCTTCATCGAATCGCGCGACATGTTCTTTCTCGCCAGCATCGACCCCGCCGGCCGGCCGACCGTCTCCTACAAGGGCGGCGCAACGGGCTTCGTGCGCGTCACGGGGCCGAAGTCGCTTGTTTTTCCGTGGTTCGACGGCAACGGCATGTTCTATTCGGCCGGCAACATCGCCGAAAACAGCAAGGTCGGGCTGCTCTTCATCGACTTCGTGACCCCCAACCGGCTGCGCGTGCAAGGCGAGGCCAAATTGCTGCGCGACGCGGAGGCGGCTGCCGCTTTCCCCGGCGCGCAATTCGTCGTCGAGGTCGCGGTCGAGTCGATCTGGGTGAACTGCCCCCGCTATATCCATCCCCACCAGAAGGTCGCCGACTCGAAATATCTGCCCGACGCGGCGGGAGAGTCGCCGCTGCCCGGCTGGAAGCGGCTGGATGTGGCGCAAGACGCGCTGCGGCCCGAGGACCGGGAGAAAGTCGCCGCCGCCGGCGGGGTCTTGGATTTCGAGGCCTATGGGGCGTTGATTCAGCGCGGCGAGGGGTGAGGAATTCCAGGCGAAACGCCGGGCGTGATCCCATCCCTCCCCTTTCCGGGGAGGGTGGCCCCGCGTGAGCGGGGTCGGGTGGGGGTTGGGCAAAACCCCAACTATGTCGTTGCGGCGCGAACCCCACCCGGCGGCCTTTGGCCGCCGACCTCCCCGTAAAGGGGAGGTAGCGGGCTAGCCGCGCGAGATCGCTATTTGCCGGTTCCCCAGTAAGGGCTCCTTCCCCCCTCACCCGGGCTCCGCTACTCTCCCCTCGCCCCAAGAGCGAGAGACGACCAAAAATGAGAGAGCGCCCAGGCGAAGCCATTTTGTTCGACCGCGCCAATCTCGATTCGCGAATCGCCTTCGTCTCCGCCGGCTTCCTCCTGGCCTATGGCTTTGCGGCCCTGCTCGACCGCGTCGGCGCGCCGGAGCGTTTCGTGGCGGCGGCGCCGCCCTGGTTCACGGTCCTGGCGCTCGCCGCGCTCGGCTTTCTGCTCCATTCGATGCGGGTCTCCTTCTATTATGCCGGCGGCCGCGCGGTTCCGGCGAATTATGCGGGCTTCGCCAACGCCGCCATCGCCGTCGCGCTGCTCCTGCCCTTCGCGACCCGGCTCGCCGGCCGTTCCTGGAGCGTGGGCGTCGTCGCCGGCGCCTTTCTCGGGCTCGCCGGCGCGGCGCTCTTTCTAGGGCCGCTGCTGCGCAAGACCGGCGTGTTCTCCGTCTCCGGGCTTCTCGCCGCGCGCTTTCCCTCCGCCGCCCCGCGTTTCGGGTTGATCGCGGCGGTCGCGCTGTCCTCGGGCCTGCTCGCCGTCGCGGGCGGGCAGATGGCGGTCGACGCCCTCGTCGATCTGAGCGGCGCCGGCCGCGCCTTCGCCGCCTTCACCATCGCCGGCGCCGGGCTTTTCATCGCCGGGCCGGGAGGATTGGGCGGCGCCATCTGGGCGGCCGCCGCCGCGGCGGGCGTCGCCTTGCTCGGCCTCGGCTGGCCCATCGCCGCTTTGGGCTTTCGCGGCGAATTGCCGGTCGACCTCTTGGGCGGCGGCGGCTGGCCGGAGGCGGCCAGCCTCCTGTCGGAATGGCGGATCATGCCGGCGCCCGCCGGGGTTGGCGTCGAGCTCGGCGCGACGATCGCAATCGCCATGGGCGTTGTGGCGCTGGCGCCGGTTCTCGCCCCCGCCGTGACGACGCAGGCCAACGAGTCGGCGCGCGCTTCGGGCGTGGCGACCCTCGCCTGGAGCCTGATCTTCGCGCTGCTTGTCGCCGCCGCGGTCGCCGCCTCGGCCGTGAGCCTCGCGGCAAGTGTGTCCGGCCAGACGGTCGAGCGCCTGCCGGAGTCCGTCTATGCCGCGAGCGGGCGCGGACTGGTCGAGATCTGCGGGGCCAAGGTCAACACGCCGTCCCAAGCCCTGCGCGCCTGCGCGGCTGAAAAGATTCCGCCCGGAACGCCGCTTCGCCCGGTGGATGTGCGGCCGCTCGACGGCGACTTTCTCCTGGGCGCGTTTCCCGGCGCGGCGGGACTCGGCGCCGCGGCGTCGGGCCTTCTCGCCTCGGCGATCGTCGGCCTCGGCCTCGCGCTGGCCGCCGTCGGGCTCCAGGCCTGCGGCGCCGCCGTCGGCCACGACGCGCTCTACCGGCTGCGCGGCGAGGTCGATCTCACCAGCCGCCGCCTCGCCATCACGCGGCTGGCCCTCATCGTGGTCGCCACCGGCAGCTATGTCGCGAGCGCGACGCAGATGGTGACGCCCGGCGGGCTGATCGGATTGGCGCTCGGGATTTCCGCCGCTTGCGTCGCCCCTTCCCTCGCGCTGGCCTTTTGGAATCGCGCCGGCGATCGCGAAGCTTTGGTGGCGCTGCTCGGCGGCTCCGCCGGATTGGCGGCCGCCCTGCTGCTTGCGGGACCGGCGCGCAAAATCGAGGCCTATGCGCTCGCCGCGCTGGCCGGCGCGACGCTGGGACTTGCAGCCGGCGTCCTCTCCGGCCTCGCCTCGCGCGAGGAGAAGCCGGCTGCCGTCGCCTTCGTGCGGCGCGTGCTGCGCGGCGACGGGCAGATCGTCACGCCGGACAAGGGCGCTTGATTATTTGAATTCGGCGCCCGCCTTGCCGAGGACGACCGGCTTGTCCGTGCCGCAGACGAAATCCCGCGCGTGTTTATCGGCGATCTCACGGGCGAGCGCATTGGCGTCGGCGTTCGCGCGCGCATCGACATAGCCCACATGACAGACGGGCCCTGGCGGCAGGCGCGTGACCACCAGCGCGCGCCCACTTGTCGTCCGCTTGTCTGTTTCCGCCGGCGCCTTGTAGTTCCAGCGCATGATCGTCGCGAAGGGCCTGCCTCCCGCGAGGCGCCATTCGATCGTCCCCTCATAGAAGTCATTGAAGGGCGCCAGCGTCTGGCCCGCCGCCGGCTCGTCTTTCGCCTTGGCGCCAAAGCTCACATACATGCGCTGGTCCCCGGCGCCGAGCCAGATCGGCACGCCCGCATAGCCCATGCAGCGCCAGTCGCCGTAATCCTCGGGCGCGACGCCCCGGCGATGCTTGCAATCTTTTTCGATGTCGATCTTTGTGTAAGCCGACGTCGCTTCCTGCCCGCTCGCAGATGCAACCGAGAGAATAAGGAAGATCAACGCTGCGGCTCGCCTGCCCCCGATAGGCTCCATAAATACTCTCCCGTCGACATCCTGCGGCAGGATACGCCCCTCGGCGAAGCTTTCCATGCGCTCGCGCACGGTCGGGGCGCTCGATCTCGCTGGCCCGCTTCTTGCCACCCTCTATCATTTCCGTTCGTTTCTGTTATAAGGCGCACGCACGCCCGGCCTCGCCGGGCGGCGCCGTTTGGGATCGACCTCGCTGGACGACATCCCGGCCAAGGCCTCTCCCTGCGGGATACTTCCAACAAAAAGGAAAGACGGATGTCGATCACTGCCGAGCGCAAGCAGGCGCTCATCAAGGAATACGCCACCAAGGTGGACGATACGGGCTCGCCCGAGGTTCAGGTCGCGATCCTCACGGAGCGCATCGTCAACCTCACCGAGCACTTCAAGACGCATGTGAAGGACAATCACTCGCGTCGCGGCCTGCTGAAGCTCGTCTCCCAGCGCCGCCAGCTCCTCGATTACGTCAAGAAGCGGGACGAACCCCGCTACAAGAGCCTCATCGAGCGGCTCGGCATTCGCCGCTGATTTAAGCCTCGCGAAGGCGGCGCGCCCGCGCCGCTTTCGCATTTTTGGACCGCGAGCCTTCAGGCTCGCAAATTTCAGCGAGCCCGAAGGCTCGCCGTCCATCGGGCGCCGGCATGGGGCCGTCGCCAACAAACCGGCGCAAACCCGTCATGGCAGGATCGCCGGACGCTGCGTGGCGTTGAAACCCGCAGCCTCTCGCCGTCTTGCTCATGACGAAGCGCCGGCTTCGTCAGAGAAAGATCACACATGTTCCAAGTCCACCGCGAAGAACTCGACTGGGCCGGCCGCAAGCTCGTCCTCGAGACCGGCAAGATCGCCCGCCAGGCCGACGGCGCCGTTCTGGCGAGCTGGGGCGAGACCTCCGTGCTCGCGACCATCGTCGCCGCCAAGGCCCCGAAGCCGGGCCAGGACTTCTTCCCGCTGACCGTCAATTACCAGGAGAAGGCCTTCGCCGCCGGCCGCATCCCGGGCGGCTATTTCAAGCGTGAGGGCCGTCCCTCTGAGCGTGAGACGCTGATCTCCCGCCTCATCGACCGTCCGATTCGTCCGCTCTTCCCCGACGCGTTCCGCTGCGACACCCAGGTCATCGTGACCGTGCTGTCGCATGACCTCGAAAACGATCCGGACATCCTCGCCATGGTCGCGGCCTCCGCCGCGTTGACCCTCTCGGGCGTGCCCTTCATGGGCCCCGTCGGCGGCGCGCGCGTCGGCTATATCAACGGCCAGCTCAAGCTCAATCCGACAATCGAGGAGATGAAGCTCTCCGAGCTCGATCTCGTCGTCGCCGGCACGCAGGACGCCGTGCTGATGGTCGAATCGGAAGCCAAGGAGCTTTCCGAAGAGCTGATGCTCGAGGCCGTGATGACCGGCCACCGCGGCTTCCAGCCGGTGATCGACGCGATCATCCGCCTCGCCGAGCGCGCCGCCAAGGACCCGCGCGACCTGGTCGTTCCCGATCGTTCGGAAGTCGCCGCTTTCGTCTCGCGGATCGCCGAGGCCGAGCTGCGCGCCGCCTATAAGCTCACCGTGAAGCAGGAGCGCTACGCCGCCGTCGACGCGGTGAAGGCGAAGGTCATGGCCGAGCTCCTCCCCGAGGGCGAAGCGACGAACTTCACCAAGGAGGAAGTCGGCGAGGTCTTCAAGGAGCTGCAGGCCAAGGTCGTCCGCTGGAACATCCTCGACACCGGCATTCGCATCGACGGCCGCGACGTGAAGACCGTGCGCCCGATCGTCGCCGAAGTCGGCGTGCTCCCGCGCACCCATGGCTCGGCGCTCTTCACCCGCGGCGAGACGCAGGCGCTGGTCGTCGCCACGCTCGGCACGGCGGAGGACGAGCAGTTCGTCGATTCGCTAGAGGGCACCTATAAGGAGCGCTTCCTGCTCCATTATAACTTCCCGCCCTACTCTGTCGGCGAAACCGGCCGCATGGGTTCGCCCGGCCGCCGCGAGATCGGCCATGGCAAGCTCGCCTGGCGCGCGATGCACCCGATGCTGCCGGCGGCCGCCGAATTCCCCTACACGCTGCGCGTCGTCTCGGAGATCACCGAGTCCAACGGCTCGTCGTCGATGGCGACGGTCTGCGGCACCTCGCTCGCGCTGATGGACGCCGGCGTGCCGATCAAGTCGCCGACGGCCGGCATCGCCATGGGCCTGATTCTGGAAGGCGAGCGCTTCGCCGTGCTCTCCGACATTCTCGGCGACGAGGATCACCTCGGCGACATGGACTTCAAGGTGGCGGGCACGTCGAACGGCGTGACCTCGCTGCAGATGGACATCAAGATCGCCGGCATCACCGAAGAGATCATGCGCGTCGCCCTCGGCCAGGCCAAGGAAGGCCGCCTGCACATCCTCGGCGAGATGGCCAAGGCCATCACCACCTCGCGCGCGGAGCTCGGCGAATTCGCGCCGCGCATCGAGACCTTGAAGATCGCGACCGACAAGATCCGCGACGTCATCGGCTCGGGCGGCAAGGTGATCCGCGAGATCTGCGAGAAGACCGGCGCCAAGATCAACATCGAGGACGACGGCACGGTGAAGGTCGCCTCCAGCGACGGCAACTCCATCAAGGCGGCGATCAACTGGATCAAATCCATCGCCTCCGATCCGGAAGTCGGCGCGATCTATGAAGGCACAGTCGTGAAGACCGCGGATTTCGGCGCCTTCGTCAACTTCTTCGGCGCCAAGGACGGCCTCGTCCATATCTCGCAGCTCTCCAAGCAGCGCGTGGCGAAGACGACCGACGTGGTGAAGGAAGGCGACCGCGTGAAGGTGAAGCTCCTCGGCTTCGACGATCGCGGCAAGGTGCGCCTCTCCATGCGCGTCGTCGATCAGGAGACGGGCGAAGACCTCGAGGCCAAGGAAAAGGCCGAGAAGGAAGCCGCCGCCGCCAATGGCGAGTGATACGACATCCGCTTGATTGGCTCAGTGTCCCGACGCTCGCGCCGTTTGGACACTAGGAAAACACCGCCTCATTGCGAGGAGGCGGAGCCGACGAAGCAATCCAGAGCCGCATCGCCGCCCTGGATTGCTTCGCTTCGCTCGCAATGACGGGCGCTGGGCAAAACCAGCGGCGCTCTTGTGGCTCTGGATTCCGGTCGGGCTTTCAGCCCGCCGGGAATGACAACGCCCAGCGCGAGCTGTTCAATCGGAAATGGTATGAGCGCTAACGCACAGTTTTGAACGTCGAGCCGCCCGATATTTCGGGCGGCTTTTCTTTGAGGGGGCAATAATGCGCAGACTGGTTATGATAGCGGCGACGGTATGCCTTGCGGGAGCGGCGCAGGCCGAACCCGATTTCTCCACCGTTCTCGATTCCAAGACGCTTTCCTTCATGGACGGAAATACGGACCGCGCCGTTCTGGTCGAGAACGGCGACTCTGGGGCCGATCTTTACCTCTATCTCAATCTCGAACCGGCCCGGG
Organism: Methylocystis iwaonis; assembly: GCF_027925385.1. Classification (NCBI taxonomy): domain Bacteria; kingdom Pseudomonadati; phylum Pseudomonadota; class Alphaproteobacteria; order Hyphomicrobiales; family Methylocystaceae; genus Methylocystis; species Methylocystis iwaonis. The sequence goes on from NZ_AP027142.1 coordinate 2,477,482, forward strand.
ACATCTCGAAGCCGCTGAAGGCGGCGCTGGTGAAGAAGAGCGTGGCCTGGAGCGGCGGCATGTGGGGCACGCGCCCCTCGCTGGAGACGACCGCCAGGGGCTCGTTGCTGATCAAGTCGGAAAACACCGGCGTCGGTAGAGACCGCTGGACGCAGACGCTCACGGTCGTCTATCGCAACAAGGACTTCGTCGTCGCCGGCCTCACGCGCGAATCCTACGACACGCTCGACCCCAACGCCGCCCACAACTGCGATCTCAATTTCCTCAGCGGCAAAGGCAAGCGCGACGGCAAGGCGATCGAAGTCAAAACGCCCGCGAAGAAACTCGAAAGCTGGTCCGAGGACGCGCTGCCGAAAGAATGCGTGTTCTGAAAATGAATGCGCGCGCCGGATGCCGCCGGCGCGCGCCTCCCATTACGCGCGCAGCCGTAGCAGTAAAGTTTTAGCCACATTTTCCGAGCTTCGACGAAGCTCGCCTGCGCTGCAGGCGCAGATCGCAGGCAATATGCGCGTTTGCCCACGCCCGAGACGCCTTATCTAAAGGGCCCGACACTGCGGAGGGGCCGATGGCGGATCGCATAAAAGTGGAAGAGGCGCAACTCGTGGAGCTCACCACCGGCGGCGAGCCAATCGACGTCTATCTTCTCGTCCGGCTAGGCTTCACCGCCCTCTTCGTGATTGTCACGGCGCTGATCGTCGAGCCTTACTTTGCGAGCCTCACCTGGGCGCTCGTGCTGGCTGTGCTCTTCGTGCGCCCGCATCGCTGGTTCGAATCTCGTGTCGGCCCCAATACCGCGGCGGCGCTGTCCGTAACGAGCGTCGCGCTCATTATCGTCGCGCCCTTGCTGTTCATCTCCCAACGCCTCATCGCCGAGGCGCTGGCCGGCGTGACTTACATCCAGAAGGCCGTTTCAGAGGGAAACTGGGGCGCGTTTCTCGACGCGCATCCTTGGCTGAAATGGCTGGGCGAGCGCGTCGATGCGCCGACTATCGCCGCCCGGATCGGCGAATTCCTCACCAACATCGGCGCGTCGCTGCTCAAGCAGTCGACCGGCCAGGCGATCACCCTCGTTCTCGCCTTCTATCTGCTCTTCTTCTTTTTGCGCGACCGGCGCACCGGTCTCGACGCCCTCGTGCGTCTCTCGCCCTTCTCGAATGTAGAGACGGGCAAGCTCATCATACGCGTGCGCGACACCATTCATGCGACGATCTTCGGCACGCTCGCCGTCGCGGCCCTGCAAGGCGCGCTCGGCGGCTTCATGTTCTGGTGGCTCGGCTTCCCCTCGCCCGCGCTCTGGGCTGTCGTGATGGGCGTCATCTCCATCATCCCCGTGCTCGGCTCTTTCGTCATCTGGATACCGGCGACGATCTATCTCTTTCTTGAGGATCGCTGGGCCGACGCCATCACGCTTGCGCTTTGGGGCGGCGTGGTCATCTCGACGGCGGATAATGTCGTGCGTCCCTTGCTCGTCGGCGAAACCCTGCGGCTGCATACGGCGCCCGCTTTCGTCGCCATGCTCGGCGGCCTTCAACTCTTCGGCGCCCATGGTTTGATCCTGGGCCCGATCGCATTCACGATGACGACGCTCATGCTGGAATTCTGGCGCCGTCGCAGCGGTCCGGAGCAGCATGAGGAGTGATACAGTCTTCTCCGTTGACAAGCTCGCGTTGGCGCCTGTCATTCCCGGCGGGCTGAAAGCCCGACCGGGAATCCGGCCCCCATCGTCATTGCGAGGAGCGAAGCGACGAAGCAATCCAGGGCCGAGGCGGGGCTCTGGATTGCTTCGCTTCGCTCGCAATGACGGCGCTGGTTTTGCTCTGGATTCACGATCGCTCGCTACGCGAGCGTCGGGAATGACAGGCGCCAAAACGAAAACGGGACGCGTCGTTTGCCGCAGCTCAACCGTTCTTCAGGGCCAGCGCCAACGCCGCATCGAGCGCCGCGTCATCCGCTTCCACGACAGACGCAGTCTCGGTCCAAATAATAAAGCAGCGCGCCTTCTTTTGCGGATAAAGCGGCGCGAGCGCCGCCCTGTAGAGCGCGAGCTGACGAAGCTGAGTCGCATCGAGCGCCTCGCGCGGGCGGCTCGTCTTGAAATCGGCGATCAGCAATTCATCGTCCGTCTCGGCAAGCCGGTCGATGCGGCCCGATACGACATGCCCTTCCGCAAGCGCGGAGACGATGTCGACCTCGGCGGCCGAGCGCGACCCAAAGAGCTGCGCGAGCCGCGGATCTGAAACCACTGCCATCGCAGCCTCGACGATCTGCGCGCGCGTGGCGTCGTCGAGCGTTGCGCCGCGAAGGTCGATAAAGCGCTTGGCGGCCTCTTCGCGACGCGCCTGCGGACATTCGGGAAGATGCTGCAGCAAAGCATGCGTCAGCCGCCCGATCAGAATGCGCGCAGCGTCGCTCTTCCGGGGCGCCACGCCATAGAGATCGCCAAGCGCATCGGCGCCGGCCAATGCGCTCGACGGCCGCAAAGGCGGCATGGGCGCGCTCTCACGCGGCGCGGGCGCGCGCGCAAAGGATGGAATTTCGATGCTGCTGAAGACCGCGTCGCCACACGCAAGATCGTGGCGCAACTGAACGTCGCCACGACTCAGAATGTATCCGTCGGGCGCGTCGGGATCGTCGCGTTCTTTGCAGCTTTCCTTCAAGGCGTCGACGATCATCTTGTGCCAGCAGCCGTCGGCGGGCCCCTTCTCGCCGTGGTATCCCGCAATATAGAGCCGCTCCTCGGCGCGCGTCATGGCGACGTAAAGCAAGCGCCGATGCTCCGCGCGTTCGGCCTCGCGATGCGCCTCGCGCGCAGCGGTAATGGCGGCAGGGTCGCTGTCCTTGCCGCGCGACCAGACAAGCGAAAGCGCGTCTTCGTCTCCCAGCGTGAAGAGCTTGGGATCGTGTTTTCCCGATGGGGCGCCGCAAGTGTCGGGCAGAAACACGATCTTCGCTTCGAGCCCCTTCGCCGCATGAGCGGTCATCACGCGCACGGCCGCGCCTGCCGCCTCCATGTCGCGTTTGATGGAGAGATCGAGCCTCTCCACCATCGCCAGAAAGCTGACGAGCGAGGGCGACTCCTCACGCTCGAACGACAGCGCGAGCCGCAGAAATTCGTCGATCGCGTCATTAGCTTCGGGCCCCAGACGCGCGACGACACGGCGCCGCCCCTCGCCCGGCCCGAGTATCTTCGCGTAAAACTCGAACGGCACCAGCGCGAAGGCGTCACGCCGCCAGCTCTCTATCAAGCGCGCGGCGGCGCGATAGGTTTCGTCTTCGGCTTGCGCAAGCGCATCAAAGAGCGAAGCGGGCCTGGGCGGCGCGAGCTTGATGAGATCGTCGTCATCAAAGCCGAAGATCGGCGATTTCAAAACTGTCGCGAGCGTGAGATCGTCCTGCGGGAGCAGCACGACGCGCCCCAAAGCGACGAGGTCGTTCACGGCGATATGGGCGCCGAGGTCCAGCCTGTCGGCGCCGGCGACAGGAACATTCTCCGACTTCAGCGCACGGATCAGCGCTTCGAAGAAAGCGCCGCGCTTGCGCACGACGATGAGAATATCGCGCGGCTCGACGCGCCGCGCCGTCTTGTTCTCGTGCACGCACTCGCCGCTCTCGGGCGCCAAAAGAGCGCGAATTTTTTTCGCGATTCTGCGCGCGAGACGTTCGGGCGGATCGCTCGATGTGGCGTAATCGAGCGGCAGGCGCCAGTCCTCGGGCTCCTCCTTGCCGGATGGGCCGATCGGCTTCCAGATCTCGACCAGCGCCGGAAGGTGGCTTTTCGCCGCCTCATGTTTAAGTGGCGGCTTGTCCGGATCGGAGTCGCAAGTTAAGCCGACGTCATTATCCGCAAAGTTGAACACGTCGTCGACGGCGGCGAGGACGCCTGGCGCCGAGCGGAAGGATTCAACGAGCCGCACATATTCGAAATGCTGTTCGACAGCGAGAAAGCCACGCTCGAAGCTGCGCCGCATGGCGTCGAATTTCTCCGGCGCCGCGCCCTGGAAGGAGAAGATCGACTGCTTGTCGTCGCCGACGGCGAAGAAGCTTCGGGCCAAGCGCCTCGCGCCGACGCCCGCGCAAAATTCCTTGGCGATCGCCGTGAGAATGTCCCATTGCCGCGCGCTCGTATCCTGCGCCTCGTCGAGCAGAATGTGATCGATTTGCGAGTCGAGCTTGTAGAGCACCCAGGAGGGATTCGAGCGATTGAGCAGGCGCCGCGCGCTTTCGATGAGATCGTCGTAATCGAGAAGATTGCGGTAGCGCTTCGAGCGCTCATATTCGGCGATGATCGCGTCGCCGAGGAGCGCGAGCGCCAAGGAGCGCGCGACCACCGCCGCCGCTTTGCGTTTTTCGATGAGCAGTCCGAGCCGATCGCGCTCCGCCTCCAACTGCTCCAACAGGCCCGGCGCGCGCTTCTGCAATCCGCTCGTGATGATCTTTGTCTTTTCGCCGCCGCGCGGCGTTCCTTTATCGGTGTAGAAGACAGAGACATAACTATCGGCGCGCTCAGTGGGCGACGTCAGCGCCATTGCTCGCTTGAGATGTTCGGCGAGCTTCTTGTCGTTGGCCGAACCGAGTTGCAGCAACGCCAATAGCTCGGGCCATGTCTCAAAGCCCTCGACCATCTCCGCTTCGATTAGCGCGAGCGTCTCGTCCTCATCGAGACCCAGACGGCGCCGCAGGCGACGCGAATAATCTTCTCGATCGAAAGCCTGCGCCAGCGCGTCGCGCTTGGTGAGCAGCTCGTTGCAGAGATCGTCGAAGCCATTCTCCGTCGTCTCCTGCGCGACGAGCGTCAGCGCGTCGTGCAAGTCGCACTCGCTCTGCATTGCTTCTTGGATCGCGCGCAGCTTCGAGGTCTGCAAAAGCTCGGCGCGCGCCATATCGTCGAGCACGCTGAAGCCCGCCGGCGCATTGGCCTCAAGCGGAAAAATATGCAGCAGCTTTTCGCAGAAGGCGTGGATCGTCTGGATTTTCAACCCGCCCGGCGTCTCCACCGCGCGGGCGAACAGGCGGCGCGCGAAATCAAGCTGCGCCGGCGTCGGCGCTCCCGCGCCCATCTCCTCGATTTCTCGGGCGAGCGTTTCGTCATCGAGCAAGGCCCATTGCGCCAGCCTGTCGAAAATACGCGTCGACATATTGGCTGCAGCGGCCTTGGTGAAGGTCAGGCACAGGATCTGCGAAGGGCGCACGCCTTCGAGCAGCAAACGCAACACGCGTTGCGTGAGCACATAGGTTTTGCCAGAGCCCGCATGGGCCGACACCCATGCCGACACGCGCGGATCGGAGGCCTTATGCTGGGCGCGAACGGTCATCGAGACGAAGACGCGGTCGCTCATGCGCCCTCTCCGCCGCCGCGCGACCATTCCTTCACGCGCGCGAGATGATCATAATCGCCTTCATGCGCAACGAGCGCCACAAAGGGGCGCGACGGATAGGGCGTCTCGGGGTTGCGATATTGCGAGAGCATCTTCACGAGTTCTTGCGCGTGCTTCGCTACCACCTCTTCGAAAGAGGCGCCGTCGAATTTCAAAGCCTGCGTCTTGCCGCCGTCCTTCAGCCCCACATAAGCGGCGCCAGAGACGACATGCGCGCCAATCTCCTTGAACGCGCCCGCCTCAACCATCGCCGCTTCGAGGGTGAGCTGCGGCGCGAAACCCGCCTGCACCTGCTTCATGCTCGGCGGCTTGCCGGTCTTGTAGTCGAAGACGCAGGCTCTCTTATCGGGCCCGATCTCGATGCGGTCCGCCTTCGCCGTCAGCGTGAAACTCGAACCGTCGATCAGCGGAAGCGCCCAGGACGCCGATTTCTCTATGAAGATGACGCCACCTTCCTCGCGCCTTTGCGTTTCGAAGTCGAGGGCGTGATCGAGCCCGGCCATGAGCCTCGGCCAGACAAAGGTCTCGAAGGCCGGATCGGAAAGGAATTCCTTCAAACACGCGCGTGCGATCCCCTGGAGCTCCTCACGCGCTGTCGGCGGCAAGGGGCCGCTCGGGTGACTCGTCACGAAGGTTTCGAGCGTTTCGTGGATCGCCGTGCCGATCTCACGCGGGCCGATTTCCACGCCCAGCGGATCGAGCGGTTTCAACCTCAGAATATGCTCGGCGAAAATGGCGTAAGGGTCGCGCCGCAAGACTTCGATGCGCGTGACGCTGAGGCTCTTCGGCCGCAGCTCGATTGGCGGCCGCGGCGCCGGCCGCGATAGCGCCGTGGCCTCATCCACGCCTGGCTGATCGAGCGCAGTTGCGAGCGCGAGCATTTTTGCGCCGCGCGCGCGACAGGCGTCGATCGCTTCGCCAGCGAGCGCTTCGAGGCGCGTGAGGAAGCGGGACGCAACGGTCGGCGAGCCATCGCGTTTGGCGGCGCGGCTGAGCACGACGCGTGTCGCGCCGAGCCCCATCATGAAGTCATGCGCGCTCTGCCCGATGCGTCGTTCGGGCGGCGAGAGCCCGAGCTGTGCGCGCATCGAACGATTCAGAAAGGCCCCCGTTTCCGTTTGCGGCGGCCAAATGCTTTCGTCCAGTCCCGCAAGCAGCATGAGGTCGGCGTCGATGAGGCGCGCTTCCAGAGGACCGAGAATTTTCAAGCGCGGATGCGCGCGCCGCGGCCCGCGCAAAGTTGTTTCGAAGGCGATGCGATCGAAGAGCGCCGCATAGGCCGAGGCGGTGAAGCCCGACGGCGCATCGGCGCGCGCGAGTCGCTCGAAAAGATCGAAGAGCGCTACCGCCCCTTCGTCATCACTCTCCTCGGCCCCTTGCGCGATCGCCTCGAAGGCCGCGCGATGGGCGCGTGCGAAAGCCCGCAAATCCTGTGCGTCGCGCAAGGCGAGAAGCGGCGCCAAGGCTGCTTCCATATCTTGCAAAAGCGACTCGATCTGCGCCCATTGTGCGGCGTCGATGCGGCGCGCCGCAGGATGCGCGCGCCAATCGCCCGCCGCCCGCTGCGCTTCCGCCGCCCGTTGCGCATAACCAGCCGCGCTTGCCGGCAAACCCCGCAGCGCGCCGATCTCGACGCGCGGCGCCAGCGCCGCAATCTCTTCCCGCGTGTGACCAAGACGCGTGAGCGGATGCGCAAGCAGCGACGCGATGGCGATGGCGTCGAGCCCCGTCGCGCCGATCCCGGCCAGCTCCCGCGCCAGCGCGCCCGCTTGCGTCGAGGCGAGCGACGCGCCGCCGGAATCGTCGATCTCGATCTCGAAGCGCCGCAACTCGGCGGCGACGCGCCGCGCGATTGTGCGGTCGGGCGTAACGAGGGCGGCGGTTTGGCCGGGCGTCTCCAGCGCCTCGCGCAGGAACAAGGCAAGCGCGAGCGCCTCGGCCTGCTCGTCGGGCGCTTCCAGCAGGGCGACGCCGTCGAGCGCGGCATCGAAACTAGCGCTGTGAGCGCTTCGGAAATCGCGCCACACGGCCGTCGCATCCGCCGGCAACATCGCTTGCGAGACGAGCCGGCGCCGCTCGGCGCGCATATCGGATGTCGATAGCTCGCGCACGTCTTCGCGCGTCAATTGCATCACGCCGAGCAGGCGCTTCAGCATGGTCTGCGGATGGGTGAACGCAGGCTCGCCGTCGCCCTCCCCCACTTGCGCCCAGGCGGCGTCGCTCATGTCGAGACCGAGGCCCGGCAACACCACGGCGCCATTGTCGCGCGCGGCGATGGCGGAGAGCAGTCGCGCCGTCGTCGGCTGCGCGCCGGTCGAACCGATGGCGATCACCGGCGCGTGATCCTGGCTTTCCGAGAGCTTCGCGATCTGCGCTTCGATCAGGCGCTTCTGACGCGCCGAGGCGTCGATGCGGCCCATCTCCTGCAGCATCTGCGGCCATTGCTGCAAGGCGATGCGCAGGAAGGTCGTGGTGATCGACCAATAGGGATCGAAGGCGCTGTCGTCGATTGCTCGATCTATGGCGTCAGCAGGAATGTCCTCGATGATGAATTCGTCGATCAGCGCGCTGAGGTCCGCTGCAAGCGCATAGGCGCCGGCGGGCGAGGAGGCGACGAGAAAAGGCTCGCTTTCGTCGTAGATGAAGTCGCCCTGCCCATCCGCTGAAACGATGGCGGCGCCGACCGCCTCGGACCATTTCACGATGAGCTGCGCCAGCAGAAGACGCCGCTCCAGCTCCTCGATTTGCGGCAGCGCGGCGGCGTCGAAATCATCCGAGAAATCGCCAAAGAGCGCGGTTGTCTCGCGCTCCTCCAATCCGCCGAGCGGCAAGATGCGCGGCAAGAGCGTTGCGCCTTTGTCGAAGGCGCGGGCGAATTGCGTGCGAAGGGCACGCGCCGCGCGTTGCGTCGGCACATAGATCGTCGTTCGCGCCATGGCGAGCGGCGGCGTCTCGCGCGAAAGCCCGGAGACGATCTCGCCTGCAAGAAAGGCCTCGACGAAGGTTTCGAGAAACGGCGCGCCCGGCGCAATGGTGAAGACGTTGCGCCTGACGCCCAAGCTTATCTCCCTTGCGCGTGGATCGCTTTCTCGGCCTCGGCGATCGCCGCGACCGTGCCGACGTGAAGCCAGAGTCCCGTGGAGACGACGCCGAAAAGGCGCCCTCTTTCGGCCGCCGAAAAAAAGAAAGGCGCGAGCTTGAAGACGTCGCTGGACTCTTGCGCGAAAAGCTGCGGCTTGATCAGGCCAACGCCGGAATAGACATAGGGCTTGGGCCCGGCGCGGCGGATGATGCGGCCTTCGTGAGAAAGATCGAAGTCGCCATCCCAATCGACGCCGACGCTGCCCTGCGTCGGCGCAAGCAACAGCGCCGCATCCATGTCGTCGGCGTTCCAAGCTTGCGCGAGCGCGATCAGATTGGGCTGCGGCGCGTCGAACCAGAAAGCATCCGTGTTGCAGATGAAGAACGGGTCTTCGCCGATGAGCGACAAAACCTTCTTGATGCCGCCGCCCTGATCGAGCAGCACAGCGCGTTCGTCGGAAATCACGATGCGCGGCTCGCGCCGGTCGGTAAGATGCGCTTCGATCTGATCGGCGAGATGATGCACGTTCACGATTGCCGTCTCGACGCCTGCGCGCGCGAGATCATCCAGCGCGCGGTCGATCAGCGTGCGGCCGGCGACTGTGACCAGCGGCTTGGGAGTCTGATCGGTGAGAGGCCGCATGCGCGTGCCGAGCCCCGCCGCGAAGACCATGGCGGTCTTCGGCATGGCGACGCGCTCAGCCATCACTGAAGAGTCCTGGCAGATTGGCTTCATACCAGGCGTTTATCTCAGCCAGAGCCGGGTGTCGCAAGCTCTTCTTCAGATAGGCTTCCACCCGCGGCATATGCGCCAGATATTGCGGCTTGCCGTCGCGCTGGTTGAGGCGCGCGAAGATGCCGAGCACCTTGGTCGCGCGCTGGGCCGCGAGCGTCATATAGGCCTTGGCGAAGGCCGCCATGTCGAAGGTCTCATCTGCGTCGCGACGCAGCTTGGCGTAATGGGCGAGAAGCCTCACCTCGAGCTGGTCGGGCACAGTGACGCGCGCGTCCTGGCCAAGGGAGGCCATGTCGTAAGCAGGGTGGCCGAGCACGCAATCCTGGAAGTCGATGACGCCGACGCGCTTGATCCCCTCGCGGCCGTCGAGCCAGATGAGATTGGGCGAATGATAATCGCGCAGCGTCCATGTCGGCTGAGCGCTGGCGATCTCCAGCAGCGCCTGACGCCAGAGATTGGCGAAGATCGCGCGCGCGCCGGAGGCGACGCTCGCCTTTTTATGGGCGACATACCATTCGAGCAGCAGGTCCACCTCGACCAGCAGCGCATCCATATCGTAGGGCGGAATGTGATAATTGCCCGCGCCATCGACCGGCAGCGTATCCGGCAGCTTCTGCGAATGAAGATGGGCGAGCGCGCCGGCCGCTTCGAGATAGCGCTCGTGGATCGGCCCATTCTCGTCGACGACGCCTTCGCGGCCGAGGTCTTCGACGATGAGCAGACCGGCGGCGATGTCCTCGCCATAGATTTCCGGCGCCGAGAGGCCATGCGCGCGAAGCCCATTCGCCATGGCCACGAATGGCTTCACATTCTCGGCGAGCCGCGCGATGGCGCTGTAGGATTTGCCGTAGCGGATCGGCGGACCGTCGGGGCGCGGCGGCGAGATCATCAGGATCGCGCGCTGGCCCTCGGGCTTTTCCAAAGTCTCATAGGCGCGCGTCGAGGCGTCGCCCATCAGGAAGCTACGTTTGACGTCGCTCCATCCCTCGCGACGCAGAAACTCGCGCAGCGCCTTGAAGGAGGCGAGCCGTTGCGCGAAGGCGCCATGGCCGGAGATGGTGACGCGGCGGGCGTCGCGATTATCGACGTCGGCGAAGCTCAGACGAACGTCGAGGCGGTCTGGCGGAAGAACCTCGGGCGCGCGCTCGGCCCATTCCACGAGGACGATGGCGTCCTCCACCGCTTCTTCCCAGCCGAGGCCGGAAAGCTCCGAAGAGGAGTCGATGCGGTAGAAATCGGCGTGAACGATTCGAACTTGATCGCTCTCGTAGACCTGCATGAGCGTGAAGGTCGGGCTTGGCGCCTCCACCGCCGGGTCTTCCATCAGCTTGCGGATGAGCGCGCGGGCGAAGGTCGTTTTACCCGCGCCGAGGTCGCCGGCGAGCGTCACGGTGTCGCCACTTTCGAGCAGCGACGCGAGATCCTGCGCGAGGGCGGCCGTCGCCGCCTCGTCCCTGACTTCCACGCGCCAGACGGTTTTCCCTGCCGCTTCGTCCGTCACTCGGCGCCTCCTTCATGCGCGATCAGTCGCGCTTCTTCTTCGGCCGCAAGAGCCGGAAAGACGCAAGTGACGGTCGTCCCCTCTCCCGGCGCCGTGTCGATGAACACTTTCCCGCCGTGAAGCTCGACGAAGGCGCGCACGATGGAGAGGCCCAGGCCGACGCCGCGATGGCGCGAGCCGGCGGTATGCGACTCGAAACGCTCGAAGACGCGCTCCAGAACCTCCGCCGGAATGCCGCGGCCGTGGTCAGTGACCTTGAACACGACCTCATCGCCGCGGCGCAGGGCGGCGAGCGTCACGGTCTGGCCAGGGCGAGAGAAGCCGATGGCGTTGGACAGCAGATTGAAGAGCACCTGCCGCACGCGCTTGGCGTCGCCCCGGAACGTGCCGATGTCGTCCATGGCAATGATTTGCACGTCGATCGAATTCTCAGCGAGGCGATCCTGAACGCCTTCGATGGCGGCGCCCATGGTGGCGCGCACATCGACGTCGGAGAGTTCCAGCTCCATCGCGTCTTCGTCGATCGTGGCAAGATCGAGAATATCGTCGATGATCGCGAGCAGCGCGGCCGACGACTTGCTGACATAACCAAGATATTCCATCTGGCGCGGATTGAGCGGTCCGGTCGACTCCTCGCCCAAGAGGTGAACGAATCCGTTGATGTTATTGAGCGGTGACCGCAGCTCATAGCTGACGTGATGGATGAAGTCGTTGCGCAGCTTCTCGGCCGCGACCAGCGCGGTGTTGCGGTCGGTGAGCGCGCGCTCGACGTTCACGTCCGCCGTTACGTCGACGAAGGTCAAGAGCGCCGCGCCTTCGAGCAGAGATTGCGCCGTGCAATCCAGCACCATGCCGTCGCTGCGCTCGATGCGCCGCGTGAAGCCTTCGCGCATATCGTTGAAGCTCGTCACAAAGCCCTTCAGCGCCGCCCAGGTGTCGTCATTATCGTGCAGCGTCTTGCACTGCGTCACGATCGCCTCGAAGCGTGGCTTTTTGGCGAGCACGTCGGGATCGAGCCGCCAGAGTTCCGCGAAGGCCGGGTTGCAGAAGCTCAGACGCCCATCGGCGCCGAACACCGCGACGCCCTCGTGCAGCGTCTCCAGCGTCTCGCTTTGCGTGCGATTGAGCGCATTGAAACGCGTTTCGAGATCATAGGCTTTGGTTGTGTCGTCGTAGAGGTAAGTGACGCCGCCCTGCGTGTTGGGATGCGCGACAACCTCGAGGATGCGCCCGTCCGGCAGATGCCAGGTATGGCGAACGGGCTCCGGAGAACGATAGGCTTCGAACAGCCGCTCCTTCCAGGCCTTATAGTCGGATTCGACCGGCATGCGCTCGCCGGCGCGCAGGCGATCGAGAATTTCGCCGTCGGTCGGCTTGTGGTCGAGGAAGCGCGGTTCGAGCTGCCAGAGCTTGGCGTAGGCGTCATTGTGATAGACGAGCCGCCGCCCGCGATCGAAGATCGCGACCGCCGTCGGCAGTTGATCGAGCGTGCGCACATGCGATTGCATCTGCTGCTGGAGATCGGCGCGCACCGTCTCCACCTCGTGCTGGTCTATGGCGATCGAGGCCGCCATGGGCCCCGCCGCCTGCGTCACATCGAGCATATGACGGGCGCCCGCAACGACCGCCGGCACGCGCGCGCGCCACGCCACGCCCTTGGCGATCGCCTTCGCGGCTTCCGATCGGGCGGACTGATCCAGAAGCTCCAGGCCGCGCGCAATGGCGTCGGCGGGATCTTTCGCCTCGACGGCGGATGCGTAAGCGCTGTTGACGAAAGCGAGCCGGCCGTCGGCGTCGCGCGCCCAGACGGGGGTCGGCGAGGCTTCCAACAGCGCATGCAGGCCGGAAAGCTCCTTTTGCGTTTCGGCGTAACGCTCGCGCAGGCCGATGAGCTCCAGCCGGTCGCCCGAGACTTCGCGAATGCGCAATACGGCGCTGCCGCCGACCGCGCGGCCGTCTGCATCGAAATGCCGGCCGACCGCGCCCGCGAGCTGCAGGCGGAAGGACTCGCCGCTGTTGCGGAGGCGCTCGACGGCGGCTTCGAGGTCTTGCGCGCCCTTCGGAGCCAGCCAGCTCCCGAAGGAGAGGATGCGCCGCGGCGAAATCGCCGCATCGGATGGGAGCAGCGTCGACGCGCTGACGTCGGGCTCGCTGTCCGGGGTCGTCCAGGCGATGAAGACCTGCGGCTCGCTCGCCATGAAGGTCTTTATGCGATCGAGCCGCGCGCGCGCGTCTTCGAGCTCCTCCAGCAGCTCGGTCTCGCGCCGGCGCCAGCCGTTACGCTCGCCGATATGGGCGATGGCCACCACGGCGGAAAACAGGGCGAGCCCGCCGCTGAGGGCGAAACTGACGACATTCGAGTCGAAAGGAATATCCGCAACGAGCGCCTGCGCGAGCGCCGGCGTCGCGAAAAGCGCGGCGAGCGCCGTAGCGCCATTCGCAACAGCGCAACGCAAACCACCTGCCCCGGCATATTGAAGCTTCTGAGAATTCGTTTGGCGGCGCCGCGTCATGAAGGACAGAATTCCTTTCGCGCGCAAACCGGCTCTGGCGTCATGAGACCAAGCTCCAAGAGATCATCGGGGTGCTCATCACATCAACGCCGCGGGACCGCACAGGTTGCGCAATTTCCCGCCAGGACGCGCGCGCGGACTCCCATCGCCCCCAGGGTGAGGGCGGCAACACATTCGGCCCGGCTGTTACGCTGCGCCGACGACGCTCGATACGAATCGCCTCAATCTAAAACGCGATGAGCCAAAACGGAATCCGATTTCTATTAGAAATTGACTAAAAAATGCGGCCCCGCTCCATGGAGGGGGGCCGCAAGGCATGGGAAACGAAAGCTGGCGGCGGGCCGGGCGGGATTTCTGGCCAAACCCCGCCCGTAAACGCCGGGCTCAGTAGCGGTAGTGATCCGGCTTGAACGGGCCGTTCACCGGCAGGTTGAGATAGGTCGCCTGCTGATCGGTCATCTTGGTGAGCTTCACGCCGATCTTGTCGAGGTGGAGGGCCGCGACCTTCTCGTCGAGATGCTTGGGCAGCGTGTAGACGCCCGTCGGATACTGACCCTGCTTCGTGTAGAGCTCGATCTGCGCCAGCGTCTGATTGGTGAAGGACGCGGACATCACGAAGGACGGATGGCCCGTCGCGTTGCCGAGGTTCACGAGGCGGCCTTCCGAGAGCAGGATGATGCGCTTGCCGTCCTGGAACTCGATCTCATCGACCTGCGGCTTCACATTGTGCCACTTGAGATTGCGCAGGCCGGCGACCTGGATCTCCGAGTCGAAGTGGCCGATGTTGCAGACGATGGCGCGGTCCTTCATGGCGCGCATGTGCTCGATGGTGATGACGTCGACATTGCCCGTCGCCGTGCAGAAGAGGTCGGCGCGCGGCGCCGCGTCTTCCATCGTCGTGACCTCATAGCCTTCCATCGCCGCCTGCAGGGCGCAGATCGGATCGATTTCGGTCACGAGCACGCGGCAACCGGCGTTGCGCAGCGAGGCGGCCGAGCCCTTGCCCACATCGCCGAAGCCCGCGACGCAAGCGACTTTGCCGGCCATCATCACGTCCGTGCCGCGGCGGATGCCGTCGACGAGCGACTCGCGGCAGCCGTAGAGATTGTCGAACTTGGACTTGGTGACAGAGTCGTTGACGTTGATCGCCGGCCAGAGGAGCTTGCCCTCCTTGTGCATGACATAGAGGCGATGCACGCCGGTGGTCGTCTCTTCGGTGACGCCCTTGATCGTCTCCGCGTTGCGCTTGTACCAGCCTGGATTGGCCTTCAGGCGCTTCTTGATGGCGGCGAAGAGGACTTCCTCTTCTTCATTGGTCGCCTTGTCGAGGAAAGCGGTGTCGCCGCCCTCGGCGCGCAGGCCGAGATGGATGAGGAGCGTGGCGTCGCCGCCGTCGTCCAGGATCATGTTCGGGCAGCCGCCGTCGGCCCATTCGAAGATCTTGTGGGTGTAGTCCCAATAGTCTTCGAGGCTCTCGCCCTTGCGCGCGAAGACCGGCGTGCCGGTGGCGGCGATGGCTGCGGCGGCGTGGTCCTGCGTCGAATAAATGTTGCAGGAGGCCCAGCGCACGTCGGCGCCGAGCGCCTTCAGCGTCTCGATCAGCACGGCCGTCTGAATGGTCATATGCAGCGAGCCGGCGATGCGGGCGCCCTTCAGCGGCAGCGACGCGCCATATTCGGCGCGCGTCGCCATCAGGCCCGGCATTTCGGTCTCGGCGATGTTGATTTCCTTGCGGCCCCAATCGGCCAGCGAAATGTCGGTGACGGCGTAGTCATTGAAATGAGCGGTCATGCGAATCCTCTGCTCGCGAAGGCCGGCGCCCCGGCGTTGAGCGCCTATAGCAAAGGCGGAAGGTGAAGGCAATAAAGATATAAAGATTTGTTTATGTGATGACCGTCGCTCCCTATTCAATGCCCTCACGCCGCTGGAGCGCGCGCTCATCCCCGCCCGAGTTTCGTAAGAACTCCTTCAAGGCCAATTGCATCAACAGCCGAACGATCGCCACGGACAGCGGCTCATTCGCCACAGCCGCCAGGGACAGACGCATCGCCTTCGCGAGTTCCTGCTGGATCATAAGCTCGTCTTGCGCCTGATCGGAATTGTCGTTGTCGGGCAGCATTTTAGGAGACTCCCTGAGCTTCCCGAACGCACGGAAATTTAGGTAGTTCCCACTAGGAAAAATTACGGCAGAGGCCCGAAGATTTACGCGGCGCGATCACTCATGCGCGAATTCGACGCTCAACGCCGTGCCCGCGCCGGGGGCGACTTCAAGTGAGCCGCCGAGCTGGGTAGCGAAAGCCTCCATAATGCCCATCCCGAGGGAGCTCGACTCCGTCTCTTGGGCGCCAGCCATTCCCGGCCCATCGTCTTTGATGACGAGATGGAGGTGTCCCTTCTCGTTCTTCGACAGGGCGACGTCGAAGCGCGTTCCCAATCCTTTGGAGAAAACATGCTTTGCGGCGTTGAGCGCCGCCTCGTTCACAAGGAGCGTCATAGCGGTCATCTGATCAATCGAGAGGTCGGCGGCGCCGCTGACATCCACCGTGACTTTGACGGGCAAATCGTGGAAGGCATGGCCAAGCATTTCCCTTAGCAACGGCTCGAGCCCATTCACATAAGCTAATCCGTCATGAAGGCGGCGGTGCAACTCGGACATTGCAAGGATGCGCGACTCTGCGTCGCTGAGGGTCTCCGCCGCGACCACAGGGTTCCGCAAATTGCGCTGGGCGTTGCGCAGCAGCGCCACGACGAGCTGCAAATTATTGGCGACGCGGTGCTGCAGCTCGCGGAAAAGCGTCTCCTGAACCGCCTTCGCCAATTCCACGCGCCTGATCGTCTCCCGCAGGGCCGCCACCAGAACGATATTGAAGCCGCCGACGAGCAGGAAGGCGACAAGCGCGCCGACACTGGGGCTGTCCGTCAATTGGAAAGAACTCGCCGGCTCCAGAAACAAATACCAGGCGGCGAGAGCCGAGAGGGAAAGGACGAAGACTCCCTGGAGCCAGCCGCAGAGAAGCGTCGCGGCGACGATAGCCGGATGAAAGGTCAGAAATTTCATCCCTGCCAGAACCGGCTCGAGGAGAATCCGCGCCGCAAGGCTCGCCGCAAACAACAGCAAGGCGACCGCCCAGGGCAAAATGCCCCGGCGCTTGATGGAGGCGGTGTGGATTTTATGGACCCAGGGCATGCGCGCCTCTGCTCGATAATCGACCGAGCTTGGACTGAGATGCTTGTTAACGAGCGGGACCGGCGTCTGGTTCCATAGGGCGCAGAGCGCACGCGGCGCGTGGGAGGCGCCGAACAGCGATCAAAGAAACGGACGATCCGGCGCCTAGGGAAAGGCGCCGCGCCATCGCGACGACGGAGTGTCGGCAATAGAGGCGGCTTGGCGCCGCCCCTTTAACCCGGCGACTAAAACTCGTCCCAATCGTCCTGTTGCGGCGCGAGGGCCGCGCCGCCCCTGCCGACGGATTTCATGGCGACGACGGGCGCCGCCGCCGGCCGGGCGGCAACCTCCCGGACGGACGCCAGCGCATCCTGCGTCAGCCGGAAATCCCTCACAGTGAGGGCGAGATTGCTCGTCTCCTCCTGAAGCGCTCGGGAGGCGACAGTCATCTCCTCCGCCATTTGTGCGTTCTTTTGCGTGTTCCGGTCGATCTGCGAGACGACGGAATTCACATCCGTGAGGCCCGCGGCCTGCTCGCGGGCGCTGGAGGCGATATCCGCGACCGCGCGCTCCAAATTGAACACATTTGTGACGATCTTTCCGAGCGCCGTGCCGGCGAGACCCACAAGCTCCACGCCCTGCGCAACCTCTGTGGAAGAAGCGGAAATCAGCGTCTTGATCTCCTTCGCCGCCTCGGCCGAGCGCTGCGCCAAAGCGCGCACCTCCGACGCGACCACGGCGAAGCCGCGGCCAGCCTCGCCCGCGCGCGCCGCCTCCACCCCGGCGTTCAGCGCCAGGAGATTGGTCTGGAAAGCGATCTCGTCGACGACCGCAATGATCTGACCGATGCTTTGCGAGGATTTCTCGATGAGATTGATCGCCTCCACGGCGCGGCGGACCACGGCGCCGCTTTCCTCCGCCTCGGTCCGCGTCGCGCCGACGATTTTATTCGCCTCCCCCGCGCCAACGGCGATGTGTCGCGCGCTCTCGGTGATCTCATGCAGAGCCGAGGAGGCGCGCTCCAGTCCTTCGGCCTGCTGCTGGGCCTGCCCGGAGAGCTCCTCGGCGGCCGAGGCGATCGACTCCGCGCCGGGCGCAATCGCGCCGACGCCGGATTTCACGACGGCGACCGCGTTTTCGAGCTGCTCGATGGCGGCGTTGAAGTCGAGCTGCAGCCTGGCGTAGGCCTCCGGCAGATCACGATCCATACGATAGTCGAGGTTCTTGGCGGACAGCTCCGAAAGACCGGCGCCGATGGACGCGGAAACCAGCTCCCGCTCGGCTAGGATCGCCCGTTCCTCGGCCAGGCGGCGCTCTTCGCGATGGCGATGCTCGTCTTCCGCCGCGCGCAACCGGCTCTGTTCGCGCTCGATCAAGGTCTCACGGAACAGATCGACCGCGCGGGCGACCCCGCCGATCTCGTCTGAATTGTTCGTGTAAGGCACGCTTTCGCCGTAGCGTCCCTCGGTCAATTGCTCGAGATAGGCGGCGAGCGCGCCGAGCGGCTCGCACGATCTGCGCCGCAGATAGCGGATCACCGCCCACATGCTCACGAAGACGAGCGCGGCCAGACCGAACATCACCGAGAGAAAGAGTTTCGCCTCGAAGGCGGCATTGGCCTCGGCCTGCGACGAGAACTCGTTGGCCTTCACCACCATTTCATCGACGACGGCGCGGTGCGCGTTATAGGCGCTGGTGAGCTCCGCCATGGCGCGGGAAATCTGCGTCGAATCGCCGGATTTCAGCGCGGCGGGCAGAGAGGTCTCGATCGTGCGCCAGAATTTCTGAACGTCGTCGTCCGAGCGCGCGACAAGCGCCTTCAGCTCTGCAGGGAGCACCTCGGACCTTCGCCAGAATTCGCGCCGCGCGGAATAGTCGGACTTCAATTGCTGAAGGCGCTCGAGATGCGCCTGCATTTCCTTGGGCTCGCGCAAGGCAAGATGCGCTTCGAGATAAGATTCGATCACATAAGCGGGCGGCGGCAGAATATCCGCCACGAGATCCTTGCCGGCGACGATCTTTTCGTAAGCGGGCCCGCCGATCTCCAGGCGATGAAGCGCGACGCTGCTGGCGAGCAATGAGACCGCGAAGCCCGCAAGTATCAGACATGCGCTCAACGAAAACAGCTTGGATATCGTTAAACGCATATGGCCTCCTGGAGAGCGTACGTGATTGCGCTCGCGCGTGGGCGCGAGTGAACCATGGAAAAACGGGGGTGAAGGGAACAAGCGCGCCGGCGTCATGCCCGCGAATGCCGGCTCCGCCGACGTCAAGATATTCTGAGACCAAAGCCTAAAATGTCGTAAATAGTTCGAGATATATTTCGGAGTCCGATCAAGGGCGCGGGCGCCTCACGCTTGCCCTAAACGCTCGCCCTACCCTTGCGCGCGCCCCTGCTCTATAGCAACGCAACCGCATCCTTTCGGCTTGGCTCACCATGTTAGACGCGCTCAGATCCTTCATCACCGAACTCACCGGCGACGCCAACGCGCCCAAACCCGTCGAGGCGGCCGATTACCAGCTCGCGGCCGCCGCGCTGCTCGTCAATATCGCCTCGATCGACGGCGACTTCGACGACAACGAGAAGGCGCGCATCCAGCTCCTCGTCGAGACGCGCTTCGGCCTTCCGCCGGACGAGGCGCGCGCCCTCATCCAACAGGCTTGCCAGAACGAGCGCGAGGCCGTCGACCTTTATCATTTCACCAGCGTGCTGAAGCGGCGGCTCGACGAAGACGGCCGCAAGCAGGTGATCGGCATGATGTGGGACATGGCCCATGCCGACGGCACGGTGCATGAATTCGAGGAAAATGTGGTCTGGCGCGTCGCCGAGCTTCTCGGCGTCTCGACGCGAGAGCGCGTCGAGCTGCGCCGCGAGGCGCGCGAGGCGCTGGAGAACCCGCCGCCGCTCGACGGCCCCTGGTCCCGCCCCAAGGAGTGACGTTTCATGACACAATTTTCAAACGCCCGCCCGGCGGCCGTCGTCACCGGCGCGTCGGAGGGAATCGGCGCCGAGCTTGCCCGCGTCTTCGCCGCAAAAGGCCATGAGGTGGCGATCGTCGCCCGGCGCGGCGACCGGCTGGCGACGCTGGCCGAGGACATCGCCGCCAAGGGCCACAAGCGCCCGATCGTCGTGGAGCTGGACCTCCTCTCCGAAGGCGCCGCCGAGACGCTCGCCGCGCGCCTCAGCGAGGCCGGGCTCGCGCCGCAATATCTCGTCAACAACGCCGGCTTCGGTCTGATCGGCGCCATCGCCGATCTCGATCAGGCCGAGCAGCTCGCCATGATCGACCTCAATATCCGCGCGCTGACCGCTCTGACGCTGCGCTTCCTGCCCTCGCTGACGCAGACCAAGGGCGGCGTCATGAATGTCGCCTCGGTCGCCTCCTTCATGCCGGGGCCGGGCTTTGCTGTCTATTACGCCACCAAGGCCTTCGTCCGCTCCTTCAGCGAGGCGATCTCATACGAGCTGAAGCCGGCCGGCGTGAAAGTGTCCTGCCTCTGCCCCGGCCCGGTGCTCACGGGCTTTCAGGCCCGCGCCGGCATGAGCTACGACGGGCTGATGAGCGCGATGAAGCCGGCGCTGGTGCCGGCGGAGGAAGTCGCGCGCCAGGGCTATGAGGGGCTGATGGCCGGAAGGCGCGTCGTCGTCCCGGGGACCATGAACAAGTTCATGGTCTGGAGCGCCCGCCTCTCGCCGCGCGCGATTCTGCTGCCTCTGCTCGGGACGGCGCAGATGAAGCGGGTTTAACTGACGAGATTGCGCCCTCGCCCCTCGAGACGCGCGCTGCGGGCGCTCCTCAGGGTGAGGGCTGATAGGAGCCAGAAACGAAAAACCCCTCATGCTGAGGAGCCTGCGAAGCAGGCGTCTCGAAGCACGAGGGGTTTTTCGTTTTAAGGACAAGAGGGCCCGAAAGCCCGCTTATTCCTCGGCCGACTTGACCTTGAGCACCTGACGGCCGCGATACATGCCGGTCTTCAGGTCGATATGGTGCGGACGGCGCAGCTCGCCCGAATCCTTGTCCTCGACATAGGTCGGAGCCTTCAGCGCATCGGCGGAACGGCGGAAGCCCCGCTTCATCGGGGAGGTTTTTCTCTTCGGAACGGCCATTTTCTTGTCTCTCTAAACAGCGAAGGCCGCGGGCGTTGCGCGCCGCGCGGCGGAAACTGGTGCCGGGCGTATACTCGAAAACATGCCCCGTGGCTACCCCCATCAGCCCCGAAAGGCCTCAGCAGCAGCCTTCTCGGGTCACCCCCAGGGCTCCGCATCCAGGTTAACAAACCCTACGCAGCCGCGTCATGCCCGCGCTTGTCGCGGGCATCCACGCCGGGACATTACGACACGCGGGGAGAAGAAGCGCGTTGGTCCGATCATGTTCTCAGCTTTCCGGGTCGGCGCCGCGTGGATGGCCGCGACAAGCGCGGCCATGACGTGGGGACACATCTGCTCGTCAACCCGAATTCGGAGCCCTGGAATCACCCCTTGTCGGGCTGCCCCTCGATCCCCGCGGGCGGAATCGGCCCGCTCTGCGCCGGCGCGTCTTTCTCATAGGCGCCCTTCTCGACGCCCTTGAGCATCGCCGGATCGTCCTCGATGAGCTTATTGGCGGCGCGCTCGTCCACGATGGGCTTCGGCGCCGCCGCCGCTACGGGCGCGGCCTTCATGCCGGTCGTCGAGGCGAGCCAGCCGCGCCAATGCTCATGGGAGCCGTTGAAGGTGTTCTGGTCCACGGCGCCGACGATTCCGGGCACGCGGCCGTCCGAGCGATATTGCCAGAAGGTCCATTTGCGGTCGCCGTAGCGCACCTTGGGGTGGTATTTCGTCGAGCGCACCCAGATCGGATATTCCGACAGCGCGTCGGGCTGCAGAATCGCCTGGTAGAAGTCGACCGAAGAATAGATGATCGGCTTCTTGCCGTAATGGCGCTCCATCGCCTCCAGCATGACCCGCATGTCGCGGATCGCCTCGTCGCGATACAGGGTGCGCTTGCAGCTCTTGGACTCCGGCGTCGGCTCGACGTCGAGCACGGGCGGCAGCGCGTCCGGATCGTTGGGCACGACCGAGGCGAAATTGGCGATTTCCTCGTGCGGCGGCCGGCACCAATAGACGAAGTGATAGGCGCCGCGCGGCACGCCCGCGGCCTTGGCGGCCGCCCAATTGTACTGGAACTTCGAATCGGCCTTGTCGCCGCCCTCGGTCGCCTTGATGAAGGCGAAGGCGACGCCCGACTCCTTGACCTGCTCCCAGTCTATGTCGCCCTGATATTTGGACACGTCGATGCCATGGACGGCGAATTCGGCGCTGCGCGTCGCGGGGAAGAGGTGAAGGTCCGATTCCGGCACCGCATAGGCGAGGAAGGTCGGGTCCCGCTTGGCGTTCAGGAGGGGAGCGCTGGTCGCAAAGCGCGGCCGCTTTGCGTGGCCGGGATCATAGCTGCTGCCACAGCCGGCGAGAGTCGCCGCGCCGGCCGCAACGCAAGCAAGCGCGGTGATACGCAATACGGAACTATTCAACGAGCACATTTCGTCAAATTATCCCAGGAGGGGGCAACGAAGCGTTAACGCGCCGCGCCGCGAATGCACGCCGATCGGGGATTTTTGTGATTCTTTGCAGCCGAAATATGTTGGTGGGGAGGCAGGCGAGCCTGAAGGCTCGCGGTCCAGGGGGGCGGGCTTTGGACCGCGAGTCTTCAGGCTCGCTTATTTCAAATGGAACCACATCGTCGCAATCGTCAAAAATGCCCCATAACCAACGACATCGGTAATCGTCGTCACGAACGGCCCCGAGGACACCGCCGGATCGAATTTGAAGCGATTGAACAGCAGCGGCACGACGATGCCGCCAAAAGCGCCCGCCACCAAATTCGTGAACATCGCCAGGGCCATGACCGGCCACAGCCCGACGTTCTGGAACCAGTTGGCGGCGACGATCCCGGTCACCAGGCCGAAAGCCGCGCCATTCACCGCGCCGATCGCCAATTCGCGGAGGATGATCTTCATAGCGTTGGCGCGGTTCAATTCGCGGGTGGCCAGCGCGCGGACGGCGACGGTCATGGTCTGGGTCGCCGAATTGCCGCCCTGCCCCGCAATGATCGGACCGAGCACCGCAAGCGCGACCATCTGCTCCAGTTGCGACTGGAAGGTCTTGAGCACGCTGGAGGTGATAAAGGCGGTCAGCAGATTGATGAAGAGCCAGGTAAAGCGGCTTTTGGCGATCCACCAGAAATCATCGGTCAGCTCTTCTTCCGGGTTCACGCCGCCGAGCGCCTTGATCTCTTCAGAGGCCTGCTCCTGAATGACGTCGACGATGTCGTCGATGGTGAGCGCGCCGACGAGGCGCTCGCTTTCGTCGACGACCGGCGCCGACACGAGATTGTAGCGCTCGAAAAGACGCGCCGCCTCGGTTCCGTCCTCGGTCGCCTTCACCCGGCGCCGGTCGGCCTGCATGATCTCGTCGAGCCGCGCATTCGGCTTGGCGCGCACAAGGGCGTCGAGAAAGACCGTGCCGAGCAGGTGATAGCCGGGGTCGACGACGAAGACCTCGAAGAAAGTTTCAGGCAGTTCGTCGCCATCCGTCTCGCGGAAGAAGTCGAGCACGCGGCCCGCCGTCCAGAAGGGCGGCACGGCGATGAGCGTCGTCTGCATCAGACGGCCGGCGGAGCCTTCCGGATAATCGAGCGAGCGGCGCAGGACGATGCGTTCCTGCGCCGGCAGGGCTTCGAGAACCTCCGCCTGCTCCGCGGGCTCGAGCGTCTCGAGAATGGCGACGGCGTCGTCGCTTTCGAGATCGCGCATGCCCTCGACCAGGGTCTCGACCGGCAGCTCTTCGAGAATATCTTCGCGGGTGGCTTCACCCACTTCCATCAGCGCGGTAAAATCGAAGTCCGCGCCCATCAGCTCGACGAGGCGCGGGCGGGCCTCGTGGCTCAAAAGCTCGAGCAGCGCGCCGAGATCGGCCTCGTGGAGATCGCCGACGAGTTCATGGACCTTGTCGGAGTCGCCGAGCGCGACGGCGGCCTCGACCGCGAAGACGAAATCGCGGTCCGGCCCGCCGTTTTCTTCGCGGAAACCCTCGGCGCCCGCCGCCGTTTCTTCATGATCGAGTGGCATGCCGATTCCCGCTACCAGGCTTCAGGCTCCTTAACCCGCTCAGATGCGGAAGCAAACCGGCAAAACCGAAATGATCAAACTTTCGAGCGTCACTCTCTGCGCCCTCCTGACCCTCGGCGCGACGGCCGCCGTCGCCCGCGACTGCGGGCCTGACGCGCTCGGCGTCTCGCGCACCATCGCCATCGGCCCGAAGGGAACCGCCGTCGGATTGCAAAGCTATCCGCGCACGCTCGATCTGCAGGACCATGAGGTTGTCCTCACTTTCGACGACGGGCCGGCCGAGCCCACCGCGCGCGTGCTCGATGCGCTCGCCAAGGAATGCGCGCTCGCGACATTCTTCGTCATCGGCCGCAACGCCGAGGAAACGCCGGCATTGGTGCGGCGCGAGGCGGCCGAAGGCCACAGCATCGGCTACCACTCCTATAGCCATCCGGCGAATACGCTGCGGCTGATGTACGACGACGCGGCGAAGGCCGACATCGAGAAGGGCGTGGCGGCGGTCGAAAAGGCGTCGGGCGGCAAATCCGCGCCCTTCTTCCGCTTTCCCGGCTTTGCCGATACGCCCGAGCTTGTCTCTTACCTGGAAGGCAAGGGCTTCACCATTTTCGGCTCGGACCTATGGGCCTCCGACTGGTCGCCGATGGCGCCGAAGGCCGAGCTCGATCTCGTGATGTCGCGGCTGGAAAAGGCGGGCAAGGGAATCGTGCTCTTCCACGACTCCAAGGCGCAGACGGCGGCCATGCTGCCCGACTTCCTAACCGCGCTGAAAAGCCGGGGCTATAAGCTCGTCCATATCGTCCCCGGCGCGGGCGAGACGCCGGTCGTCGACGCGGGGCCGGATTGGACCTCGACGACCGAGCCGATCATCGCCAAGACGCTTGCCGGCAAGGTCAAAGGCGCCGCCGCGGGAGACGGCCACGGCCACTCCCACGGCGATCAATAGTCAGCCATTCTCGCAGGCGTAGAAGCCCTTGGCGCCCCAGCAGGCCCCGGTCTTGTAGACTTGGCCGAGATTGCGGCCGCCGAGCGTCGCCGTCCAGACGCGCCCGTGCTTATGGGCGATTTCGAGCGGCTTGCCCGGCAGGTCGAAGGTCACGGCCTCGGCGGTATGATGCACCTTGCAGCTTCCGCTGTTCTGCACGCGGCCCGAAAGCTTCAAATAGCATTTCGCCATATGCGCGTCATCCGCGGGCGCTTCCGCCTGCCTTGCGGGTGAAGCAGGTTCCGCCTTGGCCTGCGGCGCCGGCGCGGCGGGGAGCTCGGCGACATTGGCGTTGTCGGGCGGCGCCGCCATCTCCTGGCTTTCCGCGCCCTGCCCGGCTCCGAGCTTCTCCCGCATGGAGGCCGGCGGCGGCGCCAAAGGCTCCGGCGCGCGCGCGGGCGCGGCCGCTGTTTCGGTCATGGGACGCGCATCAAGGAAGGGATCGAGGGCCGATGTCTTCAGCGCAGGAGCCGCAGGCTGCGGCGCGGCTGGCTGCATAGCGGCGGCGGGCGCCGTCTCGGTCGCCGGCGCCGGTTTCGCGCCCATCTCCTCCTCGACGGGCGCCGCGACGGCGACGGCTGCTTTCGGCGCCGCGAACTCGGGCTGGGCTTCGCTCGATCCGCCGAGCGGCGCGCCCGGGCCAAAGAGCGCCGTGCTCATGATCGCGGCGGCGCCGCCGACAATCGTGAAGGCGAGAACCAGATGGATGACGCCTTCGACGCGATCGTAGGACAGGCCCCACAGCGGCGCACGATAGGCGTCGCGCCCTGGCGGCGCCGTCCGCGGGCGAGACAGAAAGGCGGGGATGCTGGAGGCGCGCGCGACGGGGCGCTTGGCTTCCGGCTTGGCGGCGCCGTTACGACGGCGGTTTTCTAGAATGACGCTCATGTTACTCTCTCCGGGCACGAGGCTCGAGAGACGACAGGGGCGCGCCGCGCTTCCAGAGCGGCCTTTGACGCGCCACGTCTCGCGAGTCCGATATGCCGGGACGCTCTCCCGGACGGTTTTTCCCAGCCCAACCAGCGCGGGCAGCCATGCTCGGCCCTCTCTCTGCGCCAGTTCCAGACGCATCTTGCGAGGGAAAATGTGGCTGATCTTTGCCCTGGCCGGAACTTCCGCTTTCGGACCGCCGGCGGCGCCCAAAAGAGGCGCCCACTTGGATAATCAATAATTTGGCGTCGCGGATCGGCTGCCTCGATCCGCGACGCGAAGGATCAACGGGAAACGCTGAACCCCTGCTCGGCGAAGATCGCCTTGCCGGGCTTGCTGAGAAGGAAGGAGAGGAGCTTCGCCGCCCCGTCGCCCTGCGCCGTGGCGGTGAGAGCGATCGGGTAAATGATCGCCGGGTGAGTATTCGCCGGGAAGGTGGCGACGACTTTCACCTTGGGCTCCGATTTGGCGTCGGTGAGATAGACGATTCCGAGCGGCGCTTCGTCACGCGCGACGAAATTGAGCGCGGCGCGCACATTATCGGTGAAGGCGAAATTCGGCTCGGCGACCGACCACAGCCCCAACTTCTCCAACGCCGCCTTCGCATATTTGCCGACGGGGACGGAGGCCGGGTCGCCGGTCGCGATCTTGCCCGAGCCGATCGCCTGCGTCAGGGCGTCCTTTGTGAAGGCGAGCTTTTCCAGCTTAGAGGATTTCGGCGCGACCACGACGAGCACATTGCCGAGGAAATCGGCGCGCGTGTCGGCGCGGATCAGATTTTTGCCGGCCAGATAGTCCATCGACGCCGCATCGGCCGAGACGAACACATCCGCGGGCGCCCCGGATTCGATCTGCTTGGCGAGCGCCATCGAGCCCGCATAGCTGATTTTCAGCTCGATTCCGCTTTTCGCTTTGAAGGCGGCGGCCGCCGTGTCCAGCGCGTTTTTGAGGCTCGCCGCGGCGAACACGGTCACCGTAGGCGCGCTCGCCTGGGCATTTGGCGGCGGCGACGCGACGGGACCTTCCGCGAAAACCGAGGCGGCGACGAGCGAGAAGGTGAGCGTGAAGGCGAGGGTGAGCAATCTGATCATGGACAATCCTCGAAGAGGCGTGGGCACCGCGGACGTGAATATGTGAACTTAGGAATAGTTTAACGACGTGCTGGAGTCATGCGCATATTTTCCGCAAATAACGCCTAACTTTACACCAGAATGCACCTCTGCAGCAAGGCCAACGACCGTTGCGCAACCTGCTGTCATTCCCGACGCCCGCAAAGCTGGCGATCGGGAATCCAGAGCAAAACCAATGCTCTTGTGGCTCTGGATTCCCGGCCGGGCCTTTGGCCCGCCGGGAATGACCCAGTCGCAATGCGTGCTATTCAAAGGGGAGTGGATTAAGGGGTCGGCCGGGGCTAAGCGGACCGAGGCCCGCTCCCGTACCCCCTAGACGCCGAAGGTCACGAAACCGCGCTCGTCGATTGGCCAGGCGGGGTTCCACGCGATCTCCCAGGCATGATCGTCGGGATCGGCGACATAGCCGCGAAAACCGCCATGCGGCGGCTCGTCTGCAGGGCGGATGATGACGCCGCCTGCCTGCGCAAGCCTGTTCATCAAGGGAATCACGTCCTCTTTCGCCGATACATTATGTGCGAGAGAGAAAGCGCCGGGTTGCAGCAGACCGGCGCGATTCATATCGGCTTCCAAGGCGGCCTTCAGGAAGGTTCCCAAAACGAAGCCGTTCATTTGATAGAAGACGATCTGGTTGGCCTCGAAAACCGGCGCCCATCCGAAGCCGTCGACGTAAAAGCGCCGCGACCGATCGAGATCGACGACGCCAAGGGTAATGACGGAAATTTGCTGTTGCACCCTACGACCTCCTCTTCGCCGACACGCGATTGCGTCGGGCGTTAAAGGTCAGGGGACTCATCGCTGTCGCGAAGGTCAGGACCCGATTCCACGGGGATCGGGCTAACCGCACCGATCTCTCCTTTTTAGACAGTCTAGGATTAGCAGCGCTTCGCCAGCCGTTCAACGCCTCGTTGGGCGAGACAGGCGTGATGGCGCTCGAAGAATTGGCGGCCCTAAAGCCGCTCGCCGATCTTGCGGCTAGGGAATGCCCGCTGGAAATTTTTGGTGCGGTCGAGAGGACTCGAACCTCCACTGGTTGCCCAACTAGCACCTCAAGCTAGCGCGTCTACCAATTCCGCCACGACCGCATCGGGCGCTTCGATCTGTGCTGTGAAGCGCCGGCGCGCAGCCTCTAACAAATTGACCGGGCGCTGACAAGGGCGGCGCCATAATTTTGCAATCGACCGGGCGCCAACGGGGGAAAAGTCGAGCTAAACCAAGGGAAAACTTTGCATCGAGACATGTGGAAGAACGGCCGGGCGCTGATGCGGAGCCTACCGCCAGCCTCGTAGACCCTCGCCTCCTCTGGCGTACAGATTCGACGCGCCCTAGCCTGGGTCGAGATGCCGCATAATCTTTCAGAAATGCAGGGGCCTGAGTGATTTGACAAGAGCGCGGCTATAGCCGAAGGGTTTCCCGGCGGCAAAAAACAAGAACGAAATGGCGCGTCGCGCGCCCCCGGGGAAGAAAAAATTGAACGACACGATCGCTACTTTAGGCGGTAGCCTGGAAACAGGCGAACCGGACGGGCGGGCGCTCGCCCAACGCATGGCGGCGCTCAAAAACGAGGCGCGCGAAAAGGGCTATTTCAACGTCCCGCTCTGGGAGCAGGCGCTTCGCGGCGTCGAGCTCGTCGGCGTTCCGACGCTGGCTTTCGCTTTGCTCGCGAAAGGCGGGCTTGCCGCCGCGGCCGGCGCGCTGCTGCTCGGCGTCCATTATCCGCGCACGGCGTATCTGGGCCATGACGTCGCCCATAACCAATGGGGACCGCGCGAGGAGCCGAAAGCGCGCGTCATGCTCGCGGCGGCGGCGCTGTTCCAGGGCTTCGGCGCCTCCTGGTGGGTGGAGAAGCACGAGCTGCACCACTCTTTCCCGAACGGATGCAAGATGAACGCCGAAGGCGTGCTGACGCCGATCGACGGCGACATCGATTCGGCGCCGTGGATCGTGTGGGACAAGCTCCTCGTCCAGCACAATGACACGGCCCAGATGTCCGGCTTGTCGAGGTTCCTCGCTCCCTTCCTGCGGCGGTTCCAGGTCGCCCTCTTCTTCCCGCTGCTCATGCTCGCCCGCTTCAACTGGAGCTGGCAGAGCATCGCGACCGCGGCGCGCAAAGAGAAGACGCTCGAGACGGCGCTTTGCGTGGCGCATTGGGTTCTGGGCCTCACGCTCGCGGGCTTCCTCACGCCGGGCGCCGCCTGGACGGGTTGGGCGTGGTTCGTGTTCGCGCAGCTTCTCGGCGGCTTCATCCTCGCCTTCGTCTTCGTCCTCAATCACACGGGGATGGAAGTCTATGACGCTGCGAAGGCGATGGGCTTCTACGACCGTCAGGCGCGCTCGACCCGCAACACGCCGACCTCGACCTTCCTGGACTGGCTCACCGGCGGCCTCAACAGCCAGATCGAGCACCATATGTTCCCGACCATGGCGCGGCGCAATTTGAGCAAGATGCGCGATGCGACCCGCAAAGCCATGCAGGAGTGCGGCTACGCCTATGACGAGCTGAACAACCGCGAGGCCATGCGCGCGGTTCTGACGACTCTGGACGAAGCCGCTCGGGCTTAAAACAATTCGGGAGGCTGATGCTTTCAGCCTCCCTACCAAAGGGCGCCAAGGCCCGGCCTCGCCTAAAAATTAGATTGGCAGAATCGCAGCCATTGCGCCGATCGTGATGAAGCCGGCCAAGGCGATCATCGTGAGCTTGTCCATCCGACCCTCCCCTGCCTCCGCCCAAATTGGCGCGAGCACGTCAATAACGCCACAGTTTTCTTTTGGTTGCATTCTGTGATGCAGCAAAATGCACCAAAAAATCTTCGCAGGCGCACAATCAAGCCGACGCAAGTCACTGTCGAGCCTAAGAGAAATACTGTTCAATATTGCAGGACCGCTTTCTGACGGCCTCAGTGTTCCACAACCGCCGCGAGAGAAGTTCCGCTTCCGCCTTGATCCTGCCCGCCAACTCGGCAAAAGATAGCCGCATTCATCCGATCCGGTCTGAGCGATGGCGAGTCACTACGAGGTTCTTGGCGTCAACGAGGACGCGACGCGGCGCGAGATCAACGCGGCCTATCGTCGTCTCGTCAAGCAGCATCATCCGGACAAGGGCGGCGATCCCGCCAAATTCCAGCGCGTCACGCAAGCCTATAATGCGCTCAAAAGCGAGCCCGAGCGCGAGGCCTACGACTTCGAACATAAGTTCGGCAGCTTCCTCGACGAGACCGCCAACAAGCGCACGCTGCTGCAGCGGCTGAACGCGTTTCTACGCGACCGCGCCTTCGCCGCGCTGAGCGTGCTGTCTTTTCTGCTCGGCGTGCTGCTGATCGACTCCGGCGACGGCGTCAACGAGAGTTACAATCCCTTTCTGCTGGCGGCGGGCTGCGCTTTTATCTTGCTGTGCGTCGGCTTTTTCGCCAATCGCGGACAGGCTTACGACGGCCTTGGCGCGGCGCTGCTGCGCGCTGTGTTCTCGATCCTGTTTTTCCTGTTCGACGTGCTCATGCGCGTCTATGTGATTCTGGCGCTGATGTTTTCGGTCGTCGTACTCGTCGCGCTGCTCAATTGGCTCAAGAAAAACTTCCTGCACCTGCTTCCGCTTCATTTCTGAAGGCGTTCGATCAGCGCCATGGCGGCGGCGGGGTTTTTCTCCTTCGCGCCGCGAATGACATAAAGATAAACATCGCGCCCGCTGCGTTTGGGCGTATTGGCGCAGATCCGCGGCAGATCGCTAGGCGCGCCGCCTTCCGCCCATTTTTGGGCGCGGGCGGCCCAGAGATCGAGCCGCTCGCGATCGTAGCCTTGCTTGCGCGACGCGCGCGTTCCCATGATGCGCGCATAGACGAAGGGCGCGGTGAGATCGGCGATCAGCGGAAAATCAGAATCGCCTTCGACGACGATCGCTGCGTGATGCGCGCGCGCCAAAGCGATGAATTCGCTCGTCACGAAGCTTTCGTCGCGCGCCTCGATCGCATGACGCAGCGCGACGCCTTCGCTCTCTCGCGGCAATGCTGACAGAAAGGCCGCGCAGAAATCGAGATCGAACTTGCGCGTCGGCGGGAATTGCCACAGCACAGGCCCGAGCTTTTCGCCGAGCGCCGCGACGCCGCTGTCGAAGAAATGCGCAATCGACTCTTTCACGTCATGCGGCGTGCGCCGGCTCATGGCGTAGCGCGGCGCCTTCACGCTGAAGACGAAGCCCTCGGGCGTCTGGTCGCGCCAGCTCAGATAGGTCTCGCGCGTTTGCGTTCGATAGAAAGTCGCGTTGATTTCGATCGAGGTGAGATGACGGCTCGCATATTCCAGCTCATGCGACGTCGGCAGTCCCGGCGGGTAGAACGCCTCGCGCCAGGGAGCAAAGCTCCAGCCTCCGACGCCGACATAAATGCGGCCCGTCGTCATCCGCGCTCCTTTGCCCACGACTGGAGTTAGCGCGCGCGTCGCGGCGAGCGAGGGTGAACCGGCGCTGGGAAATTGTCTTGTGATCATTGCTCCTCGAAAAAGTGATCGAGAAGAAAGGAAGGATTATGGCTGAGCGGCGGGAAGACGGCGCCGAAATGTGATTGTCCTCGATTACAATCGAGCGCGATGTGCGGACGCGCACAGGACTTTTTTGCGGGGCGCGTTAGTCTTCGCCACCTCGAACCAAGAGAGATTCGGCTTGTGCCTGACTTTTTCCCCGGCCTTTTGGCGTTCGCCGTTTATTTCGCGGGCGCAGCAGGCTTCTGCGCCATTTTCTGTCTCGTTTACACGCGGGTGACGCGGCACGACGAATTCGCGCTCATTGTCGCGACGCAGAGCGCCTCCGCGGCAATCGCCTTCGGCGGCAGCCTTGTGGGATTTGCGATCTCGCTTGCCGCGGCGATCCACCATACAGGCTCCATCGCCGAATTCGCCGTCTGGGGCGTTGTCGCGCTCGTCACGCAGATCATCGCCTATGGGCTTGCACGGCTTGCGCATCCGGGGCTATCGCAGGCCATCCAGGAGAATGTGCTCTCGGCGGCCATCTGGGTCGCCGCCGTCTCCATCGCTGCCGGCCTGCTCAGCGCCGCCTGCATGAGCCCGTAACGCCATGGCCGACGGGACGCCCAAGGACTTCGGCAGGCGCGCGCCGCCGGTCGTTCTGCAGAAACCCAAAACGTCGAAGGAACGACCGAACCCGATCCTTCCCCAACGGAAGCGTTCGCTCGCCGTGTCCCTCGCAGTAATGGGCGCGGTCTCGCTCGGCGGCTACGGGCTCTACGAATGGATCGAAAGCCCGCACTGCGAGCCGGACCCGAATAATCCCGACCAGCAGATCTGCAGGCATAGCAACGGCTCGACCTCACACAGCTCCAGGGGCTGGCATTGGTCGTCGGGCTCCAGCGCCTCGACCCATGGCGTCTCCTTCGGCGGCTTCGGACACTCTGGCAGCGGCGGCGGCTGATGAAACGGGAAATCTCACGACCCCGCCACGGCGTCGAAGCGCATTTCAAAAACATCGGCTTCGCCTACGCCCATATGGACGGCGAGCCTTATTGGGAGGAAAGCGCGCGCTATATCTTCACGCTTCGCGAGATCGAAGACGACATCGAGGCCGCAACGCGCGAACTCGACGCGCTTTGTCTGGAGCTCGTCGGCCGCATTGCCGAAAGCGAAGAGATGATGGATCGCCTGCATGTGGCGAAACATGCGCGCGAGCTTATCGCCGAGAGCTGGAAGCGGCGCGACCCTTCGCTCTACGGCCGCTTCGATCTTGCTTACGACGGCAAGGGCCCGGCGAAGCTTCTCGAATATAACGCCGACACGCCGACGAGCCTGTTCGAAACCGGCGTCGTGCAATGGCAGGCTGGAGCAGCTCACAGCGAGCGGCGAGCTGCCGCAGCACGCCGATCAGTTCAACTCGCTGCACGACAGGCTGATCGCGCGCTGGGGAGAGATCGCGCCCGAGCGTCTCGTGCATTTCGGCGCCATGAGCGACAGCGTCGAGGATTTCGGCACCGCGGCCTATCTCGCAGATTGTGCGGTGCAAGCGGGATGCGGCGCCGCGCTGCTCGACATGCACGACGTCGGCCTCGACGGCGCGCATTTCTGCGACCGCGACGGGCGCAAGATCGAGACGCTGTTCAAGCTCTATCCTTGGGAGTGGATGTTCGCGGACACATTTTCCCATGCGCCGGCCATGCGCGTCACGCGCTTCGTCGAGCCGCCATGGAAGGCGCTGCTCTCCAACAAGGGCGTGTTGGCGCTGTTGTGGGAGATGGCGCCGGGACATCCGAATTTGCTCGAGTGCTATTTCGCCGACGATCCCCGCGCGGCGGCGCTCGGCGAGAGCTACGCCAAGAAGCCGATCTACTCGCGCGAAGGCGCCAATGTGCTGCTGGTGAAGGACGGCGCCGCCATCGCCAGCGCGCCCGGCGACTACGGCGCCGAGGGCCATGTGCGGCAGGCGTTGCATATGCTGCCCTGTTTCGATGGGCGCTATCCGGTCGTCGGCTCCTGGGTGGTCGGCGGCGAACCGGCGGGCATGGGCCTGCGCGAGGACGCGACGCCCCTCACCTCGAACCACTCGCGCTTCGTTCCGCACGCGATCGTCGGCTAGGCGCGCGACCGCCGGCGCCCGGCCGCTAAATAAAATCCCAAGCGGGGGGGCGAGTCGGAGGCGATCATGCGGCTGACCTCGACGGCGTTACAGGATGGCGGCAATATTCCGCGCGCGTTCACTTGCGACGGGGACGATCGTTCGCCGCCGCTCGCTTGGGCGGAGGCCCCCGGCGAGACGCAAAGCTTCGCTCTGATTGTCGATGATCTCGATGCGCCCGGGGGCGTGTTCGCGCATTGGGCCTGCTACGACATTCCCAAGAATTACACTGCGCTCGAGGAAGACTCCGGGCGGCCGGCGACCTCGGACATTCTCCGCCACGGTCAGAATGATTTTCGGGAGCTCGGCTACAACGGTCCCTGCCCGCCGCATGGCCACGGGCTGCATCGCTACCGTTTCCGTCTGTTTGCGCTGGATTGCCCCAAGCTGCCGCTCGGCCCGCGCCCGAGCTGTAAGCAGGTCGAGGAGGCGACGCATGGGCGCGTTCTCGCGGAAGCGCGGCTGATGGGACGTTACGGGCGCTGAGACGAGATTCAAGTTCGTTGTCATTCCCCACGCTCGCGAGCGAACGATCGGGAATCCAGAGCAGACCAGCGCCGTCATTGCGAGCGAAGCGAAGCAATCCAGAGCCCCGCCTCGGCCCTGGATTGCTTCGTCGCTTCGCTCCTCGCAATGACGGTGGGGGCCGAATTCCTAGCCGGGCCTTCGGCCCGCCGGGAATGACAAGGGCTCGACGCGAGCTGTTTAAACGGAAAGTATGAGACGCCCGCAATCTGACGCTTTCGCCGCATCTCCCTGTCGTGCTTGCGCGCATAATCCGGATTCAAAAATGCTGTAAAAGAGAGTCATTGATTTAGTATCGGAGGTTGTCATGGCTGTTTTCAAGCTTCCCCTCTCGGGCGACGTGCCTGTCAACGTCGCTCCCTTTTTGAATCCCTTCGGGATTGTCGGCAGCAATTTTTCCTTCATGAATATAGACCTTGGCCAATCCAGCGCGCCGCAGGTCGAGCAACAGGTGCTGAAAGACGTGGGCAGCTACGGCAAGCAACTCGGGCGCGTCGGCGACGCCCTGCGCGTCATCGTCGAAAAGCTCGACGAGAGGGAGTTGTCGAAGAAGGATAAGAAGGCCGTCCGCGCCTTTCTCGCCATGCTCGATGAAATCGACGACATCAAGCGCGCGCAAGGCCGCGCGCCGGCGCCGAATGGCGAGGCGCCATGACCGCTTCCTCCTGCCCTCCCCGCGATATGATCGCGCCCGCGCTCTCGCCCCGCGCCGGCGCGCCGCCGGTCGAATGGCGCATAAGCGACGGCCTCGTCGGCTATGAAGAGGCCCTCGCCTTCATGGAGGACCGCGTCGCCGCGATCGCGCGCGGAGCGGCGCCGGAGTGCGTCTGGCTATTGGAGCATCCGCCGATCTACACGGCCGGAACCTCGGCCAAGGACAGCGACCTTCTCGACGCGCGCTTTCCCGTCCACCGCACGGGACGCGGCGGGCAATTCACCTATCACGGCCCCGGCCAGCGGATTGCCTATGTGATGCTCGACCTCACGCAAAGGCGCCGCGACATCCGCGCCTTTGTCTGCGC
Organism: Methylocystis iwaonis; assembly: GCF_027925385.1. NCBI lineage: Bacteria > Pseudomonadati > Pseudomonadota > Alphaproteobacteria > Hyphomicrobiales > Methylocystaceae > Methylocystis > Methylocystis iwaonis. Next base: position 2,512,160 of record NZ_AP027142.1, read on the forward strand.
GCTTGAATCCTGGCTTATCGCCACGCTTGCAGAATTCGGCGTCGCCGGCGAACGCCGGGAGGCGCGCGTCGGCGTCTGGGTGCAGCGGCCAGACAAAGCGCCCGGCCCGAACGGCGAAATAGCGGAAGACAAGATCGCCGCCATCGGCGTGCGCTTGCGGCAATGGGTGAGCTTCCACGGCATTGCGCTCAACGTCGCGCCCGACCTCTCACACTTTTCCGGCATCGCGCCTTGCGGCGTGCGGGAGCGACATTTGGGCGTCACGAGCCTGAAAGACTTGGGGGCGCCCGCCACGATGGCCGACGTCGACGCAGCGCTGCGGCGCCATTTCGAGGCGATCTTCGGCTAAACAGTCTCGCCCACTGTGAACCCGGCAGCGTCGCCAAGCTCCGCCAGATCCGCCTCTGCCTCGCGCAAGCTCTCGACGCGTGCGAGAAGGGGGCCGCGCCGGGCCGCTGCGATCAAGGCCGCGACTTTCTCCTCCGGCCCAGCGGCGAGAGCCTCCACTGAACCATCCAGCCGATTGCGCGCCCAGCCGACCAGCCCGAGCGCATTGGCCTGCCGAATAAGAAAGGCGCGAAAGCCAACGCCCTGCACGCGGCCCGTCACAAAGAAACGGACGGCGCGGCGGCTCATGTATTCGGAACCGCGACATTGTCGATGAGCCGTGTCGCGCCAAGCCGTGCGGCGGCGAGGATGCGCATCGGCCCTTCGAGGCGGCGCGCAACGCGCGCAAGCGTATCGGCGTGACGCGCCTCGACATAGTCGATATCGAAACCTGCCCCCACGATCGCCTCGTGCGCCTCGCCCATCACATGCCCGACGACCTCGCCCTCTCCAATGCGGCGCGCCGCCTCGGAGAGGGCGCGATAGAGCCGCGGCGCGCGGGCGCGATCTTCCGCCGAGAGATAGATGTTTCGCGAGGACATCGCGAGCCCGTCGGGGTCGCGCAGCGTCGGCCCCGCCAGGATGCAAGTTCCAATGTCGAGATCGCGCGCCAAATGGCGAATAACGAGAAGCTGCTGGTAATCCTTCTCGCCGAAGACGGCGATATCCGCCTGCGCCTGATTGAGCAGCTTGGCGACGACCGTAGCGACGCCGGCGAAATGGGTGGGGCGGAAGCGGTCCTCGAGGTCGGCCTTGGCCGGACCTTCGAGCATCACCGTCGTGCAAAAGCCTTCCGGATACATCTCCTCGACCGCCGGCGCGAAGACGAGATCGGCGGAGACGCTTGCGAGCTTCTCGCAATCGGCCGCCAGCGTGCGCGGGTAGCGCGAGAAATCCTCAGTGGGTCCGAACTGCGTGGGATTGACGAAGATTGTCGTGATGACGCGATCCGCGTGGCGGCGCGCCTCCTCGACGAGCGAGAGGTGGCCGGCGTGCAGCGCGCCCATGGTCGGGACGAGTCCAATGCGCTCGCCCGCCGCACGGCGCGCGTGCACGAAGGCGCGCATGTCCTCGACAGTATGGACGACAGGAACCTCATAGCTCATCCGCGCAGGCCTTTCTTCTGTTCCGCCGGCATAAGATGGAGCTTGCCAGAGCATGTCAATACACGCCAAAGCGCGTGCGCACGCTCCTGTAATTCTTGGTTTTCAGACGACTTGACGCAAAATCGCGCGCCCCTTGGCGACACTTCCGGGCCGCCCCTTTTAGCGAGCGCTAAACAACTCGCGACAAAGAGAGCGCTGGAGGGTATTCGCAAGTGCACAGCGCCCTATATGGCGGGAATGCCCAAGCGACCATACGAAGATGAGGCCACGCGTCTCGCGAAAGCCAGACGCCAGTTGAGAGCCAAAATGGTTCAGTCTGGCATGCTGCCAGGCCTCTTCGTGAAAGGGACCAAGACGCTGCGTCCCGAGATCAAGGCGCTCATAGACAAGGCAGTCGCGGAAAAAGCCCGCGAAAAGTGAACGTGACCGCCAAAGACCGACCCGCTCTGCTCAGACTGGAGGGCCGAGATGTCCCTCGAACGGCTCGACACGGAAACCTTGCGCGAGGCGCAGGGGTTTTCGTTCTCCATGCGCATCACCGGAACACACGAGAATGTGCGGGTGTTCGTCGCCGACGACGCGCTCGATGACGGCATGGCGCGCGGCCTTGCCGAGCTGCGCTCGCAGTTCGATAAAGACAAGCAAGGGTTCGAGGATATTGCCAGCGCCCGACATTCGCACGGGAGAGTGGCGGCGAATGGCACCGTCACGATTACGGCGGCCGACCTTTTCGGGATCATCGACTAGACTTTTAGGCCTCGCCCGAGGAGCGGGATCGAAAACCCATCTGCCCGCGCCGGGGGCGGATCGGCTACGATTGTTAATTCGTTCGCGAGACGTTATCATCCACCCATCGATAACGAACGGCCTGACGACTCGGCCCTGTTCCTCCGGGAACTGCTGATGATCACCCTCCAGACATCGATCGACCCGGCCCCGCGCATGCGGGCCTTTCTCCGTGCTTGGAGAGAAGAATGGCAACTGGAACCGTAAAGTGGTTTAACGCCCAAAAGGGCTTTGGCTTTATTCAGCCTGACGAGGGCGGGCCGGACGTTTTCGTCCACATCAGCGCCGTCGAACGCGCGGGCATGAACGACCTCCGCGAAGGCCAGAAGATCAGCTACGAGATCGTGGCGGACCGCCGCTCGGGCAAGTCGTCGGCCGATCAGCTCAAGCCGGCCTGACGGGCGCCGACCCCGAACAAGATCGAGGGCCGCCGTCGCAACGGCGGCTCTTTTTGTTTTTGCCGGACGCGAAAAAGCAGGGCGCGACTGGGCGTTCGAGCCGCCTGCAGCAAGCGCGGGGGGCGCGCGGGCGCTTTCTACGTAGTTTCCCTAATTGAGCGTCACCATGAGCGGCGCCAGCATCTGGCGGTAGCGGCGATAAGCCGCAATTTACCCGCGTGACCGCGATGCGTCTTGTTCTCGTCGAGTGGGCCTCCGACAGAGTCCTTGGAGACACGGCGGATTTTGCCAAAGATTCGGCCGAATGGGCCGATTGCGCTTTTCGTGAAATTGCCCTCGAGCAACTCGCCGTCGTCGCCGCGCGGCTCTTCGATGAAAGTCGGGGACGGCGAGGGTGGCGCTACCAGTTCGCCTGTTTCGGTCGGAAAGAAAACACGACGTATGAGATCTTCACCGTGAACGAAGAAGAGGAGGAGGCGATCTTCCGTCCTGACGCCTCTTCGATCATGCAAGCCGTCATCACCCGCTGCGCCTATGCCGGCTTTGTCCGCCGAAAGCCGCCAGAGCCGCGAATAGCCACTTTGCCGAATACGAAAGCAGCATAGCGCGGGCCCCGCCCCCGATATATCGGTTTGACGCGCAGCGCGCTGCGAGATGATTTGCCCTCGCGGAGTCAACAGGCACCGATGAGTTATCCAAAGAATTACGTAAATTTACGCAATTGAAAGCTGGCCCCTAAGTGCGGCAATCTGTCGCAGAGCTGGTTGGGCAAGGATTGCAAGATGCTGAATGTTCAAAAGATTACGATCGCGACACGCCCGCACGCCGGCGAGACGATCCTTGCGGCCGCGCCATCCGCCAGGAGCCGCGTGCTGCTCTCGTCTTATCTGCTCAACCTCTGGCGTGGGCCCGACGCCGTGCGCGATATGATCGTCGCCGATTTCTGCGCGGCGACCGATTTGGGGGCGTCGGCGCAGGCGGCCGACCTCTTGCTGGTTCTGCGCCAGTTTCTCGAAGACTGGCCCGAGGCCGGCCTTGTTCCATGCGCCTGCCTGCGCCAGTGGTGAAAGCGCGGCGGCGTTTCAGCGGCCTTTCTTCTGCTCCGCCGCGAGATAAGCCAGATAGGCGATATGCGCCGCGGGCAGCTCCAGCGCCTGCGCCGCCCCGATAATCTCGGCAAGATAGCTTGGCCAGGCCGACGCGCCGGCCGCGCCCGGCGGCGGGGCGGCGCCGATATAGACGAGCGCCGGGGACGCGCCGAAGGGCTCGCGCAGAACGGGGATGATTTTCTTGGCGTAGAGCCCCTGCCCCACCTGCTCGTAGCGGTCGAGCGCCGCGACGTCCGAGGGCGGGACGTCCCACAGCGCGCCATGGACGGCGGCGCGCGCATCGGGAACGACGCTGGCGAAGCCCGAGGGCAGAATGACGAAACGCCAGCGCGCGAGCCGCGCCCGCCCCAGAAGCCGCGAACGCGGGCAGCGCCGCGCCATAGCGGCGGCGTCCATATTGGAGCCATAGGCAAAATGCAGCGGCACAGTCGATCTCTTCCTTTGCCCTCTCGCGCAACGGCGCCGCCGTGCTATATCACGCGCCGGGGAAGGGTGGCCGAGTGGTTTAAGGCAGCGGTCTTGAAAACCGCCGTGGGGGCAACTCCACCGTGGGTTCGAATCCCACCTCTTCCGCCATTTTTCTAGTAAAATCAATGGATTGCTGACAATATCTTTGACTCGGCCTATCGCCTGCCATAACGGCAGTCGAAATAGGTTCAACCGAAACTTGGGTTAGTCAGCGAAAACGATGCAGACAGTAGCGTGCGCGTGGCGCGATGCGTCGGCGCAAAAGAGCGGGTTTCAAAGTGCAAATAAGGGTTTAAGCGCTTCTCAGCCTCTACGCCGGGACTCAGTTCGCGTCGTTCACTGACAGAACCTTTTGCGCCCTGCCCTCGGTCAACCAATGTGAGAGGCGAGTTTTAGGATCGCATCGAAATAATTTGACCTCTCATTGCTCAGCTTCTTTGCCCGATGTTTTTCCAAGCAGACGATATCGGCTGACCCGTCTAAGTCGTCGCCGTGACCGGCTGAGGGTGCGCGCACCTGCTCTGATTGGCGGACCTGCTTCTCAGCATCTATTGAAGCGGAGAAGTTGAACGATAACTGGGTTTGCTCCTCACGCATCGCCATCTCCTCCACCCTCTGAATCGGGGATAAGCTTTTTTTCTTTCAACCCCTTTAACACGATGGCTTCGAGGGTCGGAAGCGCCTCTAGTGTCTTGTCGAATCTAGGCTGTGAATCTTGTGGATCAACTAGAATCATTTTCCCTCCGCTCTTCCGGCCAGCTTGCGGCATCCTGAAGAGCTTTAAATAGCGCGAAGGAGCGACTCCGTCGTACGGGAGAATCCGAACCTTCGACTTGTCAGATTCCTCTTCAGTGATGGAATCGTCGTGCAACTTCGTTGCCAAACTTTTCCGGTAAGGCTCGATATAGAATACCTCTGTAATTCCCGCTGCAATTATGTGTCGCGCGCAATTATGGCAAGGATACGTTGTAATATAAATCTTGCCACCCACTATAGAACCCTTAGCTGTTTGGCCAGCATTAATTATTGCATGCATTTCTGCATGCACAGATCGAGAAAACTCTATCAAATTTTTTATTTTGCTGTTCTTCGAAATTATTGACGATATCGCTTCCTTATGTCCATTATCTATGATGCCAGAGTTGACCAGCTCAGCTGCCAGAATCTGAGATATTTGATCCTTCTCATCATCGTTAAAACATCTTCCGCCTTTTAGGTTCCAACAGCGCCTGTCATTATCCGAGTGAGGATCGTTCACAGGGTCAGTCATATACAGATTGCCCCCGTACTTGGGCACATCGTTCCAACCGGTCGAGATTACCGCTCCACTCTGGTCAGTTAGCGCAGCCCCTACCTGCCTAGATAAGCACGCGGAATTCGTAGCGGCAGATGCAGCCGCATACATGGCCGTCTCAGCTGCGGTTGGCGTAACAACTTTCGTTCCCAGAATTAATTGCAGGAACCGTTCGACTCTGGTTTTGATTTGACTGTCCGTGTCAGTATCAATGCGGAGAAAAAAGTCAGCGTGAGGAAAGGTGTCTCGGACTGTTTGACCATGGGCGAATTCTTCACCAGAGTCTTGGTCAACAAGTTCGTAAATCTCGGAGAGCTTCATTCCACTTTGTTCGAGTGCTTTTACACGTGCCGGAAGCGGAGAAAAGACGCCAATAACATAGACCATATCGCGATACACGAGCCGTAGAAGATCAAGCTCCTCCTGATTTTTAATCGAGTCGATGATATGGCAAATTCTACGCGGCCGAAACGCCGCCGACTCACTAGCTTCTTTATGCTTGGTTCGTTCAAGGGCAATCTCGCTTACAGCAAGTTCTGCAAGAATGCTGTTTCCATGTTGCTTGCGTAGCGAGTCGCCGCCTTCTATCAGTGCTTTCGTTCTTTCGTATGCAGTAGCGCTTGGCGCAACGCTTTCATGTTGCTCAATCAATCGACTTAAGCGCAATACGATACACGGGTCGTAACCGAATTCTTTTTTAAGGCTTTTTTCAAAAGCCTCCGCCACCTTATGCAATGGTGAACCGATGGGTCCGCAGAGAGCGATAACAAGCTCGCTCGTGTGCGAGTTTTTGATTTGATGCTGCGCATTGAAGAGGTCATTAACTGGCCGTATGCTCGCGCGCTTGATAGCTGGTCTAGACGCCAACTTAATCTCCACTGAATCAAGAAAATCACCTGGAATCAGGCAAAATCGTATCTCTCTGCGTTTACGGCGCGCAAGAGCCTAAACAGACTGATACTACATGTATTGATGCAACCCTTTCATTTATCTCATATTGTGAATTTCTCGGTGCGACCGCGCACAGCTCTGGGGCGCGCGCTCCGCTTAACTCCCTCCCACGCCGCAAGGGCGTCACTAGAAGGAGTTTCCCATGCTGAATTCTGCGATGCTGCGCCGTCTCTTTATCGCCCTGGCGGCTCTCTCGATCACCGCCTTCGCCGCGGGCGACATCTTGGCCCCGGCCGCCGCCGCCGTCTTCCCGTCCTGCACGGGCGAGGAATAGAACCGGGCGGATCGCCCATCTCGCGCCAAGAGCGCGTCCGCCCGCTCAGGCAGCCGTCAACGGCGGCAACATATCGTCGTAACGGTTTCTTGTCGCTCGCGACGCAACGCGGGCGGCGTCGGGAGACAGAAAAACCCGGTTCCTGCCTGCGGCCTTCGCCATGTAAAGCGCTTCATCCGCCGCGCGCATCAACGCCGCCAAACCGGCGGTCCGATCCTGCATCGCCGCAACTCCCGCGCTGACTGTCGCCAATCCATCCGCAAGGGTGGCCGCTTCCTCGGCGAAATCGCACCGAATCCGTTCTGCGGTCGATAAGCCTGTCGATGGTTCGCAGATCAGCAAGGCGGCGAATTCTTCTCCGCCGACCCGAGCCAGCACGCCGCCTGCCGCTTTTGTGTTACGCGCGGCAACATCGGCGAAGCGCCTCAGCACGCGATCGCCCTCGGCGTGTCCGAAACGGTCGTTGATCATCTTGAAGCGGTCGAGATCGAAGACGAGCAGAACCAGAGTCTCAGCTCCACGCGATTTCTCGATGGCGCGTTCCGCAGCAAGATCGAAGGCGCGCCGATTCCCCAAGCCCGTGAGCGGATCGGTCAGCGCCGCAATCTTCTGCCGCGCCGTGGCCCGCACCTTCGAAAGCGCGAGCAGCATGAATCCAAGCACGATCCCGTGGCTCATGCCTTCAGCGGCCATGAATTTGGCGATTGGCGAGTCGTAAACCGACTTCATTGGCGTATCGACAGTCACGAACTGGGCGTAGATCCCCATGAGCGCCATGAAGCAGCCATGGAACGCCGAAAGCGCCGCCGTCGCGCGCGCGATGGTCAGACGCTCCTTGTTGTAAGAGTAGAGCTCATAGGCGATCGAAAACGCATAGGCCGCGGCGATCGTCACGCGCCCATCGATGCGAATGAGAAGCGAGACGTCGGAAAAAGCCAGGATCCAGATGGCGCCGCCGGCTATCGCCGCGACTCTGCTGATCGGTTTTTCGACAAAAACCCGGATCCCCGCCCAAAGCGCGCCCACCCCCCAGAGATTGAGGGCGCCCGCGAGGACGGGAGGGATCGCGGCGAGATCGCTCACCGCATACACCAGCAACGCGCCGCTGTTGAGGAAAAACGCCAGGGACCAGAAGCGGAACTCTCCCGCTCTATCCTCGCGCCAGATGAAATACATGAACGCGCCCAGGAGCGCATAGATGAAGGTGTTGAAGGCAAAAAGCGTCGGTAGCAGAATGCTCATCAGACTCTCGCCAACCTTGCCGATGCACGCGCCTGCAGCCGCCGGCCACGCGAGCGCCTCCATCGCTGTTCTTCCTGGATTCGCGTTACATCACGCGACGTTTCCGCCTCGTCTGCATGACAAGGTTTGGCCGAACCTTAGCCCGCTCTCCGCTCGCAGGAATCGTGCCCGCGATGAGGAAAGCGCGCAGATTCAAAAAGCTGAGCGCACTCATATCGCAAAAGCCTATCGACTTTTGCGGAACGCGTTCGAGCGGCCAGCGCCTCTGCTCCAATTGAGAAGCTTTATACTGCAACATGTTAGCGCGCGCATATTTAATTGTTAATTTAAAGCGTCATTCGTGGTTAGTCGTTCGCAAACAAATCAGAATACGCCGGCCGCTCTCGGATTATTTGTGTCCCGCCAGCCTGGGCGCCTTTGGCAGCGCGATGACCTGCCCGGGGCGTAACCGATTGGGATCGATGTCGGGATTTGCCTGCGCAATGTCCCGCCAGCGCCCGGCGTCATGGAAGAGCTTCTTCGCGACCCCGCGCAAAGTGTCGTTGGCGACGACAGTATAGCTGCTCGGCGCGGCTTCGCCCGAGCCCATCGGCTCCCCGGTTGTTCCTTCGCGGCCTGTGCGGCCGAGGGCCCGCCGCCTGTTTCGGGCTCTGGCTTTGGGGCCTCCACGGGGCCCGTCACGGCGCCTTGCGACGCTTCCCCTCCCGCTGTTTCGATCCCGCTCTCGCCGGGCGCCCAATTACGGATCGCTGTCACAGCGATGACAGCGACCATGGCGCTCGCCATCAGCAAGCCGGCCGCAAGCCGCCCCTTGTTCTCGCCCAGAGACTGTCTCGCTCCTTCGCGCGTCTCCGCGGCCGGCGCGCGGCGAATGAGAGGGCCGTTCTCCACTTCCGTTTTGTGAAGCGCTTCCAAATCGCGAAGCCCCAGCGGGGCGCCACGATCGTCCGTGATCTCGATCGGCGCTTCGGCGCGCGCCTGCAGGGTCTTGACCAGCTCGAGGCATTCGCTGGCGCTTGCGGGTAGATCGCGAGCTCGGTCGGCTCCATGGACAACGACATAGGCCACGACGACCCTCATGGATTTTGGCGGCAACAGTGACCTAGAAGACGGAAGCCAACGAACAAGCGCGATGAAGCCTATCAACTTTTGCGGAATGCGCGCTATCTCGCAGCCGAGCGAGACCAACCCGGCGAGACCGATGCCGCTACAGCCCTCTCCCGCAAAAGCCGAGCCGCTGAGAAGCTTCATGCTCAACTTCGGGCCAGTGCATCCGGCCGCGCATGGCGTGCTTCGGTTGATTTTGGAGCTCGATGGGGAGGTCGTTCTACGGGCGGATCCCCATATCGGCTTTTTGCATCGCGGCACGGAAAAGCTCATGGAGAGCCGGCCCTATTTGCAATCCATTCCCTATTTCGACCGATTGGATTACGTCGCGCCGATGAACCAGGAGCACGCGTTTTGTTTGGCGGTCGAAAAGCTATTGGAGATAACGCCGCCCAAACGCGCGCAGCTCATTCGCGTTCTGTACTGCGAGATCGGCAGGCTGCTGTCGCATCTCCTGAACATCACCACGCAAGCCTCGGATGTCGGCGCACTGACGCCCAATCTCTGGGGCTTCGAGGAACGCGAGAAGCTCATGGTTTTCTATGAGCGGGCCTCCGGCGCGCGGATGCATGCGAATTATTTCCGCTTCGGCGGCGTTCACGAGGATTTGCCCGAAAAGCTTTTGGACGACATCTACGCATTCTGCCCGCCGTTCCTGCAGGTTTGCGACGACCTCGATGAAATTCTCGGTGAGAACCGGGTTTTCAAAGAGCGTAATGTCGGCATTGGCGCGATCACGCTCGACGAAGCATGGGCGTGCGGCTTCTCCGGCGTGATGGTCCGCGCATGCGGCGCGCCCTGGGATCTTCGCAAGGCTCAGCCCTATGAATGCTACGAGGAGCTCGAATTCGACATCCCCGTCGGCGCTAACGGCGATTGCTATGATCGCTACGGCGTGCGGATGGAAGAGATGCGCCAGTCCGTGCGCATCATGACGCAATGTATCGAAAGATTGCAGTCGCCGGAGGGCTATGGCCCCATCATCGTACAGGACGGCAAGATCGCGCCGCCCAGGCGCAACGCCATGAAACGATCCATGGAAGCGACGATCGAGCAGTTCAAGCTCTATTCCGAAGGCATTCACGTTCCAGCCGGCGAGGTTTACGCCGCAGTCGAAGCGCCCAAAGGCGAATTCGGCGTCTATCTTGTCTCGGAAGGCGGCAACCAGCCCTACAGATGTAAGATACGAGCCCCTTCCTTCGCCAACCTCGAAGCCATGGACCGCCTTGCGGCCGGCCATATGCTGGCCGACGTCTCGGCCATCGTCGGCTCGCTGGATATCGTGTTCGGGGAGATCGATCGATAGGCCTTCCATAGACGAGACTCGGCGACTGTGAAGCTGATATGCGAGCGCCGTGATTGCGAGGAGCGAAGCGACGAAGCAATCCAGAGCCGCGATGGCGCTCTGGTTTGCTTCGCCCCGCTCGCAATGACGGACGCCAACCGCAAGCTAACGCTTGCTCATTCGCCGCGCAGCTTCCCTTTTTAGCCAATCCCATGAAGCGACGGCGTGGGGTTGCGCCCATCTTAAAAATGTAACAGCGCTTTTCAGCCCCAAGCGTCCACCGGTTCTCGCCAGCGCGACCGCTTTGTCGAACCAAGGCAGAAACGCGCTCTCGGGCGGAATTTTCGCTCTCACCCAGGCGATCGCATCCTCGATGATCTGCACTAGGGCAAGCGACGCCACGCGCCAGGGGCCCTCATACGGCCCATACTCGATCGTATGGCGCAGACGCGCGATTTCCTCGGCGCGCGCCGCGCTCTTGCGGCGCTCCTCGTCGAGTTCGCGCAAAAGCTCGTTGGCGCGCGCCGCTTCACACTCGGCGCGTTCGTCAATCTCCTTCGCCATTTTGGCGTTGTGTTGGGATTCAACCAGCGCCTCGTCGACCTCTCGCACCGCTTCATCGACCTGCAGCGCCATGGCCTCATATTGCGAAAGCACCGTGTCGCGCTGCTCCATTACGTCGCGCAGAAGCGCCAGCAATTCCTCGCGCCCGAGCTTCTCATGTTCACGCTCGAAGCTACCTTTGGGAGTAGGCTGATCCGACAGCGTCGCCTCCGCGTGATTTCCGCCGGCGTCGCGAGAGCGGCGCCGACCGAAGCAGCTCCTTATCTAATTCAGCCCAATTCGGCTTCCAGGCAGCCCGCGAAGAAGCGAAGCGACGCTTGGTTCTTTCCGGCCTCTCGAGCTTGAACTAGGATGTCGCAAAGTGCGATCCGACGACAAAGGGAGCCGTGAGATGACAAGCTGGGCCAAGATCCTGATGGCAAGCACATGTGTGGGCCTCGCAACGCCATGCGTCGCTCAGGAATCGCCCAAGCAAGTCCTCGCGGCGCATTTGCGCACGCAGGGCTATAAATGCGATGCGCCCAAAAGCGCGACCCGCGACGCCGCCGCGTCCCGGCCAGACGAGGCGGTGTGGATCATAAGGTGCGAAAACGCGCGTTACCGGGTTCGTCTGGTCCCGGATATGGCTGCGAGCGTCGAATCTTTTTAGGCGCGGCCGTGGAATTTAATTCAGATCAGGAATAGGCGGCGCCGGACAGCGCCGCTTGTTTCGAGGCCGCGATTTGCGCCGTGAGCGCATCGTCGAAATCGCGTTGCTCGATACGCAGCGCGCCGACGTCGACGGCTTGCGTTCCGCCGGTCGGGTAAATGCGGCGGATGGCGCTCATTGCGGCGCGATCACATAAAAAGCGCACTTCGGCGGCCGACATGCCTTCGGCCGCTTGGGCGAGCGCGTCGAGATCGACGCGTTCGTCGACCGGCTTTTTGCGCAAATGCACCGCAAGAATGGCGGCGCGCGCCGCGAGATCGGGCCGCGTCACCTCCAAGTGGAAATCGAGCCTGCCCGGCCGGAGCAACGCGTCGTCGATAATATCGAGACGGTTCGTCGCGCCGATCACCCAAACCTGCTTCAACGTCTCGACGCCATCGAGCTCGGTGAGCAACTGGCTCACGACGCGGTCCGTTACCGGTGACCGGCCGTCCAGGCCACGTTTGGGCGCGAGGGAGTCGATTTCGTCCAGAAACACCACGCAAGGCGCCGCATGACGCGCGCGCGCAAAAAGCTCGCGGACGGCCAATTCGGACTCGCCGATATATTTCGACAAGAGTTCGGGCCCCTTCACGGAAATGAAGTTCAAATTGCTCTGAGAGGCGAGCGCTTTCGCAATCAGCGTCTTTCCGTTTCCGGGCGGGCCATAGAGCAATATCCCGCGCGGCGGCTGCAAGCCGATCGCCTCGAAGAGCTGCGGCTGGCTCACCGGCCAGGCGATCGCTTCCTTCAACGCTTCCTTGATGGAGTCGAGTCCCCCGACATCCTGCCATTCGACATTGGGCGTCTCCACCGCCACTTCGCGCAAGCCGGAGGGCGACACCTCGCTCATCGCTTCGGCGAAATCCGCCATAATAACTTCCAGCGTCATCAGCGCGTCATAGGCCATGGGGCTGTCCCCCAGCGTCAATGCGGGAAGCTGGCGACGCAGCGCCGCCATGGCCGCCTCCCGGCAAAGCGCATTCAAATCGGCGCCAGTGAATCCATGCGTCGTCGCTGCGAGATCAGCAAGATCGATATCGATCCCAAGCGGCATGCCCCGCGCGTAAATCTCGAGGATTTCGCGCCGCGCCTGCTCATTGGGAATGCCGATGGCGATCTCCCTGTCGAACCTTCCGGGCCGGCGCAATGCGGGATCGAGGCTGTTGGGACGGTTCGTCGCCGCCATGACGATAACGTCGCCACGGCTCTTCAACCCGTCCATGAGCGCGAGCAACTGGGCGACGACGCGCTTTTCCACTTCGCCTTCCACCCGCTCCCGTTTGGGAGCCAGGGAATCGATTTCATCGAAAAAAATGATGCAGGGCGCGCGCTTTTGCGCATCCTCGAAAATCTTACGCAGTCGCGCCTCGCTCTCGCCGTAGAACTTTTGAATGATTTCGGGCCCGCTGACGTAAATGAAATCCGCGTCCGACTCGTTTGCGACCGCGCGCCCCAGAAGCGTCTTGCCGCAACCGGGAAGGCCATGCAGCAAAACGCCTTTCGGCGGCGTTATGCCGAGCCGCTCGAAGAGTTCTGGATGAAGCAGCGGCAGCTCCACCATCTCGCGGATCTTCGCGACCTCGCGCTCCATGCCGCCCAAATCGTCGTAAGTGATGATGTCATCGGACTCCGAGGGCGCGGCGGAAGAAGAGGACGTCGACCGCGGGCGCTCCAACGACAGCAACGTATCCGGGTGAACGATGACGGGCCCATCCGGCTCCGTTCGGCCGACGAGGAAATCACGATGCGTTCCGCCGAAAAGCGCGATCCGCACACGGTCGCCGGTGCGGATGGCGAGACCATCCAGCCGGCGCGCGGTATGTTCGATTTCGTCTTCGTGCAAAGCCCCGGCGCCGAGCGGAGTCACCACGAGCTTTTGCGCGATCGCGTGAGCAACCTTTCGGATCGTGACCATTTGGCCCAGCGCCACACCGGCGTTGGTGCGGCACACGCCGTCGAGCTGAATAAGATGCTGCCCTCTCTGTTCCTTGAAGGTCGGCATCGCCTTGGCGACGGTCTTCCCCCGGCCCGCAATTTCGAGAACTTCTCCCGGAGCGGCGCCAATCTGACGCAATGTCTCCGGATCGAGCCGCGCCACGCCGCGCCCAACATCTTCACGCCGCGCCTCGACCACGGTGAGACGCAGGATTCCGTCGCCTTGCTTGGCTTTCTCGATCATGGGACGCTCGCCTCACATTCCGGGTTGTTCCTGGCCGTGCGGCAAATCGCTTCGGATCGCCACATAGTCGACTTTGATGCGCGCTGGCAGAAATCGGGCGACCCGATGCAGCGCGCCGATGAAAAGGACTCCGACCTCCGCCTCGCCGAGCGTCTGATCGATGCGTTCGGCGATAAAGCGGTCGCGGGCGTCGAGAAGCGCCGAAGCCTTTGCGTCCGTCCGATCCGGCGATTGCATGAGCTTATATTCATCGACCAGCAGCGCCGGCGATTCTGTGCCCATGAGAGTCGCGCCGCCCCGCATGAGGCTTTCGAGAAGTTGATGGTTGGGACTTCCCTGCGCCGCAAGGTCCATCACCAATTCACTCTCCTTATCGCAGACCGGCAGGCTGTCCTGGTAGAGCTTGACGCGCGGGAGATCGAGGCGCAACGCCTTGATCGCCTCTGCGATGGAGCGCCAAATCGCGTCGAAGGCCGCACAGCGCTCCGCCCATTTGGCGGCGCCATGGCGGGCGATGAATGCGGCCTTATATGCGGGCGCGGCGGCGCCCATCTCAGCCATGCTGTGAAGGACAGGCACGTAGATCAATCGCGCCATGACACAACGCGCTCCCCTGACGCACGCAACGCTAGGATTGCTTGGCGAGCCGCACTTCGAGAACGCCATTTCGCAGATTGAGTTGCGGAGCGTTCCCCGCAAGCTTTTCCTCGATGAAGGTTTCCTTGCGATAGAGCCGCACGCCCGATTTCGCTTCGAGAAGCAGAATGTCGCCGTCGAGAATGCAGCGAATATCCTCGCGCTCGACGCCTGGAAGCTCGAAAAGGAACACCAGCTCGTTTCCTTCGTCGAACATATCCGTCACCGGTTCGAGCATCTCGACAGTCGTTCGTTTCGCCGCGCGGCGCCGCGGTTGTTCCGGCGCCGGCGCCTCTTCCTCCGCCGCCACGCGCCCTTCGGCCGCCTCGCGAAGCGTGCGCGCGGCGAACGAATATTCCATCACGCGACCATCCTTTTCATGGCGGCCCCGTCGCGGAAGATTGTCGAAGTCGGCCAGCACATTGAACAGGTTCGACAGGCCCCGCGCGATCTTCTCGAGCCCGGCGACGCCGGTGACGTCTTCGTTGTCGTTTCGGTCTTTCCGCGTCATGGATGCGCCTCCCCTGCTTTGCTTGGCGCCGCGACAAGGGCGCAAAGCGCCTCCTCCAGCCTTTCCATTCGCTGCTCGATCGCGCCGAGCTTGGCCTCGCCGTCCGACGCGCCGAGGCGGGCGCCATTGTGGTTCCACCAATCGAGCCCGAGCTCGCGCGCCTTGTCGACCGAGCAGACCACGAGCCTCAACTGAATAGTGAGGAGCTCGACCTCGACCAGCTTGATGGAAATATCGCCGGCGACCACGACGCCTTTGTCGAGAATGCGCTCCAACAAATCCGCGAGATTGGTGCTATCGACCGAATGCGTGATGGGTTGATGCATCGTTGACATGAACGGTCCTTTCACGGCGCGCTGTCGGAGACGCCAAACTGCAGCGAAAGCTCTCTCTCCGAGAAGCCGAATTGCCGTTGCAGACGCGTGATTTCCTGCGCCTGCGCGAAAAGCGCGGCGCCCAGTCGCTCGATCTGCGCATCCGACAGGCGTCCCCCTTCCATCCGCCGCACCGCCTGGCGTTCGAGGACATCATGAAGAACCCGCACGAGCGTCAGCACGAGGCGCAGAAGACCATCGGCGGTCGAGCGGCCGGAGCCCTCCGGCTTTCGCTCGAGTGCAGTCGCGATGCGATCCTCTTGCGGCAATTGAATTGGATCGGCGGGAGATACGCTCCGCGGCGCGTGAGGTTCCGTGAGTGCGCCGGACGGCGTCGCGGACGCGGGAGGCAATTTTGGTTCGATGACCGATTGCGCCGGAGCGCCGTCCGGCCAAATCGTGTCGACGGCCCCGAGCAAGAGTCTCACGTCGAGAAAGATGAGGTCCACGTCGGCAAGACCAATGGTCAGATTGCCTTGCGCCGAGACGCCGCGATGCAGCAGGCGATCGAGCGCTTCCGAGAGCGAGAGATCGCGCTGCGGCGCACTCAAATTAGCCATGCCGCGCTCAGGAATTGACATCGGCGCCGCCCTTCCCTTGCAGGCTATCGAGCCGCGTCAGTAATTTTCCCTCCCGCGCGTCGAACTCCGCTTCGGTCAGCGCGCCAGTTTCGAGCGCACGGTAAAGTTCCGATAGCTCCGCCATGATGGCGCGCTCCTCCGCCTCCCGCTCCTGCCGCGCGGCTTCGTCGATCTTTTCCAAAACGAACAGCAGCCCACGCATCGGGGCGGCGAGCAAATCATCGATCAGCAGCATGGCGCCGCCCCTTTCGATCTGAATCCGGTGGGTTTGGCCCAAAGTTCGCCCTGCGCGTCGCATTTCCCGATCTGACCTTGAAAATCTTGCTCAGAACGAAGCCGACGCTTTTGGTCACGATCTTCACGGCGTCATCGAGGATGAACATCGCCCTAACCCTCGTGCGGCGCAAATTGCACGAAATTATGCGGCGGCCATGGGCCGGCGATGTTGAACGCAATATCTTCCTCGATCTCCGCCGCCGAGGCCTGCACAGCCCGCTCGAAATCCTCTAACCTTGCCCTGGGAACGAGCGCGGCCAAATTCGCAATCTCTCTATCGTTGCGAACCGGCAAAGAGACGACTTCGAGGCAGGCGTCGCCCAAGACCGAGATCACCTGAGCCGATTGCGCTTCCCGATAGCGCCGAAACGCCTCGTCTACCATTTGACCCAGACGCACTCTGGCCTCATGCGACGGCGGGCGGCTGCCGACATAGGTTCGGTCACGAGCGGCCTGCAACGCCGGGTGGCGCGCAACCAGATAAGCGATGGGATCGGCGGCTTCGATATTCAGCCGCACGCCCATTTCCACAGCGCCGGAAACTCTTTCCAACTGGCTGACGAGCCGGTCGCGCTGCCCGTCGAGAAACCGCCTCAGATCGTTTTCCGATTTCGCGATTGTGCCGAAGGCCATCGGCAGGAGATCGAATTTCGCGTTGAGCGCGGTGAGCACGCGCTGCGCTGCGGCGAGATTGCGCCTTTCGGCCCGCAGAGCGCCCACGGGACAATCGCTAACGATCGCGTTCAAGGGGCCCGAGCCCACAAGAAAGGTCGTACGATCGAGAACGCCCTGCAGGGGCGGCGGATCGTTGTCGTTGCTCGTCACCGCATAGACATAGAGGCCCATCGATCTTCCTCCCCCGCCAACGACCCGAAGTCACGAACCAACGAAATAAGAAAGGATTCAAATCTCTTCTTCTTCGATATGACCATAGGCCCGGACCGTTAAATCCTCGTCGAGCTCGACGGAGTAAGTTTCTCTTTCGAGCACTTCTTGCGTCAGCGGCAAGCCGAGCATCTTCACTTCGAGGTTCGGCACGAGAATTTCGGCTTCGGCGCTCCAACCGCCGTCGCCGTGCCGGATCGGCGCGATCTTGGTGATGCGCAGTTCCTTTGCGCCGAGTTCGGTCGTGAGAAACTGTTGAACAGCCGCACGGGCGCCCGACAATTTACCGCCGAAAGGCGCCGCGGGCGCTGCAGGCGCCGGTTTCGTTTTGGGCGCCGAGGACGCGGGAGGCGGCGGCGCTGGAGGCGGCGGCGCGGCGTTGGAGGAACTCTGTTCGGAGCCGATGTGAGTCTTAGGCGGCATTGGATCATTCTCCGTGAACTGGCGTTGAACCTGCGCCACTCAATAAGTGAAGGAAAAGCGCTTCGACGCCTGCCGCATGCCGATCGGCGACTTGCGAACCGCTGCGACGGGATGGGCCGGCGGCGCCGTTCCATTCATCTTTGCCGTAATTTCCCCGATTTCCTTGTCGATTTCGCGAAATCTCGCCTGTATGGCGTCAGAACGGTCGGTCGCCGCTCGCAGCTCCATCGAGCGCCGCGCGCGTTCGAGTTCGAGGAAGCTCATCCGCAGATAGGCCTTGTGCGCGGGGACGCTTTTGTCGTTGCGCCCGGTCAAGGTTCGCAGATCGTTCAGGCCGCGGGACGGCTGTCGATGCATCGCCATGTCGCCTTCTCCCAGCTCAAAAATGCACAGAGTGATTGGCCGGGCCTTGCGCATGCATGCGCTGCGCGCGTTCGAGCGCTTCCAGCTCGAATTGCAGCAACAGCTCGTCGACGACGTCGGCCGTAAATTCTGCGGGCTTGGCGGAATTTTGAGACCCGCGACCAAGGATATCCCGGCACGCCCAGCGGAAGACCGGATTGGAGACGCTGGCCTCGCCGCCGCGCGCCGCCAGCACGCGGGCGATGGCGATCGATGCGCGCAAGGTCGGATAATGCGGGTCCGATCCCTGACGGCGGCACAAGCGAACGAAGTCGACCACCTTTTCCGCGCGCGCCTGATCGACTCCGCCTTTTTTCGCAGCAATCGCAACCTCGGTATCGCGGTCATAGTGATCGAAATAAAGTGTGATCATGCGATCGAGCAAAGCGTCCTGCGCGCGATAGACGCCCGCATATTCAACTGGATTCGACGTGAAGATGGCGCGAAAATGTGGATGCACCTTGATGTATCCCTCGCCGCGCCCATGCAGACCCGGAACATTGAGGACCCCTTCCGACAATATGCTCAGGAAGGGGTTGTTCGCCTCCGGCTTGCTACGGTTGAACTCGTCATAAATGATCGTATGACCGAGACGGCAGGCGGTGGTGATGCGATTGTCGGTCCACAGCGCGCGTCCCTCTTCCTGCAGCTTCACGACGGAAGAAATATAGTTATCGACCACGCGCGATCTGCGATATCCGCTCTCGCGTCCGATCAGATCGGAGCTGCCGAACTCGTGATCGCCATGGAGCAAGATGCTCGGACGGCCGAGCTGCGCAGCGACATGAAACGCCAGCGTGGTTTTGCCGCTGCCCGCCGGCCCCGAAAAATGCACGGCATATCCGGCGTCGAGATAGGCGAGCGCACGATCCGCAATCTCCTGAACCGCCGGCGAGCTGACGAAAGCGTCGCTCGGTCCGAGCGCGATGGAGCCGTCGTCGTCGGAGAAATCCTCGGCGTCCTGACCTAGGCTGGCGAGTGCTATCGCGCTCATGACGTGACCTTTCCAAAAATGCGCTGAACTGCCGTGCGCGTTCGCGTGGCGGAGATGAGAAGAGGAAGCCAGATGGCTGTTGGCGCCGTGGCTTCCGAATTCGGTTGGAGGGCCCGCACTCCCTTAATGGTGAGCGGACGCTTTTCCGTGCCAGATCGCAGCGGCGTGCTTGCGGTCGCGCGCATATTCCGAGAAAGAGCGGTGCAAGGACGACGCTCGATCGTGATTGGCCGTCGCGAAGGATGCGAGAAGGGCGGCGACGCCGTTCGTCAGATCGCGCATGAACGCATCGGCCTTTTCGTGATAGGCTTTGCTTTCGCGTGCGCGGTTCGACTTCAGACCATTCAGAGTCGCGCGGACTTCATTGCTGCGCGCCACCGTCGCTCTTCGGAGCTGCGCCGCCTGGTCGCGACCCGATCTGATCCTCGCGGCCTTCAGATTGTCCAGAAGCGCCTCGATGTCCTTGTGGCGATTTATTGCGGCGTCCTTGATCCGTTCGGCAAGCTCTTCCCGTGAGTGCCGGCCCGAGTCGATGCCGCTTTTGACGCGCGAATATCCTTCCGACAACTTCGCCATGATCCAATCCTCCATCAGAAGTTTCCAAACTGCTGGAAGGGCGGGTTTAAAAAACACGCCCTTCCAGCGATGGCGGATAGACTTAGGCGGGGGCCGCCGCGGAAGCGGTCAGGCCGACAGCTTCGGCGTATTTCAGGTAGGTCTCGACCGAGGCCACCACAACGCGCGCTTCGATAGTGATCAGCTCGATGCCGACGAGCGAGACCTTGACCCAGGCGTCGATCACGATGCCCTTGTCGAGGATGCGGTCGACAACTTCGCCGAGGCTTGACGAGTCCACAGATTTTTGAACGCGTGCCATGAAGCTTCTCCATTCTTAAAAGCGCTTTGAGCACTTTGCGAACACACCGAAGAGAACTCATCATTCCCCCGGCCGAATTGAATAGAGCAACCGCGGCGCCAGAGGGGCCGGTAAGCTGACAAATCGATTTCAGGCTTATATTTCATTGCTTTTCAATTTTGCGCGTTGGCATGGTTTCAAGTATCGCGTTGGCAGGTCGGGCGTCGGCGCCCGGGTCCAGGGGCGGCGTTACCCTTTGGCGCCCTTGCTCACAGCCGCCGCGATTGCGTCGATTTGAAAAGGTTTCGCAAGGAAACCGTCGATCGTCGACGCCCGCATCGCATCGAGGATGCCGGCGTCGTCCGCGAGGAAATATCCCGAGATCAGGATGACGCTCATGGCGGGGCGTATGATGCGGAAGCGCGCGCTCAGACGGAACCCGTCCATATCGGGCAAACGCGCGTCCACGAAAGCGATCGGGAAGGTTTGCTGACTGATCAAGCCGAGCGCTTCCTGCGCGCTATTGGCGGTAACCGCCATCCAATCGATCCGGCTCAAAGCGGCTTCGAGCACCCAGCACATGTCTTGATCGTCGTCCACGACGAGCGCTGTTTTCGGCGCGAGGCAAGCGGGAAAAGGAGTCAATGCGTCGAACCCTCCAGAGAGCCATTCCGCTCAAGACGCCTCGCGCGCTGCAGGGATGCGAACGGCGAATGTCGTCCCCATGCCCAAGGCCGTCCGCACGCTCACATCGCCGCCATGCTGGCGAACGATGGAATGCGACACCGACAGACCGAGGCCTGAACGTCTGCTATCCGAGCGAGTCGTAAAAAACGGATCAAAAATCTTCCTCAAATGCGCCTCGGGAATACCGGGGCCGCTATCGCCGATCTCGACGATCACTTCTTTGCCGTCGCGGCGCACGTCGATTGTCAACACGCCGCCATTCGGCATCGCCTGGAATGCGTTGAGCATAAGATTGATGAAAACGAGCTCCAAAAGGTTTTGCACGCCTTCGGCGCAAATATCAGCGGTCTCCGCTGGCGGGTTCCACTCATATCGCGTGCCGACCGCCGCTTCGCCGGCAGCGAACATCAGGGCGTTCTTCAGCATATTCACGACGTTGACCTGCGTCGTTTCGGTGATCGGCTGCGGCCGGGCGAATCGAAGCAGACTTTCGACCACGAGCGATGCGCGATCTATGCCGCCGATCACCTTATCGATACATTCGCCGAGCAGAATGGGCGAGCCCATTCTATTTCTCATGAGCTGCGCCGCGGCGGAGCTGACCCCGAGGGGATTGCGAATCTCATGCGCGATTCCGCCGATGACAATGCCCAACGCCGCAAGCTTCTCGCCCTGATGGATTTGAGCTTCCATCGCCCGCTGCTCCACGAGGCTGCGGCCAACCACGACGACGCCCGTCACGTCGCCGGTATGGCTGGTCATCCGCGATAAGCGCCAGGAGACTGGTATCGTCTCGCCGCTCTTGCAGCGCATCGGCCATTCGATCGAGTGGCAGTCGTCGATTTCGCTGATGCCCCGGAAGCTGGATTCGACTTCCTGTTTGTGCGGTTCCTCGAAATGACCGGACAATTCGGAGCCGCGAACTTCGCCCTCCGCATAGCCCGTCGATTTTTCCGCGGCTGTATTCCAGGTCATGATGGCGCCGTGCGAGTCCGTCGAGATGATCAGATCGCCGGCGCTCTCGACGACGCTCGCAAGATGCAACTGCATACGCCGCACCTCCTCCCCGAGCTGCAAGAGATCCGTCACATCGTCCATGACGAGGATGACGCCGCGCGAGCCGCCCTGGAGCTGCAAGGGACAAATGCTGTAGGAATAAGTTCTCAGAGCGACGCCCGGCGCACGATAGGTCATCCGGCGGCGTCGAAGCGTTTTTCCCGACCCGATGACTTCGCGTATCTGCTGATCCAGGGGCGTATCCTGGAACGCCGCCGGGAAAATTTCCTGCAGGCGTTTTCCAAGTGTCGTATGCAAGCTTCCATGCGACTTTTCGAGAAAGTTGCTGTTCACCGTTCTGACGATGAGGCTTTCGTCGAGAATGAGAATCGAGGAAGGGATCGTATCCATCACTGCATGGAAGAAGCTTTCGTGATCGAGCGTGTCTAGAAACATCGGCTTCTCGAAAGGTTTGTGGCCGAAGATCTGCAAGAAGAGAT
Organism: Methylocystis iwaonis; assembly: GCF_027925385.1. NCBI lineage: Bacteria > Pseudomonadati > Pseudomonadota > Alphaproteobacteria > Hyphomicrobiales > Methylocystaceae > Methylocystis > Methylocystis iwaonis. The sequence continues at coordinate 2,534,122 of NZ_AP027142.1, forward strand.
TGTTTCTTTGCGCCAGCGACGTTTTTGCGCGTCCCCGAACGCCCGCGATCTCAATTCGCGGAATGAAGCGGCGGACGGTCCAGCGGCGGTCGAAAACTGAAGGGCGGCCAAGGCCCCGACAGAGTCAGTTCGACGGTCTCGGCCCCAAGCCGGTTGTTGAGTTCCGCAACGCGCCGGCTCAAAGCGGCGGCGTTTTCCTTGGGGACGAGAAACGCATGGCGCGCGACCAGATCGGTCCCTTCGAGATTGCGGTTGCGTCGCCCCGCCGTCAGTGGCTCGAGCTCCTGCACCAGCCGATCGGCGACGGCCGCCGCTTCCGCGCGGCCGAAGTCGCGCAGCGATTCTTTGTCTCGGCACAGGCGCATGTAGCGGATGCCGCTCGTCAGCGACGCCCACTCCGGCCACGCCTTGCGCGCGAGTTGATCCAGAATTGCCGGATCATCGAGACGCGCCGCCGCGCGAAGCTCCCACTCCTCTTTATCGGACGCATTGAGAAGGAAACGCGCGATCGTCGCCTCATGCGCGGCCATGAAGGCGCCCAGACTCTCGATGCTCGTGTAAAGCGTTCCAAAAGGGACGGGAAATACTGGCGAGAATTGCATCGCCCACGCCAGAATTTCCGCATGGCGGCGAACGCGCGGCGCCAGCCATGAGACGTCGGTCAAATGACGCTCCGCATCGACGCCGCAGAAGTCCGCGATCGGGACAAGGTCGACGATCGCAGCGACGGCGCCGGCGCGATGCAGCCGCAAGGCGCGCCCCTCCGGCGCAGGCAATCGCTCGGCAGAGATGCGATCGGGGTCGACGAAGGCAATGAGAGAGATCGCCTGCTCGATCGACCCTGAAATGGCGCCGTCCGTTTCGGGTTGATCCGGCGTCCTCATTGCCGGATGTCTCCGCCCTCACCTTCCAGTCTTTTCAGCTTCAAGCGGTATGTCTTGTAATCGACGCCGAGCAGCCGTGCGGCTTCCGCCTTGTTGCCCTTTGCGCGATTGAGCGCGTCGAGCACGGCGTCGCGTTCGACCGCCCGCACCTGGTAGCGCATCTGATCGCGCAAAGGCGCGGCGGCGGCCATTTGCGTTTGCGAAGGGGGCAGCGGCGCGCGATTGAGACGATCGGCGATATGCGCGGCGGAGACGGCGTCCGCCGACGTCAGCGCCGCGCGCCGCATCACATTGCGCAATTCTCTCACATTGCCGGGCCAATGATGCGCCTGCAACAGCTCGAGCGCTTTCGCGTCGATGTCGATCGGCGCCTGTCCCAGACAGTCACGCGCCTGCACCAGAAAGCGCTCCGCGAGAAAAGGCACGTCCTCCGGGCGCGCGCGCAAGGGCGGCACCGAGATCACATATTCGGCGAGACGATAGTAGAGGTCTTCGCGAAAGTCCCCCGCCTCGGCGCGCTCTTTGAGAGCGTCATTCGTGGCGGCAATAACACGGACGTCGAGGCTGATTTGTTCGCTGCCGCCCACGCGATGGATCGTGCGCGCTTCGAGCGCGCGCAGAAGCGCCTTTTGTCCGGCGATCGAGAGATTGCCGATCTCGTCGAGGAAGATCGTCCCCCCCTTGGCCGCGGCCTCGAAGCACCCACAATGGCGTGCGGCTGCGCCCGTGAACGCCCCCTTCTCATGACCGAAAAATTCGCTGTTGATGAGGGATTCGGCGATCGCGCCGCAGTCGACGACAATGAACGGCTTGGCGACGCGGCCGCTGTGCCGATGCAGGCTTTGCGCGACGATCTCCTTGCCGCTTCCGGTCTCGCCCTGAACGACGACCGAGTAGTCGGAGCGGGCGACCGCTTCAATCTCATCGGCGAGCTTTTGGATGGCGGCGCTTTTCCCCATGAGGCCGAATATGTCGGCGCGCACATTTTCGGCGCTCTGCTTGTGCAGCGCCGCTCGCCGGGCGACAGCCCGCTTCACGACATCGACGAACTGATCGTTGCGAAACGGCTTGGTGAGATATTCGAACGCGCCTTCTTTGATGGCGTTGATCGCGCCGGTGATCGTGCCGTAAGCCGTGGCGATGACAATGGGGAGACGCCGGTCGCGTTGCAATAATCGGCGCAAAACCTCCTCGCCGCCGATTCCGGACATGCGCATATCGAGAACAACCGCGTCTGGCGGATGGCGCGACGCCAATTCGAGACCTGGCTCGCCGGCTTGCGCTTCCATCACGTCAAATCCGGCGTCCACCAATATGCTGCGCATTGCCCAGCGCATATCGTGATCGTCGTCGATCAGCAGGACCGAGCTTCGATTGCGCGTCAACATGATAGAGCCAATCATTTTTGAGGCTGGGGGGCCAAAGCGCCCGCCAGCACGTGCAATCTCAGAGCTGAAGCGAGCTTAGTCTACCAACGCGTCCAACTTCATTGATTACTGTCAAGTTCGCTACTTATTCCTCCTGGAGCCCCAATAAAAGTAAATACGGCGTTAGCATTTCGAGCAAATTGTAGCGATTACGCTTGATGTTTACATTCACACATATCTTTCTTTGCTGAAATGACAGTCGCCCGCGCGAGAATATGACTGTTCAATGACGCTGTGCGCGGCGCCGCGAGCCCTTGAAGGCGAACATCAATTTGCTGGCAAGATTGTTGCGTGCGCGCGATTGCGCACCCGCGTCGCGCGCAACTTGTTACAAAAACGCCAAATGCAAGGGGAGGATACATGGCGGACGAGAAGGTCACAGTCGAACAACTGCCAAATGGCAAATGGGCCTGTTTTCTCCATCTGGCGGGCCATGACGAGCCCATCAATCTGGGCCGGGAATTCAAGAACGACGAACAGGCCGAAAACTGGCTGAATGTTTCGGAGTCCGTCACCGCCATCGAGATGATGGTGCGGAAATACAAGAAATAGCCACTCGAGCGCCCCGTGCTTGCATTCGGCCCGGGGCGTCTCTCACTCGTGTTGCGCTCACGGGGCTCCCTGCCCGCCGATAATATTTGCGCGGATCGCCGGCCGTAAGCTCGTCCCGGCGTCGTTCAGTCCTCGGCGGAGCCGGCCTTTGATGCTTATGGAAGAACAGGCGCGGCCGCCCCATCTTCCTCGGCAGAAGCCGGGAGGCGCCCCCATGCATTTCAGCGATGCGCAATATCTGCCTATAGCGGCGCCGGCCTTCGCCCTGCTGGCGGGCGTCGTCGTCGTGCTCGTCATTCTCGTCGAGCTGCGCATTCTCAAATACGCCTATATGCAATTGGGCGTCAGCTCCGGAACGGCTGTCTTCCTGCTCCTGGCCTCGCTGCTCGGCAGCTATATCAATATTCCGGTGGCGACGCTCGGGAGCGAACCGATCATAGATGCGCGCGAGGTCGTCTATTACGGCGTTCCCTATGTCGTGCCGAGATTTGTCGAGGAGCCTCAAGTCATTCTTGCCGTCAATGTCGGCGGCACCGTCATCCCGACCGTGCTGTCGATCTTCCTGCTGTCGCGAAACGCCATCTGGATCAGGGGCGCCATTGCGGTCGCCTGCGTCGCTGCGATCAGCTATGCTTTAGCAGAGCCGGTACGCGGCGTCGGCATCGCGCTGCCAATCTTCGTCGCCCCGCTGGCGGCGACGACCATTGCGGCGATCATCTCCTGGCGCCATCTTGCGCCGCTCGCCTATGCAAGCGGGAGCCTCGGCGTTCTGGTCGGCGCGGATCTGTTGAATTTTGACAAGCTCGCAGGCCTCGGCACGCCCGTGCTGTCGATCGGCGGGGCCGGCACATTCGATGGAATTTTCCTGACCGGCGTGCTCTCGGTTCTGCTCGCGAGCCTGATCGGGGGCCGCACGCAAAGCGCCGTACAGGCTTCCTGAAGGCGAAAGTGAAAGCGACGACATCTTGAGACTGCCGACTTATTTCGTCTCCCATGGCGGCGGCCCCTGGCCGTGGGTTCCCGAATGGCGCCGCCGCTTCGTCAATCTCGAAGCCGCTTTCGCCCGCATGCCCTCCGAAATCGGCGAGCGCCCGAAGGCGATCATCGTCGTCTCGGGCCATTGGGAAAGCCCGGAATTCGCAGTGATGTCGGCGCGCCAGCCGCCGATGGTCTATGATTATTCCGGCTTTCCTCCAGAGACTTATGACATCGTCTATCCCGCGCCCGGCGCGCCGGCGTTGGCCGCGCGCGCCGCAAACCTCATCCGCGCCGCAGGCCTACCCGCGCGGCTCGATGAGACGCGCGGCTTCGATCACGGCGCCTTCGTGCCGCTCTATGCGATGTATCCGGCGGCGGACGTCCCGGCGATCCAGGTGTCGCTCAAGACGGGCTACGATCCCGCCGAGCATCTTGCGCTCGGCCGCGCTTTAGCGCCGCTGCGCGAGGAAGGCGTCCTCATCATCGGCTCGGGCCTCAGCTACCACAATCTGCGCCTCTTTGGCCCGCAGGCGCGGGAGCCGTCAGAGGCTTTCGATCAATGGCTCGCCGCGGCGCTCGCGGCGGCGCCCGATGTGCGCAGACAAGCCATCATAGACTGGGCCAAGGCCCCTTACGCCCGCATCTGCCATCCCCGCGAGGACCATCTCGCGCCGCTTTTCGTCGCGCTCGGCGCAGCCGAGGCCGAGACGGCTGTCCGCGTCTATCATGACGTGGGGCTGTTCGGCGGCGTGACGGCGTCGAGCTACCGCTTGGGTTGAGCGCTCAGCTTGCGCCATCCCGCCTTTGATGGCAGGAAGCCGCCATGACGCGCTTTTTCGCGATCCTCCTGAGCGCAGGCATAGCGGCCGCCGCCCCTGCCCTCGCCACGGACGCCCTCGGACGGGCTCCCGCCATGCGCGGCCCCAAGGCCGAGCGCGGACGGGAGGCGGATATTCCGCTCCACGGCCGGCCGATCGAACCCATGACAAAGAAAGAGGAAAAGCCCCACGCAGGCTGGAGCGGCTTCTACGGCGGCCTGAACGCCGGCGCCGCGAGAGATCCTTGATCGAGCGCGCGAGGGCTGCAGCGTGAAAATCCTCCTGCTCGGCGGCTCCAATGCGGGCATCAAGGACGGCTGGGCCGTCCAATTCGCCGAGCGCGCCCAAGATCACGAGGTCGAGAACCGCTTTCTCGGCGCGGTCGGCTCGCTCTATGGCTTGATGGCGTTGCTCAAGCGCGCGCGCGACGGCGCCGAACCGCCCGACCTCATCGTCTTCGAATATTGCCTCAACGATATTCTTCTTCTCGACGCCGACGTCCTCGATCCCGCGCTGATCGAGGACGCGCTCGAGGCCGTCATGGACTTCTGCGCCGACGCGGGGATCGGCTTGTTCCTTTTATGCTTGGAGCCGCGCCCTGCCGACCGCCAGCGTCGCGCGAAGACGTGCGTGCAAAAGATTTATCGCAAGGCGGCGCAGCGAAGGTCCGTCGCCGCGCTATGGCTGTCCGAGGTCTTCGAGCGGCGCTTGGGGCCGGCGCAATTCCAGGACGAAAACCATCTGACGACTGGCGCCGCAAAACGCATCGCGGATGCGTTGCTCGCTGCGCTACGCTTAGGCGTCCCGGCGCCAGCTCACCGACATTCCGCGCCGGCGCGCTTCTCCTATGTCGATGCGGCTGAGGCGCGTTTCCAAGGGCCCTGCGCCCTGCGGGCGCTGTCGTCGCGCGTTTTCGACGGCGATTTCCTGGAAATTTCGCGCGGCGGCGCCAGCGTCTGGCCTGGCGAGGGACGCCTTGCGGGGCTGATGCTGCGCTCGAGCGACGACAGCGGCGTTTTCAAAATCCAAGGAACAAACGCCGCCTTCCGCAAAAGCCCGCGCTCGCAGATGCAGGAACTCGTGCGCCATCTGATGCTGCTCCACTATCCAACCCGGCGCATCCTCTCGCGCGGCGAAATCGAGATCGCCATGCCGGAAAACGAGCGCGATCTCATGCGCCTGCCCGAAGACCGCGGGCTCCTCATCGCGCCATCCATCGCGCCTTTTGAAAAGCAGACGCTCGATATTCACGGCGTCATCTTCTGGCGAAAGCGGACGTTCGTCGAACGCCTGCAGGATTTCTTTCGCAGCGTCGGGTAACCAGACAACACGCGAGGCCGAGCCTGTCATTCCCGACGGGCCGAAGGCCCGATCGGGAATCCAGAGCAACCATAGCGCACGTTTGCTCTGGATTCCCTCGCTCATACGAGAGCGTCGTGAATGACCCTATTTCTGCTTGAACGGCTCGCATGGGGGAGCCGTCATTGCGAGCGAAGCGAAGCAATCCAGGGCCATCGCGTGGCTCTGGATTGCTTCGTCGCTTTGCTCCTCGCAATGACGGCGAGGCGGCCCCGACGCCATCTGTTCAAACGGAAATGGCGTTACTTCTTGCAGACGGCCGTCGGCTGGAGAGTCAATTCCGTCATCTCTCCCTTGAGAACGAAATCGCCGTAATCGAGCGTCAGCGCGCGCGAGACGCCATTCTCGTAGAGATCGAAAGACAGAACATAGATCGGCTGGCCGTCGCGCTTGCCCGGCTCGAAATAAGAAACCGAAACGCGCCAGCGCGGCATACCCTTGAGCGCGTTTGCCTGCACGGCCTTCTCGGCCGCCGGCGTCTCCAAGCGCTTGCCGATCACCGTGAGCGTGTCGAACGCCTTGTCGCCTTCGCCTGTCCCATCATAAACGCGCGCTTCGAGGAGCTGCTCTCCTTTGCGTGCGGCGTCGACGATGCGGCGAAGATGTTCGCTCGGGAATAAGGCAGGTCCGGCGATGTCGAGCTGCGCGCGCTTGGGGCGTGCGAGATCGACCGCGACGCGCGGGCCCTTTTCCTTACGCGCCTTGCCGTCGACCTGCTCGGCCGAGGTGCTGTCGACCTTGGTCTCTATCTTGAAGCGATATTCATTCGAATCGAGCGACTCGAACGTCGCCGAGCGCATGTCCGAGAGCTTTGTGGCGCCTTCCTCGGGCACAAGCTCGGTGATCTGGCGAAAATTCTGCACATAGCCGTCGCAGGAGGCGGCAAAGTCGAAAACGATGCGCCCGCGCGCCTGCGACGGCGCCTTAGAGCCTGTCGCCTTTCCCAGGGTCAGCTCATAGACCGCGCGGTGGCTCGCGAGCGGCGGCGCCTCTTCGGCCAGAGCCGCCGGCAGATTTAAGGCAAGTGAGACGACGACGAAGAGCGCGCGCTTGGAAATCATGAGAGGATGTCACCCGGCAAATCATGCGCCGCCGTTGCGTCGCGGGAGGGTTGAAATTAGGGTCAGCCAGACGCCGGAGCAAATGTTTTCTGGACAGAGAAGGAAACCCGACCATGTCGAATTCGGCCAGCGATACGCCCGCCGCGCGCCTTGCCGCGCTCGGGCTCGTTCTGCCCGCCGCGGCCGCGCCCGTGGCGAATTACGTTCCTTTTATGCGAACGGGCAATCTCCTTTTCGTCTCCGGCCAATTGCCCATGGGCGCCGGCGGAGTCGATCCCGCCCATAAGGGCAAGCTCGGCGCTGGCGTGTCGCTCGAAGACGGACAAGCGGCGGCGCGGCAGGCGGCGCTGAATGTTCTGGCGCAGGCCAACGCCGCCGTCGGCGATCTCGCTCGGCTCAAGGCGGTCCGCATCGGCGGCTATGTCAATTGCGCGCCCGATTTCGGGCCGGTGCCGCAAGTCGTCAACGGCGCCTCCGATCTCTTCGCCGCCGTTTTGGGCGAGAATGGCAAGCATGCGCGCTTCGCCGTGGGCGTCGCGCAACTGCCGCTCGACGCCGCCGTCGAGGTCGAGGGCATTTTCGAGATTCTCGGGTGACGGGAAAAGACCTTAGCTGGCTTATCGCCACGCCGATCGCGCATCGCGGCTTGCATGGCGGCGGGCTTGTCGAGAATTCAATCGGCGCGGCGCGCGCGGCGATCGCCGCGGGCTGCGCGATCGAATGCGACGTGCAGGCCACGAAAGACGGTCTCGTCGTCTTTCACGACGAGACGCTGGAGCGTCTCACCGCGCATGCCGGCCGGGTCGCCGACTATACGACGCAAAGCCTCGAAGCGATGGCGCTGCGCGGCGCATCGGAGACCATTCCGTCTTTCGACGCCTTTCTCACAGCGATCGGCGGCCGCACGCCGCTCGTTGTGGAATTGAAGAGTGACTTCGACGGCGATCTGACTGTCGCAAAGCGCGTCGCCGAAAGGCTGGCGCATTACGATGGGCCTGTTGTGGTCGAAAGCTTCGATCCGGAGCTGATCGCATTCTTGCGCGCGCAGGGAGAAGCGCTCGGCGTCGCCCATATCCCGCTCGGCGTCGTCGGCGAAGCCGGCTACGCCGAAGCCGACTGGCCGATGTTGACGCCCCAACGGCGCGCGGAAATGACTCATTTTTTGCACTATCCGCGCACGCGGCCGGATTTTCTTTCCTGGAACGCCGCCGATCTTCCGCACGCCATTCCCTTCCTCGCACGCGAAGCGCTCGGCATTCCCGTAACGGTGTGGACGATCCGTTCGGCCGCGCAAGCCACTGTCGCGCGGCAATGGGCGGACCAAATCGTCTTCGAGAAATTCAGGCCGTAGGGCGTTGCATGGCCAACCGCGCCGCTGTCATTCCCGACGCTCGCAAAGCGAGCGATCGGGAATCCAGAGCAACACGAGCTACTGTGGCTCTGGATTCCCGGTCGGGCTTTCAGCCCGCCGGGAATGACAGGTCCCAGCGCTAGCTATTCAAGCCGAGCAGCGGCGGCAGGCGCCATCACTTGCCGCCGCAGTTTCGTCAGGCCGCCGCCACGAGCCCGTTCACAGGCGCCAGCCCGCGCATATTCTTCAGCTCGACGCGAATATTGTCGTCGCCCGCCGCTTTGAAGAAATCGTCGAGCGTCTCCATAATGTCGTGGTCGATGAAGGTCGCGCGCGTGCCGTCGATCACGACGTAGCTGTCCGGCTCGATGCTGTCGAGAATGTCTCGCAACGGCGCCTTGTTGAGGAAGGACACGTCCTTCTGCAAGCGCAGCAGATAATTGCTTCCGTCGCGAGTGAGCGCGAAGGCGGAATGATAATTGCCCCGCAGCACGAAGAAAATGCCGACCGCCATGCCGATCGCCATGCCTTCCAGCAGATCGGTCAGGAGGATCGCCGCGATCGTGATGGCGAAGGGCGCGAATTGGTCGAATCCCTTCTCATATTGCTCGATCGTCAACTTCGGCTTGGCGAGCTTGTAGCCGGTGAGCAGCAGCACCGCAGCGAGACAAGCGAGCGGGATCATGTTGAGAATCGAGGAAAGAAACATCACGGCCAGCAGCAGCAACAGTCCGTGCACGACGGCCGAGACCTTGGTATGGGCGCCGGCGTTGATATTCGCGGAGCTGCGGACGATCACCGCCGTGATCGGCAGGCCGCCGACCATTCCGGATATGAAATTGCCGAGGCCCTGCGCCTTCAACTCCTGGTCCGGCGGCGCCGTACGCTTCAAAGGATCGAGCTTATCGGCCGCCTCCAGGCTCAGCAACGTCTCCAGGCTGCCGACGAGCGCGATCGTCGCGGCCGTGACATAGACTTGTGCGTTGGCGAGCAGATGGAGATCGGGGAAGTGAAACTCGCGAAAGAACTCCAACGGACCGGAGATCACGGGCAGCCCGACCAGATGTTGCGGCGCAATCGCCAACGAAGGAAGCGCCGACCGCGCAATAAGGTTGAAGAACACGCCGAAAATGACGGCGACCAGCGGGCCGGGCACAAGCGAGAGGATTTTGCGCTCCTTGATCGTCGGCGTCTCCCATAGGATGAGAATGCCAAGCGAAACGCAGGCGACGAGGGTCGCGCCCGGCGAGATCGACTGCAAGGCCGACGTCAGGAACGAGAAGCTTGTATGGCTGTCCCCCTCGAGGAAGGACAGATCGCTCTCGGCGTCCGCATCGTACCCGACGGCATGCGGCAATTGCTTCATAATCAGAATGACGCCGATTGCGGCGAGCATGCCCTTGATCACCGACGACGGGAAATAGGCGCCGATCACGCCGGCGCGCACATAGCCCATGGCGACCTGGATGAGGCCAGAAAGCGCGACAGCGAGCAGCATGCCGTCGAAACCGAGCTTCTCGACCGCGGCCGCGACGATGACCGCAAGGCCGGCCGCCGGCCCCGAGACGCTGAGCTGCGATCCGCTGGCGATCGAGACGACGAGCCCGCCGACGATGCCGGCGATGACCCCCGAAAACGGCGGCGCCCCGGAAGCGACGGCAATGCCGAGACAAAGCGGCAACGCCACGAGAAAGACGACAAGCCCCGCCGGAATGTCGTGGTCGAGATAACGTAGGTAGTAGTCCAGATGTTTGCGAAGCACGGCTGAAGTCTCCTGTTCAGTCGCTTGGGTTCAATAGCAGGGCGAATCGCGCAAGAAACTCCCTCATTTTGAAGAGCCGTCACAGACGACGTCTTCATGACGAGAAAGCCGATCGCGCTATTTTCCCCTTCCCTCGTCCTCGAGGGCCCCTTCGAAGCCGCCTCGGGAGGAAGGAGAGGAAACGCCAAATCGCTGGAAAAACTAGGAATTAGTGCGGTGCGTCCTCCCATCTGTAGAGTGGGTCGATCTCGCTCTCCGGCCCCAAGGTAATGAGCTGATTCAACAGCCCGTCCTCGACGCCGAAGACCCAGCCATGCACCATCGGGCGCCGCTCCGCCTTCCAGGCTTTCTGCAAAATCGACGTATGGGAGAGATTATTGACCTGCTCGATCACATTGAGCTCGACGAGGCGGTCCGCCTTATCGTCCAAAGAGCCGAGAGCGTCGAGCTCTTCTCTGTGAAGGCGATAGACGTCCCTGATGTGCAGCAGCCATTTGTGCACGAGCATCAACTCGGGCGTCTGATGTGAAAGCGCCGCTTTCACGCCGCCGCAGTTATAATGCCCGCAGACGATGATATGCTTGACCTTCAAAACCTCGACCGCATATTGCACAACGCCGAGGCAGTTGAAGTCGGTCACGATCACCTGATTGGCGATATTGCGATGCGCGAAGATGCGCCCCGGCTCGGCGTTGACGATGATATCGGCGGGCACACGGCTGTCGGCGCAGCCGATCCAAAGGAATTCGGGGTCTTGGCCACGCGCGAGGCGCTCGAAATAGTCGGGCTCCCGACGACGAACTTCCTGCGCCCAAGCCTTGTTTTCCAGAAGGAGCTTATCGTGTGCTTTCATCATCCGCCCGTCGTTGATTATTGTGACTCTTATAGACCGCAGCGCACGCAGTTGGACGCAACCTAGCCCTAGAAGAGACACGCGCAAGCGCCAGGGGGCGAAAGGTCATGGTTCCACTACTCTTCTTTTACAGCGCCAGACTTATTTTATCAGATTAAAACTTATTCATTTGACGGGGCCATAAAGCTCCCGCCAAACCTGCGGCAGCGACGAGATTATGTCGTCCGCGATTAGCCCCGGCCCGAAGATCTCGGCGGCGCGCGCATGCATCCAGGCGGCGGCGGAGGCGGCGAAAAACCCGTCCATCCGCTGGGCGAGGAGGCCGGCGACGATTCCCGTCAGCACATCGCCCGAGCCGGCGGTGGCGAGCCAGGGGCTCGCATAGGGCAGAATGGAAACGCGGCCGTCTGGCGCGGCGACCACAGTGTCCGGTCCCTTGAACAGCACGACCGCCCCGCTCACCCGCGCGGCGTCGCGCGCCCTGTCGAGCTTCGAGCGCAGCGCGCAATCGGCGTTACATTCCGCGAAAAGCCGCGCAAATTCGCCCGCGTGCGGCGTCATCACCACGGGGCCCGGCGCCGCGCGGGTCGCGCGCCACAGGCGGAAAGGGTCGCTCTCGAAGCTCGTCAGCGCATCGGCGTCCAGCACGGCGGCGCGGCGATAGGCCTGCGGCGTCAGCGCGACCTCCACCTGCCGGCAACTTTCTTCGCTGACGCCGAGGCCTGGGCCGATGGCGACGGCGTTCTTGCGCTCGTCGGCCAGCACCGCGGCGAGGCCAGCGGCGCCGTCGGCCGGCCGCACCATGACGGAGGTGAGCGCGCTGGCGTTGACCGGCAAAGCGTCGCTCGGACTCGCCAGCGTGACCAGCCCCGCCCCCGCGCGCAAAGCGGCCGCAGCGGAAAGCCGCGCGGCGCCGGTGAAGGAGGCGCCGCCCGATACGACCAGCGCATGGCCGCGCGTATATTTATGTCCGTCCACCTTCGGCCGCGGCAGCGCCGACAGCCACAGATCCGGGGCGTTGACGAAGGTCCGCACCGCCATTGATTCGAGGGTCGAGGCGCGGATGCCGATATGGGCGCAGGTGAGCTTGCCGCAACGCAGCCGGCCCGGCAGCAGCAGATGCCCGGTCTTCACGCGAAAGAAAGTGATGGTCTCGTCCGCTTCGACCGCCGCGCCGCGGATCGCTCCTGTCGTGCCGTCGACGCCGCTCGGAATATCGACGGCCACGACATTCTGCTTGGTTTCGCGGCGCCATTGGTTGAGGCGGTTCACCAGCGCCTGGGCGTCGGGATCGAGATCGCGCGCGAGGCCCGTGCCGAAGAGCGCGTCGATAACGAGATCGACCCCGTGGAAGTCGCATTCTTCCGCCGGCAAAAGCGTGCCGGTCCAGCCGGCCGCCGCACGCGCCGCGTCGCCGCGCAACTGGTCGGGCGGCACGAGCGAAGCGACGCGCACCTTGTAGCGCTGCGCCTTCAGGAGCCGCGCCGCCACATAGCCGTCGCCGCCATTATTGCCCGGACCGCAGAGCACGAGCACCCGGCGCCCGCTGGTGCGCTGGAGAATGCGGCTCGTGACCCGCGCGATCGCCACTGCGGCGCTCTCCATAAGCTCCATGCTCGGCACGCCGCTCTCGATCGTCATCCGATCGGCGCGGGCCATTTGTTCGGTCGTGAGGAGCTCGAGCGGAAAGGGACTCGTCGGCATGGGCGGGATGGTGGCCGATGGCGGCGGCGGGCGCAATGGCCGGCGCCAGGCAAATGAGGCGAAAGCCTCTTTATTTGGCGCCACATTCCGTCGCGCAGCGGTTTAGGCTATGCATTGTCGCGATGTTGACAGCCATTCTCCTCGCCTATGACGCACACGCCCAACCGCTGCGCCGGGACGCCGTCACGCGCAGCCTCGCCTCGCTGGTCGAGGCCTGCGTCGAAGGTCTCGTCGCCGACGCGGTTCTCGCCGGCGCGCCCGGCCGCGGGCTCGATAAGGTGGCCGATGAAGCGGGCTGCGAGCTGGTCGAGGCCGAGCAAATGTCGGAAGGGCTCGCGCAGGCGCTCGCCGCCGCGCGCCGGGAAAAAATTTTGCTACTGAATGCGGGCTATGCCGTCGAGCGCGGCTTCGTCGACGAGGTGAACGACGCCTTCGCCTATGGCGGCGGCGATCGCTGCTATGTGCTGCGGGCCGCGCCTGCGTCGCTCGTCACAAGGCTTATCCCGAGGCTGGCCGCGCCGGCCGGAATCATCGCGCGCAAAAGCGCCCTGCGGGCGCAGGCCAGCGCCGATCTTTCGCGCCTCGCCAGGCGGCTGCGCTGCTCGGAGCTCTCAAGCAGCGCGCGCCGCACCTTCTGATCACCGACCGAAGGTGTCGCAGGCGTCGATCCTGCCGCTCTTCAGGCCGCGCATCAGCCACTCGGTGCGCTGGGCCGAGGAGCCATGGGTGAAGCTGTCCGGCACGACATAGCCGCGCGAGGCCTTCTGCAGGCGGTCGTCGCCGATCGCCTGGGCCGAAGCCACCGCTTTCTGGACGTCGCCTTCCTCCAGAAAATGGCTGCGCGCGTCGCCGTTCTTCGCCCAGACCCCCGCGAGGCAATCCGCCATCAGCTCGACGCGGACGGAGAGCGCATTGGCCTCGGCGCGGCTGCCGGCGCGGGCCTGGGCGCGCTGCACCTTGGGCAGAATGCCGAGGAGGTTCTCGATGTGATGCCCCATCTCGTGCGAGATGACATAGGCATAGGCGAAATCCCCGCCGCCGCCGTAGCGCTGCTTCATGTCGCGGAAGAAGGAGGTGTCGAGATAGATGCGCTGATCGAGCGGACAGTAGAACGGCCCCATGGCCGATTGCGCCTGCCCGCAGCGCGAGGTCGTCTCGCCGTCGAAGAGCACGAGGCGCGGCGCCTTGAACGCGATGCCCTTCTGCTCAGGGAGCACCGCCGCCCACACATCCTCGTTCGAGCCGAGTATTTTTGAGACGAAAAGGCCCATCTGATCGGTCGGCTTGGACGTCTGATGCGGGCGCTCCTCCTGCTGCGCGATCTGGCCGCGCTCGCCATGCATCTTGCTGAGCATCTCCGCGCCGCCGATGAGCACCGCCGGATTGATGCCGAGCGCCCAGCCGATGAGGCCGAGAACAACCATCGTGCCGAGGCCAATGCCGCCGCCGCCGACGCTCGGGCCCCCGCCGTAGCCGCCCTCTTCGCCGCGGCGGTCCTCGATGTTCTCAGACGTCTGTAAATCTTCCCACTTCATAGGCTGGCTCCGCTCCCGCCGCAGCTGGCGGTCACGGGCTATTTAATGGACCTTCGCGGCTATGGGTAGACGGCGGGGCGGACAGGCCTCTCCACGAGGCGCTCATCACCGCGCCTTCCCCATCCTCCATCCTCCCCGCGAGGGGCTTGGGAGTGACAAATTTGGGGAACCGTCATGGCCGGGCTTGTCCCGGCCACCCACGCCGAGGGGCACAGCCTTGCAGGACACGTTGTCGCTTCCGATGAAGTTCAGGGCGGGCGGGCTTCACGATGCTTCGAAGCACTGCTCATGCCAAGAGGCGACCTATGCCAAGCGTCTGTATTCGCGCGGCGTGGGTGGCTGGGACAAGCCCGGCCATGACGTGTGCCGCAGCTTGTGTCGATCCACCCCTCAAAACGCCTGTTTCAGCCCGACGAAAAAGCCCCGGCGCGGCCCGTATTGCGGCGCAAAGACGCCGATCCCGGAGCCGTCGCGCAATTGATAGGCGTGGTCGAGAAGATTGACGATGTCGAAGCGCAAGGTCAGGGGCCGGTCGAAAACCGTTCCGATCTCACGCGCAAGACCAAGATTGAGCTGCGTATAGGGCGAGGCGTGCGTGGTGTTGGCGAAGCCGCTGCGCAGGCCGCTGCCGTAAATCATGCTGACGGACCCGCGCGTCCCCCAGAAGACATAGGAAGCGCCCGCGGAGCCGCTCAGCGTCTGCGCATGGTCAGTGTAGATGTAGTGGCCCGAGATGTAGTCGATCTCGTCCGAACCGAAAAGGAACTGGTTCGACGTTACCTGAGTTGCGCGCTGGCGCGCCCAGGCGAGATTGGCGTAGGCGCGAAAATCTCCGTCGCGGAAAAGCGCCTTCAACTCGACGCCCGTATTATAGGCGCGGGCGTAATTGAAAGCGGTCTGGACATAGGCTTGTCCGAATTGGCCGTCGTCCAGGAGGTTTCTCGCCCGCTTGTAATAGAAATCGACGCCCGCTTCGAGCTGCGGCGTCAGCCTTTGCGTCACGCCGACGTCGATATAATGCGCTCGCTCGGGCCGCACGGGACTCGAGAGCGGAATCTCCGCCTGCTGGGTCGTATTGGCGTAGACCGCGAGATTGGTCGGCGCCGCGAGAGCCTGCGCGGGCGGCGTGAAATAGCGCGCATAGCCAACATGGAATTCTGTGCCTTCGACCGGCTTGAAGACGAGCGACGCGCGCGGGCTCAACTGGTTGGCGGTCACGAACTGCCACATCTGGTCGAAACGCAGACCTGCGTTCAGCGTGAGATTATCGGTGAGCTTCCACTCGTCCTGCGCATAGACGCCCGCGAGCCACCCAAGTTTGATGTTAGGGTCATAGGCGCCGATCGGCGTGTTGCCCGGGTTGCCGTCGGCGTCGAGCGGGAAGACGAGCGAAGAGTTGATCACCTTGGTTTGTTCGCCGCTGACGGTGAAGCCGCCGCGCAGCGTATGGTCGCCCAAACGGTAGGCGGCGTCGCCCTGCAGGCCATTGACGAGGCCTGCGCGATAGACGTCGGACGCGACGCCGTTGAAAATGAGATCGCCGATCGCGTCCGGCACGTAATGGACGGCCGAGTAACGCGAGAAATAGGAGATCTGAGCGTCCAGCTCGGCTGTGGATTTCGACAGCGCCAGCACGTTGTAGTATGTGCGTTCGACCTGATTTTCGTTGAGCTTGCCCGAGTCGAACCAGTTGACCCCATAGGGCGCGAACTGCGGCGGTTGGCCGGGATTGTTGGGGATTTGATAGCCGACGACGGAGGTTCCGGTGATGAAGCTCAGCTTGGTCGACTCGTCGATCGCATAGGAGGCGAAGCCGAAAAACCGTCCCTGTCGCGTCCGGTCGTGCAGCGCCTCATGGCCAGGCGTCGTATTTTGGAGGCCGAGATTGTTCATGGTCAGCCGGCCCGAAGCGAAGGCTTCCCAACGGCCCCCCTGGGCGCCGTAATCAAAAGCGCTCTGTCCGGTGGCGTGGCTGCCGCCATAGATGCTGACGTTGCCGCCCGGCGTCGGTGGGGGCGGACGCGACACGATGTCGACGACGCCGGCCGTGCGCAGTCCATATTGCGCGGGAAGCGCCCCGGTGATGAGCGATACGGAGCCGATGAAGCCCGTGTCCATCACCTGCGAAAACCCGCCGGACACGCCGTCGGGCAAGAGAATGCCGTTGACGCGATACTGAACATTCCCGTGCTCGTTACGCACGTGGAAATTGCCGCCCGCCGCCGAATCCTGCGTCACGCCGGGGCTTTGCAGAAGGATTTGATCGAGCGTCGCCTGATTGCCCTGCGGCAGCGACTCGATCGCGCTGCGGTCGAGCCGGTAAACATTGGCGCCGGTTTTCGGCAGCAGCCGGTCGAGCCGCGCCGTTTGTTTGTCAGCGGTTGACTCGGACGGCGCCGGCGCGGCCTGCGGTGAAACCGGCGCCTGGCGCGGCATCGCGGCGACGTCCCGCCTGGGAGCCGTCGTCCGCTGGCGATGCGCCGCGCCCACCTCGATCGTCGGCAGCGCCCGCTGCGCAAAGGCGGGCCCGTTCGGAACCACGACACCGACGATGGCGGCGAGGGCAAGCAAACGCCGAAGGCGAAAAGGCGACATGGGAGGATCGTCCGATAATAAGAGCAGCGCGACTCATGTAACAATATAACATTACGCTTCCGGGGCGCTAGTCGGAAGTAGCGCGCCTAGGCTTTGTCGATGTACACATAATCTATCGGAAGTCTATACTATATCGAGGCGCGGAGCCCGGCAAAGGTGGTCGTATGCGCGCATCTTCATGTCGCTTACCGCTTCATGGCCCCGCTTGTCCGAGGGAAAGCCCGGCATGACGCGTCCCGGAATTGAGGATCTGACTCAAGCGCGCAGCCGGATCGCAATTACCCCATCGCCCGGCCTTGCTCGCCCTCGCCGCCCGCCCTCACGGCGCGCCCCACTCCTGCGGCCATTCGCGCTTCAGCCGGCCGCCGAGCCGCACGGGCGTTATCATCGTCGCGAGACCGTCGGGGCCGATCTCCGCCGCCACGCCGCAGAAGGTCGCCTCACCGCTCGCCGGCTCGTAGCGCGCGCCCGGCGTCTTGCGGATGAAGCGGCGCATCGGCTCTTCCTTGTCCATGCCGATCACCGAGTCGTAGTCGCCGGTCATGCCGGCGTCGGTGAGATAGGCCGTGCCGCCCGGCAGGATTTGCGCGTCGGCGGTCGGCACATGGGTGTGCGTGCCCACCACCAGCGAGGCGCGGCCGTCGACGAAATGGCCGAGCGCCATCTTCTCGCTCGAGGTTTCGGCGTGCATGTCGACGATAATGGCGTCGCAGGCGACGCCCAAGGGGCATGCCCCGAGTTCGCGCTCCATCGCCGCGAAGGGGTCGTCGATCGCGTCCATGAAGACGCGGCCCATGGGATTGATCACCAGCACCTGCTGGCCGCGCGCCGCGGTGAAGAGATTGGAGCCCCGACCCGGCGTGCCCGGCGGATAGTTGATCGGCCGCAGCAGGCGCGGCTGGCGCTCGATGAACACAAGCGTCTCCCGCTGGTCGAAGGCGTGATTGCCGAGCGTCACGCAATCGACGCCCGCCATCAGCATCTCCTCGCAGATCGACTCGGTGATGCCGAAGCCCCCGGCGGCGTTCTCGCCGTTGCAGACCACGAAATCGAGCGCCCATTTTTCGCGCAACCGCGGGACATAGCGGACCACCGCGGCGCGGCCGGCGCGGCCGAGCACGTCGCCGACGAAGAGGATGCGCATGGGTTGCGCGTTTTTGGGGCCAGTGGACATGATCCTCAATAGCCCGCAAAGGGCCACAGAGCAAAACTTGTTCTAAGCCGCTGGGAAGATTTCCCGATTGCGAAAACGTCCGCCCTTTCATAGGTGAGGGCGTCTGATGTGTCGGGGCGATCCAGGCTGTCAGGGAAAACTCAGCGCCGTCATTGCGAGGAGCGTAGCGACGAAGCAATCCAGCGCCCATCTCCCCGCAAAGGGCAGATCGAGGCGCCGAAACTGCAAGATTGCTCTTCGCCCAATCGCCCTGTTGTGTTGTAACATAATCGTGAAACGAGCCCCGCCCAAAATGCCCGACGTCGCCGCCAGCCCAATTTCTCCGACGCTCACCGACGCGCCGGCGCGGCCCTATGTCGTCTTCGAGGACGGGCGCGACGGCCGCACCCTGCTCTTCAGCGAGCCGGAGGAAATCATCGTCGCCCGCGAGCCACGCGAGGCCAAGGACGCTTTCGCCCGCATGGAGGCGGCGACGAAGCGCGGGCTCTATCTCGCCGGCTACGCCAGCTATGAGCTGGGCTATGCGCTGGAGCCCAAATTCTGGACGCAGACGACGCCGCGCTCGCGCACGCCGCTGCTGCTCTTTGGCGCCTTCCGTGCGCCGCAGCCCTGGACCCTGCCGCCGGCCGACGCCCCGGCGCCCTACATCCCGCTGACGCCCGCCTGGTCGCAGGCCGAATATGCCGAGCGTTTCCAGGCCTGTCGCGACTATATTTTCGCGGGCGACGTCTATCAGATCAATCTCACCTTCCCGCTCTACGGCCGCTACGAGGGCGACCCGCTGGCGCTCTATCGCGGTCTGCGCAAGCGCCAGCCGGTCGCCTATGGCGGCGTCGTGGCGCTGGGCGAGGAGACGGTCGTCTCGCTCTCGCCCGAAGTCTTCTTCGAGGCGCAGGGACGGTCCATCCGCGCCCGGCCGATGAAGGGCACGGCGCAGCGCGGCGTGATGCCGACCGAGGACATGGCGCGCGCGCAATATCTCGTCGAGGACGAGAAGTCGCGCGCCGAAAACCTGATGATCGTCGATCTGCTCCGCAATGATCTCTCGCGTCTCGCGGAGGTCGGCTCGGTGAAGGTCACGGACCTCTTCACCGTGCAAACCTACCCGACGCTGCATCAGATGACCTCGGGCATCGAGGCGCGGCTGCGGGACGACGTGACGCTGGCCGATCTCTTCACAGGGCTTTTCCCCTGCGGCTCGGTGACGGGCGCGCCGAAGATACGCGCCATGGAGATCATCCGCGATCTCGAATGCGCGCCGCGCGGGGTCTATTGCGGCTCGCTCGGCCTCATCGCGCCCGATGGCGACATCCGCTTCAATGTCGCGATCCGCACGCTGACGCTCTTTCCCGATCACGAACTGGTCTGCAATGTCGGCTCGGCGGTCGTCGCCGATTCCCGCGCCCGCGAAGAGTATGAGGAATGTCTGATCAAGGCCCGATTCCTGACGGGGACGAGCGAACGCGGGGCGTGAGCCGATCCCTCCCCTTTACGGGGAGGGTGGCCCCGCGAAGCGGGGTCGGGTGGGGCCCAGCCACCCATTGCCGTCGTTGCTGCGAGAACCCCACCCGACGGCCTTCGGCCGCCGACCTCCCCCTAAAGGGGAGGGATCAGGGCTCATGACGCCAGACCGCCATTTGCCCGATTCCGACCAGGGCTCCGACTTCGGCCTGATCGAAACGCTGCTGTGGACGCAGGAAAACGGATTCGCGCTGCTGCCGGAGCATTTGGCGCGGCTTGCGGCGTCGAGCGCGGCGCTGGGGTTTCGGCATGATGAGGAGAAGGTTCTGGCGGCGCTCGCCGAAATCGTTTCCGGTTTGAGCCCGAACGCCGCAACCGCGTCCCCTCTCCCGCAAAGCGGGGGAGAGACAGGGAGGGGGCCTTTCAACCCTGAGCCAGCCGAGGCTGATATTCCCCCTCCCCAACCCTCCCCCGCTTTGCGGGAGAGGGAGCAGATTGCGGCTCCCGCCCTGCGATTGCGGGTGCGTCTCGTTCTATCGCGCGACGGCTCGATCGAGACCTCCGCCACGCCCATCGATCTCATCCCGCCCAAAACCATCTGGCGCGTCGCTCTCGCCGAGCGCCGTTTCTCCTCCGACGATCCCCTGCTGCGCCACAAGACGACGCGACGCGCCCTCTATGAGGAGTCGCTCGCCGAGGCCGTAAAGCGCCACGGCGCGGACGAGGTTCTCTTCCTCAATGAGCGCGACGAGCTATGCGAGAGCGCGCGCTGCAATCTCTTCGTTCCCTCGGGGGACATTCTGCTCACGCCGCCGCTTTCGAGCGGATTGCTGGCGGGGACGCTGCGCGCGAGCCTCATTACTCAGGGCCGCGCCCGCGAAGCGGTCTTGCGGCTCGATGATCTGGGGGATGAGTTCTACCTCGGAAACTCCGTGCGCGGCCTCGTGCGCGCCAGCCGCATCGATTAACTTTCGCTTAACCACGCGCCGACGACGCCTTCGCAAGCGGAGCGTTTCCCTGACCGCATCGCCGAAAAATTAACCGCGACGCGCCGAAGCTCGCGACATTATTTGAGTGTGAGGCTTTCGACATGGACGCTTTGAGACAACTGATCCTCGCGCATCCCTTCGCCTGCGCCAG
Source organism: Methylocystis iwaonis (assembly GCF_027925385.1). Classification (NCBI taxonomy): domain Bacteria; kingdom Pseudomonadati; phylum Pseudomonadota; class Alphaproteobacteria; order Hyphomicrobiales; family Methylocystaceae; genus Methylocystis; species Methylocystis iwaonis. Next base: position 2,554,776 of record NZ_AP027142.1, read on the forward strand.
CGTCGCGTCAGCTTTTGTGATTTGGTTTGCGATCTATGCGCGCACCGGCGGCTTCCGGCGACGCAAAGCCTCTGCCGCTACCATCACGTCTGACCCGGCTTGAGCCGATAGAAGATATGGCGGCCGATCATATCCATCCGAGTCAGCGCGCGCGCCCAGCGCGGCTTGACGTAAGTTGCGTGATAATGCGTCGAGCGGCCGACGTCGGTGATATAGGTGCGCCCGTCCATCACCTCATTGGCGATGCGCACGGCCGTCGCCCATGATTCCGGCTCGGTGATGCGCAGCGACTTGCCTTCGCAGGCGAAGGAGAACTGGCACGCCTTATAGTGGTGCCGGTTCTGATAGACGACGCCGCAGATCGACGCCGGATAGAGCCCGCTCTGCGTGCGGTTGAGCACCACTTGCGCCACTGCCGCCTGACCGGCCTCCGGCTCGCTGCGCGATTCGAAATAAACCGCCTCGGCAAGACAACGCCGCTCGCGATCCATGCTGTCGCGATCGATGAGCGCGGCGTAATCGGGCCGCCCCGCTTTGTCGGGCGCGCCGAGCGCGAGAGTGGCGCGGGGGAAGGACGACACTTCGATCGGCACCGCATCGGGCTGGGCCGGCGTCGAGGAGCTGAGCGCAACCGCGCGCGAAACCGATGGCGTCGCGCCATGCAGCGCGCGATCGGCCAGCGCCTGATTGGCGGTCTCGCGCGGCGGCTCGGCGACGGGCGGCGTAGCTTTCGAAGCGTTTTGCGAGGGCGAGGCCGCCGCCGTGGCTTTCTGGGTCTGCGTCGTGTTCAGCGATTCGGCGCGTTCCGCCTCCGCCTCATAGATCGCGTCGTCGCCCGGAAGCGCGCCGCGCGGGGCGAGCGCGAGGCTTGTGCGCGCCGCATGCTTCCCCTCGATGCGGAACGTCAGCCGCGCCGGCTCGGCAAGGCCGAGCGCGGCCGGGTTGATCACGCGCGTCTCGAAAGTCGGCCGCATGGCGATGACGGGATCGCCCTTATGGGTTCGGTCGACCTCGGGGAAATCCTTGACGTCGGGCTTCAAGTCGACATGCGGCTCGCGCTCGTCGGGGATGGAGCGCATCTCGTCCGGCGCGCCCACCATGAGGCGCGCGCTCTGCGCCAGCGCGCGGCTCTGGCCGGAGAGGCCAAGCTCGCCCGTGGCGATCTCGCCGAAAGACGCGAGCTGCAAAGTCGCCGGGGCGGCGGCGGCGCGGGCGCGGGCGGTGAGCGGCGCCACATTCCAGTCGCCGACGGTGTCCTGCCCGGCGCTCGCGGTGAAGGAGACGAGCGCGCCGACGCCGAGCGCCCAAGGCGCCATCACGCTGACGGCCCAGGGGGCCAGCACGCCAACAAACCGACGCGATTTCGACCGACGACGCATAAGCCTACCCGCATCTGACGCGGCCGCGGGCCGTCGCGGGCCGCGCGTCGCAATGCGAAAATTTTTGTGAGTTTGATTATCGGAGCATTAGGCTTGCGGAAGCGTTTCGGCTTGCGCCGCGCCCGCGTGCCAGAATGAGGCGCCTAACCGCGCATAGCTGATACGCGGCGCCGGAGGGCGGGCGCCGTATGTTCCTCTCCTTCATCCTGAGGAGGCCTCGCAGAGGCCGTCTCGAAGGACGAAGGAGAGGAACATATGGCGTGATCGGACTTCCTCGTCCTTCGAGACGCCGCCTGCGGCGGCTCCTCAGGAAGAGGAAGTCCTTGCCGGATGCCCCGGTCCACCCCCTCGACAAGCCTCGACATGTTTCCGCCGCCGCTGTACGGGTCTCCCCACCGAGATTCAGGACGAATAAATGCCCGACCTTCTGCTCGAACTCTTCTCCGAGGAAATTCCCGCGCGCATGCAGCGGCAGGCGGCCGACGAGCTGAGGAAGCTCGTCACCAATGCGCTTGTCGAGCGCGGCCTGACCTATGAGGGCGCGGCCGCCTACGCCACGCCGCGGCGGCTCGCCTTGCAGGTGGTCGGCCTGCCCGGCCGCCAGCCGGACGTGCGCGAGGAGCGCAAAGGCCCGCGCGTCGGCGCGCCCGAGGCGGCGGTCGCCGGCTTTCTGAAAAGCGCCGGCCTTGCCTCGCTGGATCAGGCCAAGATCGAGAAGGATAAAAAGGGCGCAGAATTCTACCTCGCGGTCATCGAGCGCCCCGGCGCCGAGACCATCCAGGTGCTCGCCGACCTCCTGCCCGCGATCATCAAGAGCTTTCCCTGGCCGAAATCCATGCGCTGGGGCGCGGCCTCCGAGCGCAGCGACAGCCTGCGCTGGGTGCGCCCGCTGCATTCCATTATCGCGACCTTCGGCCCGGAAACGGAGACGCCGGAGATCGTGCCCTTCGAGGTCGACGGCATAAAGTCGGGCGATTTCACGCGCGGCCATCGCTTCATGGCGCCCGGCGAAATACGCGTGAAGCGCTTCGAGGACTACGCCATGTCGCTGGAGCGCGCCAAGGTCGTTCTCGACCCAGACCGCCGGCGCGACATTATTCTGCATGACGCCAAAGACCTCGCCTTCGCGCAGCATCTTGAGCTCGTCGAGGACGCGGGGCTTCTGGAGGAAGTCTCCGGCCTCGTCGAATGGCCGGTGACGCTGATGGGGTCTTTCGACGAAAGCTTCCTCTCGGTTCCGCCGGAAGTCATTCGCGCGACGATCCGCGTGAACCAGAAGTGCTTCGTGCTGCGTAAGCAGGACGGAACCCTCGCCAATCGCTTCATCCTCGTCTCGAACATCGAGGCGAGCGACCATGGTGCGACCATCGTCGCGGGCAATGAGCGGCCCATCGCCGCGCGCCTGTCGGACGCGAAATTCTTCTACGAGACAGATCTGAAGACGAAGCTCGAAGAGCGCCTGCCCAAGCTCGACCAGATCGTCTTCCATAAGCTGCTTGGCACGCAAGGCGAGCGCGTGAGCCGGATCGCATCAGGAGCGAAGGAGTTGGCGCCAACCGTCGGTGCCGCTCCGGAAAAGGCTGAACGCGCTGGGATGCTCTGCAAGGCGGATCTCGTTACGGAAATGGTCGGCGAATTCCCCGAGCTGCAAGGCCTGATGGGCAGCTATTACGCTGCCGCACAGGGTGCAGACCCGTCTGTCGCCAACGCCTGCTATGAGCATTACAAGCCGCAAGGCCAGGGAGATTACGCGCCGACCGATCCAGTATCCATCGCCGTCGCACTGTCCGACAAGCTGGATACATTGGTCGGCTTCTGGGCGATTGACGAGAAGCCGACCGGCAGCAAGGACCCCTATGCCCTTAGGCGTGCCGCGCTAGGACTGGTCAAATTGGTGCTGGAGAATGAATTGCGGCTGCCACTCGGGCGGGCGCTATACGAGTCCTATAAAATCTACGTCAATCAAATTCATCAGCTAAATCGCCTCGTCGCAGACCGCTTAGTAATATTCAACAAAAGCGAGAAATTGATCCTAGAAAATTACTCTCAGTTCGGCCGTGTTTTTGGCACCGATGAGGAATTTGAGAAGCTGAAGAATATGCAAAGCAGTAGCGGCTGGGAATACGACGCTATCGTCTGGCACCAGCCTCACGGTGCATTCATCCCAAGTCTTCTCGAATTTTTCGTCGATCGCCTCAAGGTCTACTTGCGCGACAAGGGCGCCCGTTACGATCTCATTGACGCGGCGCTCGGCGCCGTGGCCCTCGCCGACGGCGAGGCGGCCGCGCCGCTTCAGGACGATCTGCTCATGATCACCAAGAAAGTCGAAGCGCTCGATTCCTTCCTCGCCACCGACGACGGCAAGAACCTGCTCGCCGGCTTCAAGCGCGCCGTGAATATTCTGAAAGCCGAGGAAAAGAAGGACGGCCCCGAGGCCTACGCCCAGCGCCACGCGCCGAATCTGCGCATCGAACCGCAGGAGCACAAGCTCGCCGCCGCCATCGCCCGCGCCGGCGAGGAGACCGCCGAGCGGCTCACGAAGGAAGACTTCGCCGGCGCCATGCGCGCGCTCTCCAAGCTGCGCGAGCCGGTGGACGAATTCTTCGACAAGGTGACGGTGAACGCCGAAAACGCCGACCTGCGCCTCAACCGCCTGCGCCTGCTCGCCGAGTTGCGCCGCGTGATGATGGGCGTGGCGGATTTCGGCAAGGTCGCAGGCGAGGCGACGGCCTGAGGCAGGCGCACCTACGCCGGACGTAACACACCCTCGCCTCGCAGCCGCGTCATGGCCGGGCTTGTCCCGGCCATCCACGCCATGCAGATGCCAGAGCGTTTGGGCATGAGTTACGACGGGGCACCTCGCCTACCGATCAGCACGTCCAAGGTGGGCCGTATCCCTCGGCGTGGATGGCCGGGACAAGCCCGGCCATGACGGTCGTGAGACGACTGTTACGCCCCGTTCCCCGTAAAGCTCCTCGGCGCCGGGGAAATAATCTTCGCCGCGCCGCCGCCGATCTCGAGCACCGAAAGCCCGCGCTCATTCGTCCCATCGGGGCGGAAGCGGAAGACGCCGTCGGCGCCGTTGAAGCCCGATGGATTGGTGAGCACGCTTTCGGAATAGCGCTGCGAGCCCTGCGAGCGCGACAATGCGATCGCCAGCGACACGGCGTCGTAAGCGAGCGTCGCGATGCGCGCCGGGTCGGAGCCGAATTTCGCCTTGTAGCGCTGCGCGAAGGCGTTGAAGCCGGCGTTCTCCGGCGCCGTGAACCAGGCGCCCTGCAGCGCCGGCAGGTTCAGCGCTCGCGCGTCGTTCCACAGGCCAGTGCCGATGATCTGCACCTTCTTCGAGTCGATGCCATTGGCGACCAGCTCTTTCGAGACGCCGCCCATCGCGTCGGCCTGTTCGGGGACGAAGATCGCGTCGAACTGGTCGCGGGCGGCTGCGAGGCGCTGGATGGATTCGCCCGGCGCGCCGGGCTTATAGCGCTCGATCATCGGCACGCGCAGGCCGTAATTCGCCGCGCTCTGCTGGAACTGCGCCAGCGCCAAGGTGCCGTAATCATTTTCGGGCGCCAGCACGGCGATGGATTTCTTGCCCCGCTGCGCCGCAAAGCTCACGCCGCGATCGACATAGCCTTCGACGAGGAAGGAGAGGAGATAATTCCCCTTCCCCGCCGCCGAGGAATCGGTCGAAAAAGCGATCACGGGCTTGCTGGCGGAATGCGCCACCCGGCCCGCTTCCTTCACATCGGTCGCAAAGACCGGCCCGAGAATAATCTCCGCGCCCTCGTTGACCGCCTCCTGGGTCGCCGCGGCGGCGCCGGCCGGCGTGGATTTGTCGTCCTTGACCAGAATGGTCACGTCATTGGACCCGCTGTCGGCATAGGCGAGCTTGGCCGCGTTGCGCAAAGAGGCGCCGACCGACGACGGGCCATTGGGGCCGGTCAACGGCACCACGAGGCCGACCTTCACCGCGCCATTGCCGATCATCTCATTGGCGTCGGCGGTCGCGACCTGCCCCGAGGGCGGCGCGCCGGCGCCGAGATTCTTCGCGCCGGGGATGCCCGGCCCCGCGCCCGGGTGGCAGGCAGCGAGCGTCAGCGCCGCCGCGCCGGCGAGAAGCCCCGCACGCAAGCGCCTGACAGCGCCGGGAAAACCGACTGAAAAACCCATATTCATAGAGACCCCGAGCCCCCGCGCCTGAGCCGCCAGGGCCGCGCGCGCATGTTTCCTGTGCATAGGGTCCGTCTCCCGATGCGAATGTCAATAGATGCGGCTTTTGGGCGTTAATTGAGGCCTTGCCGAGACCGCCCGGATCGTTCCATATTCCGAACATTCGGACGAAAAAACGAACAGTTTGGAGATTGCCAGCATGGCCGCCGACGACGCCCCCTCTCCCGCCGCGGGCTACACGGCGTTCGGCCTGCGCGCCGAGGCCGAGAAAATCGAACCCGGCCTGCATGTTGTGGCGACGCCGATCGGCAATTTGAAGGATATTTCCTTCCGCGCGCTCTCGACGCTCGCCGCCGCCGACGCCGTCGTGGCCGAGGATACGCGCGTCACCAAAAACCTGTTGGCGCATTACGGAATCTCGACGCCGCTCGTCGCCTATCATGAGCACAACGCGGCGGTGATTCGTCCGCATCTCCTCGCGCGGCTCGAATCCGGCGCGAAGCTTGCCCTCGTCTCCGACGCCGGCACGCCGCTCGTCTCGGACCCCGGCTTCAAGCTGGTGCAGGAGGCGCTAGAGAAGGGGCTGCACGTCACCTCCGTTCCCGGCCCTTCCGCCGTCCTGGCGTCGCTCGTCGTCGCCGGCCTGCCAACCGACCGCTTCTTCTTCGAAGGCTTCCTGCCACATAAGAGCGGCCCCCGGCGGGCGCGGCTTGCGGAGCTCGCGCAGATTCCCGGCACGCTAGTCTTCTTCGAAAGCCCCCGCCGCCTCGCCGAGACGCTGGCCGACTGCGCCGCCGTGCTCGGCCCTCGCAGCGCGGCCATCGCCCGCGAGCTGACCAAAATGTATGAATCCGTGCGGCGCGGGCGGCTGGACGCGCTCTCCGAGGCGCTGGCCAATGAGGAGCCGCCCAGGGGCGAGATCGTGCTGCTGGTGGCGCCGCCAGAAGCGGGCGCGGCGGAGGTCGCGGCGGCGGATCTCGACGCGAAAATCGAGGCCGCCCTGGGGTCTTATTCGGTCAAAGACGCCGCCAGCGTCGTGTCGGCGGAGACCGGCCAGCCGCGCCGGCAGGTCTATGCGCGGGCGCTGCAATTGGCGGCGGAGCGCGGGAAGTAATGAGCCCTGTCATTCCCGACGCTCGCGGAGCGAGCGATGGGGAATCCAGAGCAAACCAGCGCTATTTTGGCTCTGGATTCCCGATCGGGCCTCTGGCCCGTCGGGAATGACAAAAGCCCCAAAAGCGGGAGTCTGAAGTAGAAATAGCTTATTAAAGTAACGTAAGATCGCTCTCTTTTTTTGCAGCTCTTTTCATGGCGCAGTGATGAAGCACAGGGACGAGGACGCGCGCCGCTCCGCATTTGCCTATGGCCTGCGCTCGGAAACCATCGCAGCCCTATGGCTGCGAGCGCAGCTCTATACGATCCTCGACCGGAATTTCCGAACGCAGGGCGGCGAGATCGACATTGTGGCAAAGCGCGGAGGCACAGTCGTTTTTGTCGAGGTGAAAGCGCGCGGCGATCTGGCGGAGGCGGCAATTGCGATTACGCCGCAAAAGCGGCGCCGCATCTCACGCGCTGTCGACCGTTGGATCGCCGCGAACCCTTGGGCGATGCGCTGCACGCTACGCGGCGACGCGATCTTCATCGCGCGGGGGAAGTTGCCGCAGCATTTGGAGAATGCTTTCGAGCTGCGGGTGGGGTGATACTGTGCTGCTTGAAAGGACGACGGACTCGGGGAATGTCATTCCCGGCAGGCCGCAGGCCTGACCGGGAATCCCGGGCCAAAGTAGCTGGTTTTGCTCTGGATTCCCGATCACTCGCTGCGCGAGCGTCGGGAATGACACGAGCCCAATCGAGCGGATCGCATCACCCCGCCGTATCCATAAACCGCCGCCGCTTTCCCTCCAGCGCCGCCGCCGTCAGCACGCCGCTCTTGAAGGCGTGGGTGTCGAGGTTGATTCGGGTCACCAGATTTTCCACGCGCGCATGCGGCGTGTGCCCATGCACGATCACCTTTTCGAACGCCCCCCGGTAATTCAAAAACTCATAGCGAATCCACATGAGATCGCCGGGCTCTTGCCGCTCCAGCGGCACATGCGGCCGCACGCCGGCGTGGCAGAAGAAATAGTCGCCATATTCTGCAGAAAGCTGCGTCTCTTCGAGAAAACGCCGATGCGATTGCGGGAAGCGCTCGAGCAACGCCGCCAGCACCGCCGGCGCGCCGCCGCGCTTCATCTCCCGGCCCGCGTCGACGCCATAGGAAGCGAGCGTGGTCAGACCGCCAAAGGCGACGAATTGGTCGAGCATCGCGGGGTCGTCGAGATAACGCAGTATCTCGTCTTCGTGATTGCCGCGCAGCGTCACAATCGGCGTTGGGAAATCGCGACGCGCCAGACGGTCGATGACGCCCCGCGAGTCGAGGCCGCGATCGACATAATCGCCGAGAAAAACGCAGACTGCCGCGCTGTAGTCGCCTTTGCGCAAATCGTCGTCTATGGTCTGGGTAAGACGCTCCAGCAGATCGGCTCGGCCATGAATGTCTCCGATTGCATAGATGCGCATGCCGTCCGGCGCCGCGGCGTTCGAGATCGTTGTTTCATCCATCGGAACCTCCGATCCAATATTTTGGGCGCGCGGCGCGAATGGCGAAAACTGCCGATGGCGCCATTGGCGCCACGGGCTGTGGTGCTTCCAATCATGGTTCCGCTATCGACAATGCCGCGATGACGAATCTCCCAGGCCGAGGGGCTAATGCCGAAATTTAGTGCCATCCTGCGCCGCCGCTTTCTCGTCGGCCTTCTCGCGCTTTTCAGCGCCCTGACCGCTTCGCTTGCGCCCGGGCGCGCCGAGACGCCCGACGAGACCTACAAGGCGCTTGGCGTTTCCAAGGGCGCCACCCCCAAGGAACTCTATGAGGCGCTGGAAAAGCGTTATCATGATGAAACCCAGGGCGCGGGCAAGGGATCGCTGTCCAAATATTGGGAGCCGATTCCGATCTCGAAATATCTGAACCCGCATTCCTTCTATAAGCCGCCGCAGACGATCGACGTCGACGCGACGCGCGCCCAATGCGTCGAATGCCACCAGCAGACCTCCCCCGGCTGGACTCATAGCTGGCAGAGGAGCGTCCATGGCAATCTGGATCAAATCCGTCATCTGCCGGACAGCGACTCCCGCGCCTATAAGAAGGCGATGATCAAGGAGGTCGAGGCGAACCTTCAGTCGATGGGCAAGCTCAAGGCCGGAGAGACGCTGAAGGAAGTCGGCTGCATCGACTGCCACATGGGCGTCGGCCAGGATCACGGCCAGCATAAGACCGAGCTGAAAATGCCCGACGCCGCCGCCTGCGGCCAGTGTCACGTGCAGCAATTCGCCGAGCGCGAATCCGAGCGCGACACTTTCACCTGGCCGCAGGACCAGTGGAAGCCGGGCCATCCGTCACACGCGCTCTCCTATAAGGCCAATGTCGAGAACGCCATTTGGGCGGCGATGGAGCAGCGCGAAGTGGCCGAGGGCTGCACCTTCTGTCACACGCCGCAGACGACGTGTAACTCCTGCCATACGCGCCACGAATTTTCGGCCGTGGAGGCCCGCAAGCCGCAGGCCTGCGCGCAATGCCACAATGGCGTCGATCATAATGAGTTCGAAGGCTACATGCTTTCGAAGCATGGCACGGTCTATCAGGCGCGCGGCGATCAGTGGGATTGGAACGCCCGCCTCGCCGACTCGCTCGACAAGGGCCATATGAACGCGCCGACCTGCCAGTTCTGCCATATGGAATATGAGGGCAAGTTCACGCACAATATGGTGCGCAAGTCGCGCTGGGCCTTCATGCCCATGCCAAAGATCGCCGACAATCTGAACCATCCCTGGTTCACCGCGCGCAAGGAATCCTGGGTCTCGACCTGCTCGAACTGTCACTCCGACAGTTTCGCGCGCGCCTATCTCGACGGCATGGACAAGGGCGTCATCTCGGGGCTGGAAATCACTGAGAAGTCGCGCAGCGTGCTGGTGAAGCTCTACACCGACAAGCTGCTGCCGGGCCAGAAGACCAACCGCCCCGCGCCTCCGGCGCCCGAGAAGGACGACGCCGGCGCCTTCTTCCAGCTCTTCTGGCAGAAGGGCAATAATCCTTCGGCGGTGGAATATGAGTTCGCCGAAATGTGGGAGCACCATCAGATCAAGCATTATAAGGCGCTCGCGCATATGAACCCTGGCGGCTACACCTATTCCGAAGGCTGGTCGCAGCTCATCAAGAGCGCCACAAAGATCAATGACGAAGATACGCGCTTGCGCGAGGCGGCGGAGATTCGCACGGAGTTGAAGCGCATCTCCGGCGAGAAGCGCGGCGATCTCGAGTTCGACTCGCCGCAGCAACGCCTCATCGCGGCGGGCCTTGGCGCCATCGCCGTACTGCTGGGCGGCGCGTTCCTGCTGAGAAGGAAGCGTCAGTAGAAGCCGCTCCGTCATTGCGACGAGCAAAGCGACGAAGCAATCCAGAGCCGTGGCGTCGCTCTGGCTTGCTTCGCTTCGCTCGCAATGACGGGCCTGATTTGTCATTCCCGGCGGGCTGCAAGCCCGACCGGGAATCCAGAGCCACAGAAGCGCTGGTTTTGCTCTGGATTCCCGATCGCTCTCTTTGCGAGCGTCGGGAATGACATCGGACACAAATCGACTGCGTGAGGGTGCATGAAAACCATCGTCGGCGCCGGGCTCATCGCCATAGGCTGCGCGCTCCTCGGCTGGGCGGGATATTCAGCCCTGCGCCCCGCGTCCCACTACGCGCTGACGATCGCCGCCGCGCCCGAGGATGCGGCGAAGGAAGTCGCGAGCCTTGGCCTTGCGCCTGGCTCGCTGCAGCGTATCGAGATTTCGGTCCCCCAAGAACGGCGCCCCATCGCCGCCGGCCTTGTCGCGCGCGACGGCGAGCGGCTGAGCCCGCTCGTCTGGCGCAATGAGGTGACGGAGCCGATCCTGTTTTCGGACGTCTCCGCGGCAGACATTACGAAAGTGCTGGGGGCCATTCGCGATCATGTCGACGAAGACGCCATCGTTCTCGCCTGGTGGGATTTGTCGCGCGCCATTCGCCTCGCCGCGAAACGCAACGCGCCGCTCGACGACGCGCGCGCAAGCGGCCTGCTCATTCCCGCGGCGTGGCCCGGCGCGCAGGGCGCCGAGCAGGCGCGCTGGGGCGCGGGAGCGGTCCCGAAATCATCGGAAACATTCGACCGTTTCATCGACGCGCTGCTCTCGGACGAAAAGCGCGGCGCGCAGACCTTATCCGAAATTGCGGCGGGCAAACCCGCCTATGTCGCCGTGCATATTTCCGATGTCTGGAAGGCGGCCGCCGCGCGGCCCGAGCGCCTGTCCATTGCCTATAAGGATTTCCCCTCCTCAGGCGTGTCGCATGGCGTCATCAAATCGGCCACGCAATGGATGCGTGAGCAGAAGATCGACGGCGGCTTCGCCGTGGAGCCGATCGGCGGCGCGACGCGGCTGCACTATTTCACGCGCAAGGGCGACAGCGACGCGTTGATCGCCAAGCTCTTACCTTTCTCGACGTCGAACCCCGCGCAATTGGAAAGGCTGGAGCTTGTGTATCAGCACAAGAGCTGGTGGATTTATCGATTGAAGTAATAACGAGATCCGCTTGATCCGTTCGGCGCCATTCCCGACGCTCGCGCCGTTTGGACACACAAGAAATCACCGCCGTCATTGCGAGGAGGCGGAGCCGACGAAGCAATCCAGGGCAGCGATGCGGCCCTGGATTGCTTCGCTTCGCTCGCAATGACGGGCTGAGTAAAACCAGCGCTCTCGTGGCTCGGGCTTGCAGCCCGCCGGGAATGACAAGGCCCGATGCGAGCGCGCTTATTGCGGCGTGCGTGCGCGCCGCTCGGACAAGCGCGCCATGGCCGCCTGAGCGGTTTGGTAGGCCCTCGCCTCCGAGCCTTTATAGAGGCCTTTTTCAATCGGAAGCGCGTTTCCCGCCGCGTAGACTTCCCATTGCCACATGGCGTTATGCCCAGCGCCCCCTCTGGAGCGCACTCTCACGGTATAGGTCTGGTCCGGCTTTTCATTCGTCATGGCTGACTATCGCACGCCGAACCAGCCAATGATACCGTTTCCGTTTGAACAGCTCGGATTGCCATTCGAGTCCAGAGCCACAAGAGCGCTAGTTTTGCCCGGCGCCCGTCATTGCGAGCGAAGCGAAGCAATCCAGGGCGGCGATGCGGCCCTGGATTGCTTCGTCGGCTCCGCCTCCTCGCAATGACGGCGGTGATTCCCTGTGTATCCAACCGGCGCGAGCGTCGGTGATGGCGCCGAACGGATCAAGCGGATCTCGTATGATACCGTTTCCGCTCGAGTAGCTCGCATGGGGCCTTGTCATTCCCGGCGGGCTGAAAGCCCGACCGGGAATCCAGAGCGACCAGAGCAATTCCTGATCGCTCGCGCCGCGAATAACAACGAACCAATCGAGCGGATTCCTGAAAGCGCGCGCGTTTCATTCGCAGCGCAGCGCGCCCTTAGCTGCGAAGCGCCGTCGCCAGCCGCGCAATCCCTTCCTCGATCTCTTTTTCGGTGAGCGCGACGAAGCCCAGCATGAGCAGCCGGTCGCCTCCATCGTTACTATCGAAGCGCAGCGCCGAGCCCGTCGCCAGCGAGCAGACGCCGACGCCCGCCGCCAGCCCCTTGGCCTCGACTTCCGCCGCGCTGGGGAATCGGTCGGGCAGCTTCCACACGAGATGCATGCCGGCTTGCTCGCCGTAAATCTCACACTCGCCGAAATGCTTGTGCAGGGACGCCAGCAAGGCGTCGCGGCGCTCGCGATACATCTGGCGAATGCGGCGCAGATGGCGTCCGAATTCGCCACTGGACATGAAGTCGGCCATCGCCGCCTGCTCGAGCCAGCTTTGGCCGTTGTTCATCAGCATTTTCATGCGGCGGAAGCTCTCGACCAGCCGGCGCGGCGCGACGACGTAGCCGAGCCGCAGCCCCGGCCCCATACATTTCGAAAAAGTGCCGAGATAAATCACGCGCTCGTTGCGGTCCAATCCTTTCAGCGCCGTCAGCGGCGATCCGACGAAGCGGAAGTCGCTGTCGTAATCATCTTCCATGATATAGGCGTTATATTGCGTCGCCCACGCCAGAAGCTCGATGCGGCGCTGCAGGCTGAGCGTCACGCCGACGGGATATTGATGCGAAGGCGTCACATAGGCGACGGCTCCCTCGACCTGCGGCAGCATCGTCACGTCCAGCCCATCGCGGTCGATCGGCACGGGATGCAGCTTGGCCCCGAGGCTTTCCAGCACATAGGCCGCGCCTTGATAGCACGGCGATTCGACGACGGCCGGCGAGCCGGGCGTCACGAGAAGGCGCCCGACGAGGTTGAAGCCGTCCTGGCAGCCGCCGACGATGATGATCTGCTCAGGATCGCAGACAACGCCGCGCGCCGGCGCGAGATGTTTGGCGATCGCCTGACGTAATTCGAGAAGCCCGGCCGGATCGCTGTAGGTCGTGAGCTCCGAGCCCGCCGATTTCAACCGCGCCTTGATGTGGTGAGACCAGGCCTTGAGCGGGAAGCTGCGCGCATCGGGCTTACCCACCCAGAAATCGGCGACGAGACGGCGCCGGTCGGGGTCGGCGAGGCGGTGCGTGCGCATGTCGCGCAGAGGCTCCGTCAAGCCGCCGTCTTTCAGCGGCGCCGGCGCGGCCGGCGCTGTTTCCGGGGCGCTGGAGGAAAAGAAAGCGGTGTCCGGCAGATCGGGGGCGACGAAGGTGCCGACATAGGGCTTGGTGCGGATATAGCCTTCGGAGACCAGCCGCTCATAAGCCAGCACTGCCGTGTTGCGTGAAACGCCAAGCTGAGCGCTGAGCTCGCGCGTCGTCGGCAACGGGTCGTTGCCGCGCAATCTGCCGTTCAGAATCATGGCGCGAATCTGGTCGAAGATCTGCGTCTGCAGAGTCGCCTTGTCGGACTCCTTCAGCATGATCGACAGTTGCACTTGGCCGCTCCGGATCACCGGAGTTAGACGACCGAGAGAGGCGATGCTCGTCATTTAGCCGTTCCCGCCCAGGGGTGGCGCCGCGCTGGCGACTTTATTCGAGGATTAAGGCGCTCTTTTGCAACCTCATAGCTCCACTTCCATGCGCATTCCTGGCGCCACGGCGCCCGCCAGCCTTGTCGGACAGCAGCAACTCGAAAAAGCTTTGCCTGGCGCCATTGGTCGCAGCGCATCTGGCGCTTTTCTCCGGAGAGTACTTTAGGAATTCTTGAAATCCAGAGAAAAAAGGGAGGACCGAAATGGCGCTCGCGAAGTCGAAAATTGCTCCGGCAATCTTTTGGATCGGTTTCCTCGCTTTGGGCTTTGTTTCCAGCTTCGCCGAGCCCGGCAAGCAACATAAGGCCCTTGCTTCAGGTAAGCAGCAGCCCGCCGTCGACGCCCTCCTCGCGGAGACCGACAACCGGCCGGCGCCAAAACCCAGCCTCGCGAGACAAAATTAGTCGCGGCCGCAAGGAAGCGGGTCATGAGCCATGCCGCCGCTTTTCTTCTGTTACTGACGCTGGAGCTCGCGAGCATTCTGACGCTCTGGCTCGTCGCGACTCTCGCTGGTTGACCGCGCGCCCGCCTTGCCAACGGCCGGGCGCCTTGCCATATTTTTCCAAGGGGGCCGCGGGAAACGGCCGCCTCTTAGAAAGCGGCCCGGGCGCGATGGAGCGACGGGCCGTTTTGACGAGGAGCAGGCGGATATGCCGGACGGGCTTGTGAAGGTGATTATCATCGGCTGCGTCGGCTTTTTCTTCGGCGCCGCGATTGTCGGCTGGGTTTACGGCTGAACGCGCGCTTTCCGCCCGCCCTGACAGAAGGCTAAAACTAAGTCGCCTCGGGCCGATTTGGCGGGCCGGGCTCCAGCGCGCTTTTCGGATAGCCGCGCGCCCTTGCGCATGTGTCTTCTTTGCAACGCCAGGGCGCCTTCACGGGGGGAACACTGTTCCTCGCCACGGTCCAGCTTGGCCCAGGATCGCTTTGGCGTTAGCAATTTTCTCGTTTGAGAGCAGCCATTCAGCGGTCTTTCAGGGCGGGATTTGAGGGGAACCGACGGCCTGTCCCTATGGGGCGCACCCGGACAGGCCGTCTTTCTCCCGTGCGGCGACGCAAAACAAAACCGTTGAAAAGCGCGACATTGCCGCCGCCAACGCCCCGCCTCCGTTGACAATTCGCGATCGTCTGCGTGACTCTGACGCTGGTCGGTTTGGCGGGGTCGATTGATGGGGCACAGCGACTTGCAGAAGCCCGCGCTGGGCGTCGCCACGATTCAAGCCAAAACCCCGGAAGCCGCCGCCAAACGCCTCAGCGTCTTGTTTGGACAAGACTTGTCCGTCTCGTTCCTCGAGAACAAGGACGCATTCCGGTTGCGCTGCACGGCCGTGCGGCTGGGCAAGGCGGTATTGGTTGCAACCGAAACATCCGATGTCTTCCTTCGGCGCCCTCCATCGAACGCCGCTCTCGTCTTTGTCCCGCTGAAGGGCTCGATCTCTTATAAAATGGGTGGCGGGAACTATAGTTTGGCCGCGGGGCGGAACGGCGCCATCTGGCCCCCGCTCGAAACCGTCGATATGCGGCTTCCCCAAGCCATGAGCCTGAGCCTTCATCTTCCGATGGCGGTTGCGGCGGCGCAGGCGGAAAGGCTTACCGGCCTTCCCTTCAGCGGAACGCCTTTCCACGGCATGGTGACGGCGTTCGATCTGTCCGATCCGCTCTACGCGACGCTCGCGCGCAACATGAAACTCATCATGTCCGAGATTCTCGCTTTGGAGGCGACCGGTCTCGGCCAGCTCGCGCGCGCCGGCTATGATGAAACCCTGCAGACTCTCGCGACGGCTGCGCTGTTTCCCGCTGTCGCGCGCAAGATCAATGCGGCTGGCAGAGATACGAGCCCGCCCCCCATCCGCAAGGCCCGGGATTACATCAAGGCCCATGCGGCAGAGCCTGTGGAGTTATCGCGGCTCGCCGCCTCGCTCGGGATGAGCATGCGGACCTTGCAGGACAATTTCAAGAAAAGCTACGGCTGCTCGCCGCGCGACTATCTGATGGAGTGTCGTCTCGAAAACGCGCGAGACCGCCTGACGCTCGCCGGCGACGCCGCGTCGGTGATCGAGATCGCCATGGACTGCGGCTTCCCCGACCATGGGCAGTTTTCGTCGAAATACCGGGCGCGTTACGGGGAGCTTCCCTCTCAAACGCTCAAACGGGCAAGGGGCTGACGCAGGGACGCCGCCGCTCGCGGCCTAAAGAATCGACAAGGCTGAAAAACAGAAGACCGCCAGCGCTCCCACGCTGGCGGCCTGGAAACCGGACCGCTCGCGGCCGGTCATCCGCTTACCGACGCGATTAGAGGCGCGTCAGAGTCACAGCGGAGATGACGATCATAGCCAACATGCAAGCGGGAATCAGCCAACCCATTTGAACCTCCCTCTGGGAAACGCCATTAAAGGCGTCGTTTTTGCTGCTTTATGCGTCGGGCAGTACACCGGAGGGCCTGCTCTTTGTCAAGCCCCAACACGCCTTCGCCAAGCTTTCGCCTGGTCGACCGCTGGCCTGCGCCTTTGCGCCAGCGCTGCGCCGCTTTCAGATCGAGCCGCCCTGAATTCATCAGAACAAACGGCCTCGACGCGCGTTGCACGCCATTACCCGCCCCTAGCAGGCGCGGCGTTCCGCCCGCGCCGCCGGATGGAGACCGCAATGCGTGCCAGGCTTCTACTCTCCGTCGCCATTACGGCGCTGTCTCTCGGGATGCCCCAGAGCTATGCGCAAAACCCCGCTCGCGACCAGCCGGGCGGCGAGCCGCAAAAGCCTGCGCAGGCGGAGCCTGCGGCGCGCCCGCAAAAGCCGGACGAACAGGGCGCGCGGGAGCGTCGTGGCGAGATGCAGAGCCGGGAGCGCGGCGAGGCGAAAGGCGAGCGGGAGGCAGCCTCCCCCGGCGTAAATGAGTCGGCGGAGAAAGCCGCGCGCCAGGAGGAGCGCCATCCCGAACAGCGCGGCGCCGCCGTGAAGCACGGCGAGAAAAAGGGCGAAAAGCACGGCGCCGCCAACGAGAATCTCGACCGGACGCCGAGCGCGCAAGCCGAACGGCGGCGTGAGCATGGCGCAAAGCAAACGCCAGGCGGCCAGCCCGGCGCCGAAACGCGCGGCTCGAAGGCCGAAACGCAGGGCGCCAAAGAGGCCGAGAAACAGGACAAGACCGGCCGCGCCGGCTCCGCGGCCACAGAGGATGAGCGACGCGGAGAAAGAGCGGCCGGCGCCGAGGAGCGGAGCAGAAGCGCGACCGAACAACGGACCCCCGGCGCCGAACAGCGCGCTCCCGGCGCGGCCGAACGCGCGCCCGGGCAGGAAAGGACCGGCGAGGAGACGAAGCGCGGCGCGGAAGCGACCCAGGGCGGCCGCGTGCAGGGACGCGAAACCTACGGTTACGCCGGACGGGAGGCCCAGCGCGGCGGCGTCCAGCTCGATGCGCGCCAGGAAAGCCGCGTGCGCGACATCATCGAGCAGCGCGGCGGACGCCGAATCTCCCGTACTGATTTCGACGTTCGGATCGGCGCCATTGCGCCGCCCAGTGTCGCCTTCGCCCCGCTTCCTCCGGAAGTCGTCTCCATCGTTCCGCAGTACCGCGGCTTTGATTACGTGATGGTGGAGGATCAGATCGCGATCATCGATCCGAACGATCGCCGGGTCGTCAGCATGCTCGACGTCGGCGGCGGGCCGATGCCCGGCGGCTCAGCCTATGAAGAACGGGGGGGCCGTTATGGCGGCGGCGCTTATGAACGGCGCGACGGCGGCCGCCAGGCGCAACGCGGCGGCTATGGCCGGCGGGAGCGTGGCGGCGAAGCCTATGGCTACGCCCCGCGCGTGCGACTGGACGCCCGCCAGGAACGCACGCTTTACCGCGGCGTGATGAGACAAGCGCGCGAGAATTTGCGGCAGGTCTGCGTCCATGTCGGCGACCGCGTGCCGGATTACGTCGATCTCGCCCCCGTGCCCCGCAACGTCGCTCTCGATGCGCCGGATGTCGAACGCTACGACTACTTCGTTCTCAACGATCAGGTCGTGCTCGTCGATCCCGACAGCCACGTCGTCGTGGACATCATCGAGGAGCCGAGGTGATCGGAGCGGCGCCGGGCCTTCCCGCCCGGCGCCGGCTCTTTCGACCTTCCGCGATGGGGAGGACAAGAGAGGAGAGAGCGCTTTTTAGTCTCGACGCTCGTGTCGTCCCCTGCGACGCAGAACCAAATTGGCGGGACCGCCGAACGCTCCGTAAAACGCATGTCATTCCCGGCTCGAGCCGAAGCATCAGCTAAGCTATACTAGCAAAAGCCCCGCAATTTACAGGCACTTTTTAGTGTCTTCCGCGCTGGAGCTTGTGTAAGCTCTTGCGACTTACACCCGACATTCGCGTAGTGAGTAGGGGAAGACGGTGGACGATTATACGCGCGATTACCCTCGCGATTTGCGATATGAACCGCCACGGAAATCCGGCCTCGAGACCGTCGGCGATCTGCCGTGGGGCACGCATTTCTGCCTTTTGTACAACGACGCCGAGCAGCTCCTCGAGATCCTGATCCCCTATTTCGCTGAGGGGCTTGCCGCCAACGAGTTTTGCATGTGGGTGACGTCCGAGCTGGTCGACGTCGAGCAAGCTAAAGCAGCGCTGAGAGCGGCCGTTCCCGACCTCGACGCCTTCATCCTGTCCGGCCAGCTCGAAATCACGAGCTACGCCGACTGGTATATCCAGAACGGCCGGTTCGACGGCGACCGCGTGCTGCGCGCATGGGTAGATAAGCTGACGTCCGCAGAGCAGCGCGGCTTCGAGGGCCTGCGCCTGTCCGGCGATACGTTCTGGCTCGAGAAAGTGGCGTGGCAGGGTTTCATCCACTACGAGTCGATGGTCGATCGCGAGATCGGCTCGAAGCGCATGCTCGCTTTGTGCGCCTATCCGTTGCCGTCATGCAATCCGAGCGAAATTTTCGACATCATCGCCAATCACGATTTTGCGGTGATCAACGAGAACGGTCGCTGGCTATCGTTCAAAAGCGCCAATCGCGGGCGCATGGGGCGCGCCTTGCGCGAAAGCCAAAGGCGGCAACATGCGATCCTGGAAACTGTCCAGGACGCCATCATCGCTTTCGACGCCGCCGGTTCGATCTACTCGATCAACCCCGCCGGCGCGGCCATGTTCGGCTATGGCGAGGACGAGCTGCTGGGCGAGGACATCAGCACGATCCTTCCCGAAAAATGGGCGACGGATTTCGACCTGCACAAAATCCGGGGCAGCAAGGAGACGCGAGGCCGACGCAAAAATGGCGAGCTGTTCCCGGCCGAAATCGCTTTGGCCGCGACGCGCCATGACAACGCGCCCCTTTTCGTCGGCAGCGTGCGTGACTTGTCCGAGAAACATCGGGCCGAGACCCGACTTAAGCAAATTCAGATCGATCGTCTGGCGGCGATGGGCGGCATTGCGGCGGGGCTCGCCCACGAACTCAACCAGCCCCTCTCGGCGATGAAAACCTATCTCAAGGTAGCCGAACGCCTGATCGAGATTCCGCCCGAGAAGCGTCAGCTCAAAATAGAGGAAGCGCTGGCGCGCGCCTCGGCGCAAGTGGAACGCGCGGGACGCATCATCAGCAGCCTGCGCGGGCTCGCCTCGCATGGCGAACCCAATAAGCTCATTCTGAGCCTCCATGAGCTTATAGAGCGCACATGCGAGTGCTTCGCGACGTCGTTCAAGGACCGCAACGCCGAGATCAGTCTCGACCTCGGGGCCAGCAAGGATACGGTTCTCGTCGACGGCGTTCAGATCCAGCAGGTTCTCACCAATCTGATCAAAAACGCCAAGGAAGCGATGAGCGACTCGCGGGCCCGGCGCCTCGTCATCTCGACCTCCCTGACGGGGGACGACAGAATCCGCGTCGACATCGCAGATAATGGCCCCGGCATCCCCGACCATATCAAGAGCCAGTTGTTCGAACCCTCGCCGTCGACGAAGGAAGGCGGCATGGGCGTCGGGCTGCCGATGTCGCGCGTGATCATCGAAGCGCATGACGGAAAGATATGGGCGCAGCCCAATCGCGACGCAGGCGCCGTGTTCAGCTTCACATTGCCGCTGATGGACGCCATCGGTCGCTTCGAGGAAGCCGCGGAGTGACAACGCCATCTCCGCGCGGACAGCTCGCTTTGGGCTGTGTCATTCCCGGCAGGCCGAAGGCCTGACCGGGAATCCAGAGCCACAATAGCGCTGATGCTGCTCTGGATTCCCGATCGCTCGCTTCGCGACCGTCGGGAATGACGGCGAATACGCCCCTACTCTCGTTCGCGGGCGCGCTCCTGCGAAAGCAGACGCTCGCGCAGCGAGTGATAGACGGGCGGATCATTCAGCAGCGTCGGCGCCAACATGGCCAGGAAACAGGCGGCGAGCATCGGCAAGAGCAGGAACACGGCGCCCGTCATTTCGGTAACGAGCACAATGCCGGTGAGCGGCGCGCGCACCACGGCGGTGAATAAGGCGGTCATGCCGACAATGGCGAAGGCTTGCGGCTGAATATCGAGCCCCGGCAGCAGCAGCCCGCAGACGACGCCGAACAA
Source organism: Methylocystis iwaonis (assembly GCF_027925385.1). Lineage (NCBI taxonomy): Bacteria > Pseudomonadati > Pseudomonadota > Alphaproteobacteria > Hyphomicrobiales > Methylocystaceae > Methylocystis > Methylocystis iwaonis. Next base: position 2,574,961 of record NZ_AP027142.1, read on the forward strand.
GAGCCCCGCCAGTGCGCCCAGTGCGAGAAGCGGCGCAAAAATGCCGCCCGGCGTTCCCGAGCCGTAGGAAATCGAGCCGAGCCCAAATCTCAGCGCCAGCACGAAGGGCAAAAAGAATAAATCCTGCGAGCCGCTAATTGCGGCTTGCGTGAAGGCGTCGCCGCCGCCGACGAGCCCCGGCGCAAACCAGGCCAGCGCGCCGACCATCGCGCCGATCATCGCCGCTTTGTTCTCGGGAGCGAGCCGAAGCCGCTCGACCGCAGAGATCGTGGCGAGCAAAACCCTGTTGTAGACGACCCCGAACAACCCCATGACCGCGCCGAGGATAAAGAACAGCGGGCCGATGGCGGGCGCCGGATAGACGAGCTTGGGAATCGTGAAATCAGGCGCGTCGCCGAGCAGCAGATGGGCGACCGCGATGGCGGTGGACGACGCAGCCAATGCCGCGATGGCGACGCGCTGATCGAATTTCTGGGTCAGCTCCTCCAGCACGAAGACGGCTCCCGCCATAGGCGCATTGAAGGCGGTGGCGAGCCCCGCCCCTGCGCCCGCGGCAAGCAGCGCGCAATTATCCGCTTTGCTGCGCCGAAAGGCGTCGCCGGTAAGATGGCCGATGACGGCGCCCATCTGCACGCTCGGCCCTTCGCGCCCGAGCGCAAGGCCGGCGCCGATGGCGAGACAGCCGCCGAAGAACTTCACGGGCAGCAGGATGAAGGGCGCCGGCGCGGCCTCGCTATGCAGCACCGCCTCGACATGCGGAATGCCGCTCCCTGAAGCGTGCGGCGCAAAGCGGCGCACCATCCAGACGGAAATGAGCGCGGCGATGGCGCAGAGACCGACGACGACGAGAAATCCGATGATCTCCCCGCCCTGCGCCCAGTGAACGACGGCGTCGCGCAAACGGTCCGCCGCCATCAGCGCCAGTCGAAACATCGCGCCCACGAGCCCCGCCAAGCCGCCGACGAGGAGCGCCAGGATCGACAGATAGAAAAGGCTCATGTCGCCGCTCTCGACCGCGACCTCGCTCTCGACCTCTACGCGCAGGTTCATCGCGCCTCGCTTACGGGTTTGATGTCGACGCTGACGGCGAGCGCCTGGCGCCCCGCACCGACGATCACGCCGTCGATCGGCGAAACATCCGCGTAGTCGCGACCGATGGCGACGACGATATGATTATCGTCGGCATACATTGCGTTGGTGGGGTCCAGGTGAATCCAGCCGAAGGGTTCGCCGCACCACACCGCCACCCAGGCGTGGGAGGCGTCGGCGCCTTCCAAACGCGCCTGCCCCGGCGGCGCCTGCGTGCGGATATAGCCGCTGACATAGGCCGCCGGCAGCGCAAGGCCGCGCAGTCCCGCGATCATGATATGCGCGAAATCCTGGCACACGCCGCCGCGCGCCTCGAAAGCCTCTTCGAGCGGCGTCGCCACATGAGTGGCCTCCGGATCGTAAGCGAAATCCTCCTTGATGCGGCGCATCAGCTCTTGCGCGCCTTCGAGCACCGGGCGGCCAGGCGGGAAGCTTTCGCGGGCATAACTGGTCGCCGGCGCATAGAGCGGCGTCTGGCGGCTCGGGAACAGCCAATGCGCGGGCGACTCGCGGTCGAGGGCGCGCACAGCCATCGCCGAGCGGGAAATCGTCTCCCAGGCCGGCGTTAGCGCCGCGGCGGGCGGCTCCTCGCGCGCCACCTCGACCCGCGCCGAGACGGAAATACGCAATGTCTCATGCGCCTCACGAATCGTCGCCTCGATGACGCGATTGCCGAAGAAATCCACGCTCTCGCGCGTCGTCTCGGGCGAGGGCGCGGCGTCGACGCGCGCCCGTAGGACGCGCTGGCCCTTGCCGTCGCGCGGCGTGAGCCGGATCGCGCAGCGCGTCGACGCGACGGCGGCCTCATAGCTGTAGGTCGTAACGTGGCTGATGTCGTAGATCACGCGAGCTTGGATCGCTTGTCGGCCGGCGCCGGGTCGCTGGAATGCGAGAAATACCGTTCAGAAATGGCGTTGGCTAGCGCCAAGAGCTTCTGCTCGACGGCGCGCACGCGCTTGGCGTCCAGGCCGCGGGCGTCCTCGGCTTCGAGATCCGCGCGCAACGACACGGCAAGGCGGCGTTGCGGCTCCATCATGCCGTCGTCGACAAGCGCCGGCAGCGATGCGAGATGCTCGTCTATTCTGCGCATCTGAAAAGCAACGGAGCGCGGATTGAACGGATCGAGCAGCGTGATGTCGAGCGTCGGCGCCAGCGCCGCGCCCGCGAGATAGCGCGAGCGATAGGTGATCTGCGAATCGACCAGTTCGAGCAGCGCGTCGAGCGCTTCGATCGTCGGATCATTGTCTGCGAATTGCCGCGCGAAGCGGCAGGTGTTGATGGCGCGCTCCATACGCTTGCCGAGATCGATGAAGGCCCAGCCGGAGACGCGGTTGAAATTCTCGTCCATGAGGCCCGAGAGCGCGGCGAGCGTATGCAAAGCGCGCTCGGTGAGCTCCAATATCTCCGGCTCCAGCGGCGGGCGGGCCGCCGCGCTTTCGAGCCGCGTCTCCAGCCGCACGAGCAATTGCCACATGTCTTGCGACAAGCGCTCGCGGATGATGGAGGCGGCGCGCTTCGCCTCCCCGACAACGGCGCGCGCGGAGCCATGGAAATCCGCGTTGCTCGCCGCGGTGAGCGCGATGACTGCGCCGGGATGCGGGGCGGCGAAAGGCGCTGCGGCGCCCCACTCGAAGAGCAGACGCTCGCAACGCTCGATCGGCTGGCGCCCCTGAATCGTATTGCTCTGAATCTCCGTCATGCGGTTGCACAGGCACCGCACGATGCGCAGCGTCGCTTCCGCGCGCTCCAGATAGCGGCCCATCCAGAAAAGATTGTCGGCGGCGCGGCTCGGCAGATGGCCAGGGACGCGCACGACCGGAACATCATTATTGGGCGGCAGCAGCGTCGTTGCATGTTCCGACGCCTTTTGGCCAATGACCCAGACATCCACGGTTTGCGCCCCGGCGCCCATGGTGATGGCGCGCGCGTCGCGGCGATCCGAGACGCGGCAGAAGCCGCCGGGCATGACCTTCCAGCCTTCGGGCGTCGCGGCGGCGAAAATGCGCAGCGAGAAAGGCCGCGGCGTCAACGCGCCATTGTCCCAGGCCGGCGTGGTCGAGAGCTTCACGACCTCCTGCCCGACATAATCCATCCCGCGCGCCCGAATGGCCGCGACGAGCCGGTCCTTTTGCGCCGCGTCGAGCTCGGCGCCGACGGCGGCCGGCGCGCCCAAGAGCCCCTCCGCTTTGTCGCCAAAGGCGCCGGCGATGGCGCGGCTGTCGAAGTCGCGCAGGATTTCGGCCCGCTCCGCCTCCTGCCCACACCACCAGGTGGCGACATTGGGAAGCCGCAGGCTTTCGCCCATGAGCCGCTGCGCCAGCGCCGGCAGGAAGCTCATCAGCGCGCGCGATTCGACGAGCCCCGCGCCCGGCATATTCGCCATGGCGACCGAGCCGCGCCTTATGGCGTCGAAGAAGCCCGGCGCCCCCAGCCGCGAGGCGGCGTTCGCCTCCAGCGGATCGAGCCAATCGGCGTCGACGCGCCGCCACACGACATCGGCGCGCTTCAGCCCCGCGACCGTTCGCACATGCAGCTTGCCCTCGCTCGTCGCGAGATCCTCGCCCTCGACCAGAAGAAAGCCGAGATAGCGCGCGAGATAGACCTGTTCCGCATAGGTCTCGCTCCACGGCCCCGGCGTCATGAGGCAGATGCGCGGATCGTTGCGCGTCGCCGCCGCCGCGAGGCCGGCGCGGAAGTCGCGGAAGAAGCCCGCAAGCCGGCGCACCTTCATCTCGCGATAAAGGCTCGGGAAGGCGCGCGCGAGGATGAGACGGTTCTCGATGGCGTAGCCCGCGCCCGAGGGCGCCTGGGCGCGGTCGCCGAGCACCCACCATTTGCCGTCCGGGCCGCGCCCGATGTCGACGGCATAGAAGCGCAGCCAGCGCCCGCCGACGGGCGCGACCCCGCACATCGGGCGGATGAATTCCGGCGAGCCAGCGACCACGGCCGCTGGAAGCGCGCCCTCCGAGACGAGGTGGGCGTCGCCATAGACGTCGTGCAAAATGCGATCGAGCAGCTCGGCGCGCTGCGCCACGCCCGCCGCGATCTCCGACCACTCGCTTTCGGTGAGCAGCAGCGGCAGGCGGCCCAAAGGCCAGGGCCGCTCGCGCGCCTCGCCGCGCACGCGATAGGTCACGCCCATGTCGTTGATGCGCCGCGCGGCGGCGGCAAAGCGGTTCTCGACCCCCCGCCGCCCGAGGCCCGCCAGCGTTTCGAGCAGCGTCATCCAATGGGCGCGCGGGCGCCCGTCCGGGCCGATCAGCTCGTCGGGAACGCCCGGCATCGGTTTGTAATCGGCGATCCACGCCGCGAGTCGGCCGGCCTCTTCGCCGAGACCGGCTTCGGCGTCGTTCGCCGGCGCGTCGAGTTCAACGGCCAAATCGCCTCCGCAAATCCAGCGTCAGCGGGAAATCGCCCGCGGGCTCCTCGCGCGGCGGCTCGATGCGGCCGGGCGTATGGCCGTGGTCCTGAAAGCGCGCGAGGCGCCGCGACTCGGCCTCGTGAAAGTTGACCGGGAAGGTGTCGTAATTGCGCCCACCCGGATGGGCGCTGTGATAGACGCAGCCGCCCAGCGACCGGTTGCTCCAGCTATCGACAATGTCGAAGGTGAGCGGCGCATGGACGGGGATCGTCGGATGCATGCCCGACGCCGGCTGCCACGCCTTGAAGCGCACGCCCGCCACGGCCTCGCCCGGCGTTCCGGTCGAGTGCAGCGGCACGCGGCGGCCGTTGCAGGCGACAACATGGCGGTTGGGCACGATGTTCCTCGCCCGCACTTCGAGACGTTCGACAGAGGAATCTACATAGCGCACCGTGCCGCCGATCGCCCCCTCCTCGCCCATCACATGCCAAGGTTCGAGCGCGTGGCGGATTTCGAGCTCTACGCCGCCATGCTCGACGCGGCCGGCGAGCGGGAAGCGGAACTCATATTGCGCCCTGAACCACTCTGCATCGAAGGCGTAGCCGGCGCTCTTCAAATCGTCGAGCACGCCGAGGAAGTCGGCCCAGACGAAATGCGGCAGCATGAATTTGTCGTGCAGCGCCGTTCCCCAGCGCACGCAATTGCCGCCCTGCGGCTCACGCCAGAACCAGGCGACGAGCGCCCGCAGCAATAGCTGCTGGGCGAGGCTCATGCGCGCGTCGGGCGGCATCTCGAAGGCGCGGAATTCGACAAGGCCGAGACGGCCCGTCGGTCCATCGGGCGAATAGAGCTTGTCGATGCAAATTTCCGAGCGATGCGTATTGCCGGAAACGTCGACGAGCAGGTTGCGGTAGAGCCGGTCGACGAGCCAGATCGGGTAGCCCCACTCATTCGGCCCCGGCGTATTGGCGAGCGCCGTTTCCAGCTCGTAAAGCGCGTCGTGGCGCGCTTCGTCGATGCGCGGGCTCTGGCTCGTCGGGCCGATGAAGAGGCCGGAGAAGAGATAGGAGAGCGACGGATGCCGCTGCCAATAGAGCACGAAGCTCTTCAGGAGATCGGGCCGGCGCAGGAATGGCGAATCCGCCGGCGTGACGCCGCCGAGCACGACGTGATTGCCGCCGCCCGAGCCGACGCATCTCCCGTCTGTCATGAATTTGCTGGTGGTGAGCCGCGCGTCGCGGGCTTGCTCGTAAAGCGCGCTGGTGTTCTCCACCGCCTCGCGCCACGACGCGACAGGCTGGACATTCACTTCGATGACGCCTGGGTCCGGCGTCACCTTGATGACGTCGAGGCGCGGATCGACCGGCGGCGGATAGCCTTCGATATGCAGCGGCATGCCGAGATCTTCCGCCGTCGTCTCGACGGCCACCAGCAGCTCCAGATAATCCTCGAGCCGCTCCACGGGCGGCATGAAGACACAGAGAACCCCGTCGCGCGGCTCGACCGCGAGCGCCGTGCGCACAATGCCCTCGACAGCCGACTGGCCGAGCTGCTCGTCCCGGCTCGATCGCGTCTCGCTGTAAATTTGCTGGAGATGCGAGGGATCGGGCAAAGGTCCGCGATCCTCCAATGGGTCCTGGTTATGGACATAGGGATAGATGGAAGGCGGCACCCAGGGCAGCGCGTTCAATGGCAGGCGCAGACCAATGGGCGAGTCGCCGGGCGCCAGGAATAATCGGCCGCGCCGCAACGGCCAGCGCTCCGACAGCCAGCGCTGCTCGGCGCGCGCGTTCCAGCGCTGAATCGGCAGCACATAGCCCGTCGGCGTCGAGAGGCCGCGCTCGAAGACGCGCAGCATGCGCGCGCGCTCTTCCGCGTCTTCGATCTTGGGATCGAGCGGATCGACATTGACGGGGAGCTGCCCCTCCTTCACCATCCAATGCGCGGGGTCTTCATAGGCCGGTATGACATAATCCTTGCCGACCCCGAGCGTCTCGGCCAGCTCGAAACTGAAGCGCCCGGCGTTGACGGGGTTGGCCACGTTCGAATTGGGCGACATGCCAGCGACCAACGCGGGATTGTTCCAGATCGGCTTGCCGTCCTTGCGCCAATAGAGCGCGAAGGCCCAGCGCGGCAGGCTCTCGCCCGGATACCATTTACCCTGTCCGTAATGCAGAAAACCCCCTAGGCCGAAACGGTTTCGCAACCGGCGGATAAGATCGTCCGAACGCGCGCGCTTGGTCGGGCCCACCGCCGCCGTGTTCCACTCGGGCGATTCGAAATCATCGATCGAGATGAAGGTGGGCTCGCCGCCCATGGTGAGGCGCACGTCCTGCGCCTGCAAATCCGCATCGATGTTTTCGCCGAGACGATCGAGCCGCTCCCAGGCTTCATCCGAGAATGGCGCGGTGATGCGCGGCGCCTCGCGAATGCGATCGACGCGCATCTCGAAGGCGAAATCGCATTCGGCGGGTTCGACCAATCCCGAAACCGGCGCGCAGGAGCGGTAATGCGGCGCGCCGCACAGCGGCAGATGGCCCTCGCCGCAGAAGAGGCCCGATGTTGCGTCGAGGCCAATCCAGCCCGCGCCTGGCAGATAGACTTCCGCCCAGGCGTGAAGATCGGTGAAATCATGATCCGTGCCCTTGGGGCCCTCGATCGGATCGACGTCCTCTTTGAGCTGGATGAGATAGCCGGAGACGAAGCGCGCCGCAAAACCCAGCCGCCGCAAAATCTGCACAAGCAGCCACGCGGAATCGCGGCAGGAGCCCGAACGCTGCGTCAGCGTCTCGTCCGGCGTCTGCACGCCGGGCTCCATGCGGATGACATAGCTGATGTCCTGCTGGAGCCGCATGTTGAGATCGACAAGGAAGTCGATCGTGCGTCGTCGCTCACGCGGGATCGTCTGCATATAGCCGTCGAGCGCGACGCCGGCGGGCTCGATTTCGAGATAGGCGGCAAGTTCGGTCGCAAGAGCCGCGTCATAGACGAAGGGAAACTCTTCGGCGTAGGGTTCGACGAAAAAATCGAACGGGTTGAACACCGCCATCTCGGCGATGACGTCGACCTCGATCTTGAACTCGCGCGTCTTCTCGGGAAAGACGAGCCGCGCCTGCCAATTGCCGTGCGGGTCCTGCTGCCAGTTGATGAAATGCTCGGCGGGGAGGATTTTCAGCGAATAGCCCGCGACACGTGTCCGGCAATGCGGCGCCGGCCGCAGGCGCACAATCTGGGGGCCGAGAGCGACGGGACGGTCGTATTTGTAATGCGTGACGTGGTGAAGCGCGACCTGGATAGACAAGGGGATCACCGCCTTCGCGACAACGGCTATTGCGCCGCAGCAGCGGATTAGCGGGAGCGCAAGCGGGGAAGTCAATCCAATCCGCAGGCAATCTGCGGCTTTTGACGGCAATTCCCGCAGGATGACCGGGGGATGGGCAGGCGTTGCACAAGCGGCGGGCGGGGAGTTGGGATTATACGAAATCTGCTGGATTGGTCCGGTGCCATTTCCGACGCTCGCAAAGCGAGCGATCGGGAATCCCGTGCAAAACTGGCGCTATCTTGGTCCGCCGTCATTGCGAGGAGCGAAAGCGACGAAGCAATCCAAGGCAGCTATCGCGGCTCTGGATTGCTTCGCTTCGCTCGCAATGACGGGAGGCTCTGGATTCCCGGTCGGGCTTTCAGCCCGCCGGGAATGACACGTCCCCATGCGAGCTGTTCAACCGGATAGGATATTACTGGTAGATCTTCCTTAAATTGACCCTGAGAGCGAGCTTCATCCATTGAAAAACAAGTTCCTCGACGCCAGCAAATATATCGACTTCAACCATCCTACCGTCGCCGAAGCCGCGGCCCGCATTGCGCAGGGTGCACAAAGGGAGACGGACATCGTCCACAACGCCTTCACATTCGTTCGCGACAAAATCCATCATAGCTGGGACGACCGCCGCAGCGGCAGGCCAACATGCAAAGCGTCGGAGGTTCTTCAGGAAGGCACGGGATGGTGTTACGCCAAAAGCCATCTCCTGGCCGCGCTGCTGCGCGCCAACCACATCCCCGCTGGCCTCTGCTATCAACGCCTCATCCTCGATAAGCGGGCCGCGACCTATTGCCTGCATGGTCTGAACGCAGTCTACCTCGAAGACCACGCGTGGCTGCGTCTCGATGCGCGAGGGAACAAGCCGGGCGTAGACGCGCGCTTCGATCCGCCGGGGGAATTCCTGGCCTTCTCTCTCTCACATCCGGGAGAGTTCGAACTGCCGGAAATCTGGCCCGAGCCGCTTTACGAGATCAGACGGACGCTCGAGGCGTGCGAGAGCGATGAAGCGGTTTTCCTCAACCTACCCGACGTAACGCCCCTGCCTCACCTTATCGCCTCCAACGGCAGCCGCAGCCGATAGGTCAGCCCCTTCTCCCCGAAATCCATCTCCGCTTCGCCGCCGAACTGCCTGGGCGTCTCCAGGAGAATGAAAGAACCGAACCCCTTGCGTGTCGTGGCCACGGCGGGCGGGCCGCCGCTTTCCGACCATTGGAAAACAAAAAACGACTGGCCGTCGATGGTCTCGATTTCTTTCTCGATTGCGACCGCGCCGCGCGGCGAGGACAGCGCGCCGTGCTTCACCGCATTGGTGACGAGCTCGTGAACGACGAAGGAAATCGCTTGAGCAGCGCGCGCATTGACGGCGATGTCGACGCCCTTTGACGTGACCTGATCCTTGAAGCTGCCGACGCCGATGTCGATCAGCTTGTTCAACGGAATATTCTTGAACATGGATTCGGAGAGCACCGCATGCGCGTCCGCCATGAGCTGAACGCGCTGCGTCAAAATCTGCGCCGCCTCGACGACATTTCGTCCCCTCGTCAGCGTGCGACGGATGGTGGCGAGAATGACCGCGAAAATATTGCCGACCCGATGCTCCAATTCGCGCGCCAGTATCGCCTGCCGCTCCTCGTGCTGCTTGCGTTCGGTAATGTCCGTCACGGTCGCGAGCACCGCCCTTTGGCCGTCCCATTCGATGGGGTTGAGCCCAATTTCCAGGGGAAACTCGCTGCCGTCCTTGCGCCGCCCGCTCAGGTCGCGCCCCGCTCCCATGGCGCGCGTTTCTGGCGCCTGCTGGAATTTCTCACGCAAGCCGACATGAGCGCGGGCGACTTGGGCGGGGACGAGAATTTCCACGCCTTTGCCCAACAGCTCGGCGCGCTCATAGCCGAAGAGCCCCTCCGCGCTGTGGTTCAGCCCGATGATTTTCCCGCCGGCGTCCACGATGACAATGCCATTGGGCGCCGACTCGATGAGGGAATGCTGATTATGCGCCTGGGCGGCGATACGATCGATCGTCTGCTCGAAGAATGAGACGACGGCGGCGACGGCGACGCTGGCGAAGGCGAAAGCAAAGAGCGCCGCCGCCGTCGGCGGCTCGAACGCCCCGGCGAAGGAGCTGCTCTGGACAAGAAGCCCAATCGCGGCCATCGAGGCCGCCATCGCAAAAAGCCCGACCCAGAATCCGCCGGCGACCGCGGCGATCAACACCGCCGGCAGAAACGTAATGAAGTGAACGCCTGCCCCAAGCGCGCCGGCAGCCGACCAGCGAATCCAGGCGGCAATCATGACCGCCGCCAGCGCGACGCCGTAAGCGGCCCAAGGGTTTCGCCGCCTTGCCATCGGCGACAGCCGCGCGCCCAGCGCCGTCTCGATGCTCATCTCTCTCGCCTCCGATGAGGCGAACAGATAGTGGCCAAGCCTGCCGAGGCGAGAGCGCGCGTCGAATTGTTACGCCTGCCGCCGCAGGCCCCGGCTCGGGGGCTTTTTCAGCCCGCCGATCGAAGCTGCGCGACGCGCACCGGCACGGGCGGATGCGAGAAGTAGAACGTCGCATAGAGCGGGTCGGGCGTCAGCGTCGACAGATTATCGCGGGTCAGACGCGTCAAGGCCGAGATCATCGGCTCCTTGCCAACGATCTGGCGGGCGAAATCATCGGCCTCGAACTCATTCTTGCGCGAGCGCCAGGCGAGCAAGGGACGCAGCAGATGCGAGAGCGGCTCCTTGGCGAGCAGCAGCGCGATGAGCACGACGCCGGGATCATTGGGCAGGCCGAACCAGCCGGCGAAGGTCTGATTGCCGAAAGCCCAATACAATGCGGCGAAGCCGATGAAGGCGATGATCGCCGCCTGCAGGATCATCCCGCGCACATGGCCGAATTTGAAATGGCCGAGCTCATGCGCAAGGATCGACTCGATCTCGTCGACGGAGTGTTTCTCCAACAGCGTATCGAAGAAGACGATGCGCTTGGCTTTGCCGAAGCCGGTGAAATAAGCATTGCCATGCGCGGAGCGCTTGGAGGCGTCCATCACATAAAGGCCGTTGGACTCGAAGCCGCATTTGGCGAGCAGCGCCTCCATGCGGGCCTTCAACGTCCCCTCCTCCATCGGCGTGAATTTGTTGAAGAGCGGCGCGATGAAGGTCGGATAGATCACGGTCATGGCGACGGTGAGCGACATGAAGGCGACATAGGCGACAAGCCACCAGGTGTCGGGCAAGGCGCCGAGCAGCCAGAACATGCCGTAAAGCAGCGGCGTCCCGATCGCGGCGCCGAGCAAGGCCGCCTTCGCTTCGTCGAGAATGAAGGTCTTCAGCGTCAGGCGATTGAAGCCGAACCGCTCCTCCAGCCAAAAGGCGTTCGCAAGCGAAAAGGGCAGCTCCAGAAGATGCCCGAACGCCGCGACCGCGAGCACGAAGACGACGCTGCGCGTCAGGCCCGGCGCGAGAAACTGCGAGACGAGCGCATAGAGCGGCGCCATCCAGACCGCAAGCCACAGGATGGAGACCGCGGCGTCGTAGAGCGTCTCGCCCATCGCGAAACGGGTGCGGGCGATGGTGTAGTCGGCGGCGCGACGATGTTCGTCGAGCGGGACGTCACGGGCGAAATCGGCAGGCACGGCCTCGCGGTTTGCCGCGACATTGTCGGTCTGCCGCTTACGCAGATAGACGCCCAACGCCGCCGATAGCGCGATGGCCAAACAAATTACAACGCCCATGGCGCTCATTCTGTCCACTCCGGGTTTTTGTGATTTACGTCAAAAATAGGCGTTTCCCGCCAGCTTTGCCAGAGCGGAGTTGCTTACGGCATAGCCTATGTCTGACCGCCTCAGCCTGAACAATGCTTTGCGTTTGTTCACTGAACGGTGATTCAGAAAAAATTGAAGCTTCTTCGCAACTATTGAGCTGGAAACGCCGATAAATGCGCCTGGACGTCGGCCCGACCTCCACGGCGTGGAACGGCTCCAAAGATAGTGTCACGGGCGTTTTCTTCGTCTCGTCACGCACAAAGGAGGCCGATACTCATGCCGTCCAGAGCAACCGTTGTCGCCGCGGTCCTCGCCACAAGCCTGCTTACGTCGAGCGCTTTCGCCTGTTCCCGAATTTTATGGAACACGGATCAGGCCAATGTCGTCGCGCGGACAATGGACCTTTACATGAGCGACAAAGCGCGGATCGCCGTTTTCCCTCGCGGCGCATCGCATGGCGGACCGGCCGGCATGCCGAACATGCTGTCGTGGAAATCCAAATATGCCAGCGTAGGCGCCACGGCGTTGGACATCGCCGTGAGCGACGGCCTGAATGAAAAGGGTTTGAGCGCGAATCTGTTGTATTTGCACGATACGAAATATGAAAAGCGCGACAGCCGGGCCGGACTGACCAATGCCGCCTGGGCGCAATATATTCTCGACAATTTCGCCTCTGTCGAGGAGGCCGTCGAGGCGATGAAGCAGCTCCAGATCGTCTCGCTCGTCGCCGAAGGACGGGAGTGGCCCTTGCACCTGTCTATCGCCGACGCCAAGGGCGACTCCGCCATATTCGAGTTTGTGAATGGGAAACTGACCATCAATCGCGGGCCGGAAACTCTGGTTATGACCAACGAGCCCGCGTTCTCCATCCAGCGGAAAAACCTGCTGCGATACAAGTTGTTCGGCGGGAAGCTACCCATGCCGGGGGGCATCGACCCGAAGAGCCGCTTTGTCCGCGCCTCGAGCTATCTCAAGACGCTCCCCAAGCCCGCGTCGCTGCGTGAAGCCGTGGCAGGCGCCTACAGCGTCATCCGAAATGTCGCGGTGCCCTTCGGCGCGCATGACACGTCGGGCGGCGACTCTTCGGATACATGGCCGACGCTTTGGGCCTCGCTCGCCGACCTCTCGAATAAGGTCTACTTCTTCCAGTCGACAAAGAGCGCGAACCTGTTCTGGGTCGATCTCAGCAAGTTGAACGTCGCTGACGGGGCGCCGGTCTTGGATGTCGACGCCTATGACGTCAATTTGAGCGGGGAGATTTCCGATAAGCTGAAGCCGTCCCAGTTGAAGATGTAGGCGCGCAACCTCGCGCCGGGCGGATCGCGAGCCTTCAGGGTTCGCATTTCCTTAAAGCGCGCCTGAAGGCGCGCGGTCCGTGGCCCCCGGCGCGCCGTCAACGCCCGAGCAGCACGTCCCTGGCGGCGTTGAGCGCCGAGGCGCGCTCCACCGAGCCGCCGTGATCCGGGTGGGCGCGTTTCATTTGCGCGCGATAGGCGCGCTCGATTTCGCGCTTTGAGGCGTTGGAGCCGACGCCGAGAATAAGGCGCGCCTTGACCTCCGCACTCGATGGGGCGCTCGGCGGCGGCGACGACGCCTCGCGCGCGCCGAAGTTGGTCTCGGTCTCCGGCCCGCCCGCGCTGTCGCGGCGCCGGCTATGCGCCGACGGGTCCGGCTTGGACGAGGGCGCGCGCCGAGCCGCCTCATGCGCCTCGACGAGGCCGAAGTCTTCCAGAGCCTCTCGCAGCCGGTAACCGAGGTCATGGCCAAGCAAAAGGAAGAACGCGACGAGCATGGCCACCGCGCCGCCGCGCTCGAGAAGCACGACGACGGGCGATAGCTGAGCGCTCCGCCCATTCGCTGCAAGAGACGTGAGCAGATAATCGAGCTTTTGCGCGGAGACTTCGGGAAAGATCCACGTCGCCAAAGCGAGACCGACAACGGTCGAGGCCCAAAAGGCGTTGGACCAGCCGCGCGGCCGGGGATTGGCGTAACCGCGTCGGCAGCCATAGACGAAGGACATCAGCATGGCGAAAAGGCCGCCGAAGGTCTGAAGCCCGGCGAGCGTCGCCAAAGCGCGCCGCTCCGCGGCATTCGCGGCCGCCATCAGCGGAAAATAGCCCTGCTCGGCATAACGCCGCAGCGCTTCCTCATTCGCCGGCAGCGTCGCCATCTCGCCCGGCTGGCTGGTATAGAGCGCAAGGACGCCGAGCAGCGTCAGGCAAACCACCGCCAGCGCCACAGTCAGCGCCGGCGCCAGCATGCCGCGGCTCTCGCCCTTCTCGATCTCCCGCCAGGGCGCGTTGAACGGGTCGAAGCTGATGGCCCCCTCCCTCGCTATGCCGTGACGCGCCGACCGCGGTTCATCACCGCGAAAGGCGCGCCGCTCAGCAATATGTCGAGCGCAGCGAGGCTTTGATGCTTGCCGTTGACCGAGAGACGCGGCAGCGCGTGCAAATAGTCGCGATGCTCGGGAAAGATCATTCCCGGCCGCGTGGTGACGGCGCTGTCGAAGCCAAGCTCCGCTGCAAGCGCGAATTCGCGCGCGCCGGCCGAAGTGGGATCGCCGACCGGGTAGCAGAAATGCTTGGGCGCAATGCCCGTATGGTGCGCGATGGCGTCACGGCTTTCCCCCATCTCGCGCCGCGCATCGGCGGCGTCGAGCTTGGCGAGACGCGCATGCGTGACCGAATGCGCCCCGATCGTCGCAAGCTCATGACGCGCCAGCGCTGCGATACCCGACCAATCGAGACAGGTTTCAGCGGTGAGGGCATGGGAGTCGAGGCCCGCCGCCGCCGCGAGCCGAGCAACGACGTCGAGGAGCTGCGCCTCGCCGCCGTCGCGGATCGCCCAATAAATGTCGCCGAAAGCGTCGCGCTTTTCCTGCGCCGTCGCGCAGTTGCGCGCGATCCGCCGACCCTCGACGACAGTATCGACGCGCGACTGCCGGCGCAGGGCCTCTTCCATCTCGAGCCACCAGAGCCGCGCCGTTTGATCGGCGAAACCCGACGTCACATAAGCTGTGAAGGGCGCGCGATGACGCTCCAGCACCGGCAAAGCGTGCTCGACGAGATCGCGATAGCCGTCGTCGAAAGTGAGAACGACAAAGGGGTGCTTTGGAGCCGCGTGCGCGCGCAGCACGTCGAGAGCGGCGTCGAGCGAAAGAATATCATAGCCCCGCGCGGCGAGATGGGTCAGCGTGGCGTCGAGGAATTGCGGCGTGATCTCGAGGCCGGCGTTGGGCGCGAAAGCCTCTCCCCGCTCGGGCCGCACGCGATGAAACATCAGTATCGCGCCGAGGCCGCTGGTGAAGGGGGCGGCGAGCCGATGCGCGCCGCTGGCCTTGAAAAGCTGCATCCCGGCTTCGATCGCAAGCTCGCGCCAGCTCGCCATGAATCCCTCAACCCACATAAGAAAGCCTTCATAGCTTTAGGGCCAAGGTTCTAACGATCTATTATGCGCCTTGCGGCGATTATCGCACTGGCGAACCTTTCGGCTGCGAGTTTCATGAGACGCATCGTTACGGGGTTGGAGACCATTCGATCAGCGCGCGAAAATCGGCGCGTAAGCGCCGCCGGCTCCATGAGCATCGACGTCTTCGTCACTTTCGAGGACGCACGCGGGGATTGGGCCGAGCTTGCCGAAAAAGCGGTCGTCAGCCCCTATCAATCCTATCGCTTCCTCTCCGCCTGGCACGAGACGATGGGCCGGGCGGATGGCGCGCGCCCGTTGCTCATCGTCGCGCGCAACGCGGCCGGGCGCCCGCTGGCGCTGCTGCCATTATGCATCGAGCGCCATGCGGGGCTCGACATCGCTCTTTTCCTCGGCGGGCGCGAAAGCAATTTCAATCTGCCGCTGTTGGACCCAGCCGCCGGCTTCACCGAGGCGGACCTGCGCGGATTGCTACTCGACTCCGCGCAGCGGGCCCCAATTCGTCCGGATCTGATCTATCTGCGCAATCAACCGCGACGCTTCGAGGGGCTGGATAATCCGCTCGCCTTTCAGACGGCCAGGGACAGCGCCAGCTTCGCCTATGGCGCCGCGCTTCCGGCGACAGTCGATGAACTGGCGGCGCGCCTTTCGAAAGATACGCGCAAGAAACTACGAAAGAAGGAAGCCCGTCTCGTGGAGCGCGGCGCGCTCTCCTACGAGCATTGCGCGACGGGGCAACGCGCCGCGAACATCATCGACGCGCTGATCGCGCAAAAATCCGCGCGCTTTTCCGATATTGGCGCAGAAGGCGCTCTCGATATGGCGCGCGTGCGCGCGCTGCTCGAACGCTTGTCCTCCGGCGATGGCGAAGGCGCCATCGAGCTGCATGCGTTGAGCGTCGGCGAGCGCATTGTCGCGACCTATGCCGGCCTCGTGCGCCGCGGCCGTTTCTCCGCCATGCTCAATTCATTCGACATGGACGAAGACATCGCGCGCTCATCGCCCGGAGAGCTGCTGTTGCATGCGCTGATGCGCAATCTCGTCGCGCGCGGCATGACGCATTTCGACCTCGGCGCGGGCGAGGCGCGCTACAAAAACGCCGTCTGCGATGAGACGATCGAGCTTTGCGACGAGGTCATTTCGCTGACGACGAAAGGCGCCCTCGCGGCGCCACTGTTCTCGGCGTTTCTCGGCCTCAAACGATACATCAAACAGAACCCCGAGCTGACGCGCCTCTACCGCAGAGCGCGCAGCTTGCTGTCATAGTCCGTCATTGC
The DNA here is from genome assembly GCF_027925385.1 of Methylocystis iwaonis. Taxonomy (NCBI): domain Bacteria; kingdom Pseudomonadati; phylum Pseudomonadota; class Alphaproteobacteria; order Hyphomicrobiales; family Methylocystaceae; genus Methylocystis; species Methylocystis iwaonis. The sequence goes on from NZ_AP027142.1 coordinate 2,591,182, forward strand.
GAGCGAAGCGAAGCAATCCAGGGCCGTGATGTGGCTCTGGATTTGCTTCGTCGCTTGCGCTCCTCGCAATGACGGATGATGCGAGATCCGCTTGATTTGTTCGGCGCCATTCCCGACGCTCGCGCCGTTTGGACCCACAGGAATCATCGCCGTCATTGCGAGGAGGCGGAGCCGACGAAGCAATCCAGGGCCGCATCGCCGCCCTGGATTGCTTGGCTTCGCTCGCAATGACGGGCTCTGAGTAAACCAGCGCTTTTGTGACTCTGGATTCCCGGTCGGGCTTTCAGCCCGCCGGGAATGACACGCGACCGATGCGAACAGTTCAAACGAAAATGGTATGACTTACCTGACAGCGACACTGTATAGCACGTTCGTCGTGATTGCCTCGCATCGCTCCAGAAGCGCCAGATTTCTCTCGCGCACCCGAGCCAATGTTGCGCCGTCGAGCTGCGTGAGCGTTCCGCGATAGCCGCTTCCCATGGCGATCAGCCACCAATCGTCGGGAGAGCGGATCGGATGGCTCCCCGCTTCCGCGACAATCTCCGCCTCGCCGATCCCGGCTTCGGCAAGCATCTCGCGCAGGCCTGCCGGCGTCGAAATCCGCTCCCACGGATTGAAGCCTCTCAGAAGATCGGGGCGCTCGTCGCGGATGGCCTCCCAGAAGGCTGCGTTGGCGGGCTCGAATAGTTCCGGCCCCCAGGTGGTGATGGCCAGCCGTCCGTTTGGGCGCACCATGCGCCACAACTCTCTCGTGGCCGCGACCATGTCGGGAACGAAGAAAATCCCGAACACGCAGACGACGACGTCGAAGCTTGCATCCGGGTAGCCAAGCGACAGCATGTCCGCCGCCTCGAATTCGATATTGCCGAGGCCTTTCTCACGCGCCTTCGTTTTCCCCAAGGCGACGAGGCGCTCGGCAAGATCGACCGCAACGACCTTCCCTTGCGCACCAACGGCTTCAGCGGCGGGCAGCGCAGAGCCGCCGCTCCCGCAGCAAACGTCGAGGACGGTTTCACCCGCCCGCAAGCCGAGGCGCTCGACGGTGCGTCGCCCGAAGCGATGCCAGAACGAGCTGACGGGGTGGTCGAAATAATCGGCCGCAGCATTATAGGCCGCAGCGGCTTTGGCTTTCGCCGCCTCGAACTCGTTCACGTCAATCGGTCCGCTCGCCCACCGATACGATCCGCACAGCGACCTGCTGGTGCGCAGGGACGTAGCCGATATATTCGTAGCGCACGCCCATCGCCTCGACGAACTCCATGAAGGCGAGATATTCATGTCGGCGCCAGCCGACATAGTTGAAGAATTCGTCGAAGACCAAAATGGTCCCGGCTATAATTCGCTCCTTGCAGCAATCGAAGACAGTCTTGCTCGACGAATAGAGATCGCAGTCGACGTGAATAAGCGACGCGGGCCCTTCATGCCGCTCGAGAAATTCCGGCAACGTCTCGTTGAACCAGCCGACAACCAATTCGACGTTAGGCGCGACGCTCGGAAGCCCAGCGCGAAAGGCCCCCTTGCCGACATCGGGCCGCCAGTCTTCCGGCAACCCTTCGAAACTGTCGAAACCGAATATTTGCTGCGATGTCTGAGCGGCAAGACGGTTGATGGTCCGGCCAGAGAAGACGCCAAATTCGAGGATCAAGCCGTCGACTTCGCGGCGGCGCATCGCCTCGTCGAGCAAAGCGCCGGCATTGGGGAATTTCGCCGCCTCGGGAAGATGCTGGGAGACAAAGATGGCCGTGTCGACGCCTGCCGCGAGCGGCGCGACGGCGTCGAGATTTGCGCCGTCGCAAGGAAACAGGCCCATTCCGAATATGCGCTTGATCTCGGTTTCCACCAGCAGACGGAGCGTCTCGGCGACGTTGGGGGCAGTCGAATGATCGAGCGATTGAGCGTCTTGCACCAGCGTTCCCGCCAAAAATGATGCCGATGATCGCTCTTAGCCGCTCAGCCTGTCGGGAGACTGACCTGCCCGCCGCCACGCGCGCGCGTGGCCGCTCCAATAGTATCAGGCGGCGAGTTCATCGAGGCTCGCAGCGTCTTCGAGAAGATGCGCATCGGCGCCCTCTTCCGCGAGCGTGGCGCGCAGGGCTTCCGCAGTAGCGTCCCCGCCGAGCACGAAGGCGAGATCGACATGCCAGGCGAGGTCGAGCGCTTGCGTCGCCGACGCTGCGAACACCACAAAGTCGTAAGTATGCGCGACCGCCGCGACAACGAGCGAAAGGTCGTCCCGCTCCGCGCCCTCCGCGACGCCGCCCGGCATCACATGGAGACGCGAGCCGATGTCGCGGTGGATCGCCTCGGTGAAATCCGCCCCGCCCGTCAACAGATCCGACAGGCCTTTCGGCGTGCGCCCCGGCGAATGCACAAGCGCGTCCAGGCTGCGAACGCCGGCGTCGGCCGCCACCAGCAGCGTGCGTCCGCGCCGCGCGAGGCTGCGGCCTAAAGCAATCGCCGTCTCGATCGGCTTGCCCCCTGCCTCGCAGGGCGTCACCAGGACCTTCACGCAGGAGCTGACGGCGCGCGCGCTCTCGATCCGGCGCAAGGCGTCGGCGTCGCTTCTCCGCCAGCCTGCGTCGAAAGCTTTGGCGGATGCGGCTCCGCCGCCGGCAGGAGCCGGACCGGCCGGCGCTGGCGACGCCGGAGGCGGCGTTTCCGGCGCATCCTCTTCCGCCAAATCTCGCGACGACATGCGCGCGCGTCCGCTGAGCAATTCCCCGGCGACGACCGCACCCGCGGAAAGAATGAAAGCGGCCAGCGTTGCAAAAGCCGTGATCGGAATTTTCTTCGGGAAGGAAGGAATCTGCGGCGCCAGCGCGCGCTGGATGATGCGGGCGTCGGCCGGCGTCGCCTTCACGCGCTCGCGCGCCACCGCCTCTTGATATTTCGCCGTCTCGGCTTCGAGCTGATCTTTGAGAAGCCGCGCGCCGCGCTCGAGATCACGCAGCTTCACTTCCTCCGAGCCGGCGGCGCCGGCGACGCGCTTTTGATCTTCGAGCGCGCGGGTGAGATTTTCGACGCGCGCCGAGGCGATGCGGGCGTCGTTTTCGAGCGTGTGCGCCGTGCGCTCTGCGGCGGCGCGCCATTGCATGTCGAGATCGGAGAGCTGCGCGTTCAGCTCCTTGATGCGCGGATGTTGCGGCAGCAGCGTGCGCGATTCCAGCGCAAGCTGCGCGCGCAAGGCGACCCGCTGTTCGAAGATTCGGCGCATGACTTCATTATTGGCGACGTCCGGAATCTCGCCGATGCGGTTCTGGCGCAGCATATCGCGCAGAAGATTGGCCTTTGCCTGCGCATCCGCCTGCGCGCCACGCGCAACGGAGAGCTGATTGTTCAGCTCGCCGAGCTGCTGCGTCGAAATGATCGTATTGTTCGAGCCGACGAGAAGACCGGTTTTGGCGCGATAATCCTCGACTTTAGCCTCGGCCTCGGCGACGCGCGTATGGAGGTCGGAGACGAGCGTCGCGAGCGACTGCGCGGCCGAGCGCGCCAGATCGCGCTTCGCTTCCTGCTGCATTTCGATATAGGCGTCGGCGACGGCGTTGGCGCCGCGCGCGGCGAGGTCGGGGTCGCGAGACGAGAATTCAATGGAAAGAACGCGCGTCTTGGTCGGCGAGAGCACGGCGAGCTTTTCGCCGAATTTTTCCAAAATGCGGTCCTCTGGCGACATGCGCGTGGGATCGCGCACGATGCCGAGCAAAATCATCACGCGCGTGAGCGCCCCCACGCCATTGGCGAGCGGATCGAACTCCTGATTTCCCTGCAGGCCGAGCTGCTTGATCACGCGGCGCGCAAGGTCGCGCGAGGTGAGGAGCTGAATCTGGCTCTGCACATCTTCGGCGTCGGGCTCGGTGGCGGCGACGCGCTCGCCCTTGTCGACGCGCGTAAAAAAACTGTCCTGATTTTCAAGAAGGAGCTTGGCGTCCGACGTGTAGCGCGGCTTCACGAGATTGACGAAGGCGAACGCGCCGACGAACGCCACGAGCGTCGGGCCGATCACCCACCACCGTTTTCTGGCGAGCGCGCGGCCGATTCCGGACAGATCGATCTCGCCTGTCGTGGCCTCTGTTTCTGATGGAACGCCCGAACGCATGGCTTACTCCGAAGATGAAGCGTTGACGTCATACGAAATTATGGTTGAGGCGGGGTTAAGCCGCGCCCGGCCGGCCAGGTCAAAGTTTGTTAACCATGAAGCAATAAAAGGAAGCCGTCGCCCTGCGGCGGTCTTTTGATTTGTTTACAAGGCACGGAACCGAAATGGCGAAGATACTCGCCTCGAAGAGGGTCGCCCGCAAGACGCTTGCCTTGGCGATGGCAATGATGACGAGCGCTTTTCTGTCGTCCTGCGCGGCGCCTGGCACTTATCGGGGGGAGCTCCTCGTCGCCACCGCCGACGCCCCCTACACCCTCGCCGCCGGCGACAGGTTGCGGGTGATCGTTTTCGGCCAGGACTCGCTTTCAAACAGCTATTCGGTCGATGGCGCGGGGCGCATCGCCATGCCGCTCATCGGATCCGTGCCCGTGCAGGGCCGCACCGTGCCCGACGTCGAGCGCGAGATCGCCGCCCGGCTGCGCAACGGCTTCATCCGCGAGCCGCGCGTTTCCGTCGAGGTCGAAGCTTTCCGGCCCTTCTTCGTGCTCGGGGAAGTGACGACCGCCGGCCAATATCCCTTCCTCGAGGGCATGACCGCACGCACGGCCGTCGCCATCGCGGGCGGCTTCAGCCCGCGCGGCTATCAAGGCGGCGTGGACATCACGCGCATGATCGACGGCTATCCCGTCACCGGCCGCGTGCCGCTCGATACGCCGGTCAGGCCCGGCGACACAATCACTGTCAAAGAACGAATTTTCTAACCGAAAGGGCGGTTGTGGCCCCTTGCGAAACAATATGGATGGACATGAGGCGCTGCGCGTTCTGCATGTAATGCGCGCGCCGGTCGGCGGCCTGTTCAGGCATGTCGCCGACCTCGCGCGCGCGCAGGCGCAAGACGGCCATAGCGTAGGCGTTGTCGCGGATTCTCTGACCGGCGGCGACGCCGCGGCGCGTGCGCTCGCGGAGCTTTCGCCCCATCTTGCTCTTGGCGTAAGCCGCTTTCCGATGCGGCGCCTGCCCCACCCCGGCGACCTCGTGGCGGGCTGGCGGATTGCCCGCCTGATCCAAAGCCTGTCTCCAGACATCGTTCACGGGCACGGCGCCAAAGGCGGGCTCTATGCGCGCCTTCCGGCCTTGGCGCCCCTGTTTCCCAAACCGGCGCGACCGCTGGCGCGCGTTTACACGCCGCATGGCGGAAGCCTACATTTCCGCACGAGCACGTTTTCCGGACAAGTTTTCTTTACCGCCGAGCGCATAATGGGCCGCGTGACGGATCTGATGCCATTCGAGAGCGATTTTGCGCGGCGGCGCTTCCATGAAGCGGTCGAGCCGCCGCGCGCGCTGACGCCCGTCGTCCACAACGGTCTCGCGCCGAGCGAATTCGAGCCGGCGCTTCCCGCGCCAGACGCCGCGGATTTTCTGTTCGTCGGCGAAATTCGGGCGGCCAAGGGCGTGGAGGAATTGCTTCACGCCTTTCGCGCTCTGCCCGATCATCTCAGCCTCGCGCTCGTCGGCTCCGGACCGGACGAAGCCGCCTTTCGCGATTTGTCCGATCGCCTCGGCCTCACGCCCCGCGTCCGCTTCCTCCCGCGCATGCCCACGCGCGAGGCGCTGCGTTGCGGCCGCATTCTCATCGTCCCCAGCCGCGCCGAGTCTCTGCCCTACATCGTCCTGGAGGCCATCGCGGCAAGCATCCCTGTCGTCGCGACCAATGTCGGGGGCGTGCCGGAAATCTATGGGGAAGAGGCGCATCGCCTCGTTCCGCCGCAGGATGCGCCTGCGCTCGCAGCCGCCATGCGCGAGATGCTGGAGACGCCGCCCGAGGCGCGCGCGGCGCTCGCCCAACGCATGGCGGATGTCATTCGCGCGCGCTTCACTGTCGCCTCCATGAATGAAGGCGTGCTACGCGGGTATCGCGACGCGCTCGCGTCTGCGCGCATGCGCGCCTCATCTGGCGGCGTTTTTTAAATTTGGAGAGAAAGAAATGGGCGCTTTTGCCGCCGGCGACATGAAGGGCGGGCCTCATGATAAAGACCGCGCCGACAAGGAGACGAGCGAGAAAGCCTCGTTGAGCCCGACGCTGGCGGAAATCGCCAGCAACAGCACGCCCGGAAAGGCCTATTCGCCGATTGTGCTCGCCGGGAGCGTGCGGCTCATCGAGCTCGTCATGCTTCTTGGCGCCGGCGTTCTGGTTCACGAGCTGCATGTCGCGCCGAACTGGGGAAGGTCGCTCGACTATTATCTGGTGATGCCGGCCATGGCGCTGGCGGCGGTCGCGGTCATGCAGTCTTTGGGGCTTTACTCGACGGCGTCCTTTCGCGCGCCGATCCGCGACGGAATGAAGGCCGCCGCCGCCTGGACGCTCGTCTTTATCTTCGCCCTTGTCGTCCTGTTCTTCTTCAAGCTCGACGATTCTTTCTCGCGCGTCTGGCTCCTCGGCTGGTATGCGCTCGGTCTCGCGCTGCTCGCCGGCGAGCGGCTGGCGCTTTCCGTCATTGTCCGCGTCCTCACCCGCCAGGGGAAGCTCGAGCGCCGCACCGTGATCGTTGGCGGCGGCGAACTGGCCGATCCGGTCCTGCGGGAGCTTGCGGCGCAGGAAAGCGGCGATCTGCGCATTCTCGGCCTTTTCGACGACCGCGCCGACGCGCGCTCGCCCGATGTCGTCGCCGGCTATCCCAAGCTCGGCGCCGTCGCTGATCTCGTCGACTTCGCGCGTCATACGCGCATCGACCTCATCATCTTCACTTTGCCGATCACGGCCGAGGAACGCATTCTGGAGATGCTGCGCAAGCTCTGGGTGCTGCCGATCGACATAAGGCTGGCGGCGCACACAAATAAGCTCCGCTTCCGTCCGCGCTCTTATTCCTACATCGGCAATGTTCCGGTGATCGATATTTTCGACAAGCCGATCGCCGACTGGGACGTCGTCGTCAAGAATATCTTCGACAGGGTCGTCGGCGCGATGTGCCTGATCCTCGCCGCGCCGATCATGGCGCTCATCGCCATCGCCGTGAAGCTCGACTCGCCCGGACCGATCCTGTTCAGGCAACTGCGCCACGGCTTCAACAACGAGAATATCGAGGTCTACAAGTTTCGCTCGATGTATGTCGACAAGCTCGACCACTCTGCGGCGAAACAAGTGACCCGCAACGATCCGCGCGTTACGCGCGTCGGCCGCTTCATCCGCAAGACCTCGCTCGACGAACTGCCGCAGCTCTTCAATGTCGTCTTCAAAGGCAATCTATCGCTTGTCGGCCCGCGTCCGCATGCGATCATCGCGCGCGCCGCCGAGCACGTCTATGAAGAGGTCGTCGACGGCTATTTCGCCCGCCATCGCGTCAAGCCCGGCATCACCGGCTGGGCGCAGATCAACGGATGGCGCGGCGAAACGGACACGCCCGAAAAGATTCAAAAGCGGGTCGAATGCGACCTCTATTACATCGAAAACTGGTCCATTCTGCTCGACGTCTATATTCTGGCGATGACGCCATTCGCGCTCCTCAAGGCTGAAAACGCCTATTGAGCGCCGAGAGGAGAACCCGCGTGAATAAAGGCGCGATCATTGCCACCATCGCGGCGCTGCAGGGCGCGGCCGGCGTGTCTCTCGCCGCGGCGGCCGCGCATGTCGACGCCAATCCCCTGCTCGCGACCGCGAGCCAGTTCCTGATGATCCACGCCGGCGTGGGATTAGGGCTCTCGGCGCTGGCGCGCAACAAGCCGCTCTTTCCCGGCCTTTTGACGAGCGCCGCATTCGCCCTGCAGGCCGGCGTGACGTTGTTTTCCGCCGACCTCGCGGCGCGCGTCTACCTGGGGGGAAAGCTCTTTCCCTTCGCCGCGCCCAGCGGCGGCTCGCTGACCATCATCGCCTGGCTTGCGCTGGCGCTTTGGGGCGCGAGGAGAACCAGCCGCGCCGACTGCGACTGAATTGCAACAGTCGACAAGCTTTTGAGGCGAGCGCTGGACTCGTGCGGTGAACGGCCGCACGATCCTTGCTTATGTCTGTCTCGGACGCGCCACACCCCAGACCCGGCGGCGCATCGAGCGATGCGCCGCAACGGCCGAGCGACCCCCTGCTCGGACGCAGGGTGCTGATTGTCGAAGATGACCCCTATATCTCGCTCGCTCTGGAAGAAACGCTGACGGATTTCGGCCTTGTCGTCGCCGGCTCGGCCCGGACTTTATCCCAGGCCGTGCTGCTCGCGCGAACCGCCGCCTTCGACATTGCGCTCCTCGACGTGAATATTGGATCGGACAGGATCGACCCGGTCGCCGACGCAATTTCCGCGCGCCAAATTCCTTTCGTCTTTACGACAGGTTGCGGTCGCGCCGGGCTTCCCGAAAGCTATCTGCTTCGGCCCATTATCGAGAAGCCTTTTTATGTCGAAGAGATCCTCCGGACGTTGCGCGAGCAGCTCGCTCTCGCGCGAAGCGGCTAACGACGCCTGCCCATCCCTCCCCCGCTTCGCGTGCCGGCGCATGCGTCATGGCCGGGCTTGTCCCGGCCATCCACGCCGCGCAACATCAGCCAATGCCGGAGAGCAATTGGAACATTCGCAACGACGAAAGGAACGGGGCCTTGAGCCTCCAAAGCCCTGCAGGATCTTCATCCGCAGTAATAACGCGTCTTGTTAGCCTTGCCCCTCGGCGTGGGTGGCCGGGACAAGCCCGGCCATGACGGGCCCCAGGATGTGTGACACAGGGAGCCATATTTCGTGTCCGCCACTTTATCGCCGCGCTTGCCCGCGAGAACGAAATGAAAGCCAAGGAGAGATGAGCTTGTCGTCGGATGCGGAAGGCGATCCCAAGCAGGCGCCCAGCGCGCGGGGCCGGTTTTCGTGGGTTGCCGCGAACAAGCGCAACCTGCTGATCGGCGCCATGACGGCTCTTCTCGGCGTCTGCGGCGTCGCGGTCGCCGTCGCGCCCTGGCTCTATTCCTCGACAGCCGCGCAATCCGCGATCGCCGCACAGCTCCAGGACGCGACGGGCCTCTACATCCAGGCGCATGGCAAGCCGCGCCTCCTGCTGGCCCCCCGCCCCCACGTTTCGATCGAAGGCGTCGCCTTCGCCGATCACAACGGCGCCCTTGTCATCCAGGCGGAGGAGCTTTTCGGCGGGCTGAAGCTGCTGCCCCTCCTCTCCGGCCGGCTCGACGTCGACTCGATCACCCTGAAACGCCCGCGCATCAAGGTCGATCTCGACCAGAAACCGATCGACGCGCCCGGCGCCGCCTCGCGCGCCGCCGCCACCCAGCCGGCGAGCCCGGCCGCCCAAAAGGCCGATAATTTCCGCCTCGGCGTCCTCAACCTCGTCGATGGTTCGCTGCGGCTGAGACGAAACGGCAAAGACTACGCGGCGGATCGCGTGTCGGCGACGCTCGACTGGCGCAAGATCGGCGAGCCGGCGGCGTTGACCAGCGCCTTCGACTGGCGGGGCGAACGTTTGCAGCTCATTCTCTGGGTCGCGCGGCCCGGCATGCTGCTGCGCGGCGATCCTTCGGTCGTCACCGCCCGGCTCGACGGCGAAAGCCTGAAGCTCGAGGCGCAAGGCGTGGTGGAAGCGAGCGCCAATGCGCGTTACGCGGGGCGCGTCGCCGGTTCAGCCGCATCGGTGCGGCAAGCGCTCAATCTCTTCGATCTCGAAGCGCCCCTGCCCGGCCCCTTCGGGGATGCGCAGTTTTCCGCTCAGGCGGCAATCACGGCGCGGGAAGCCGCGCTCAAAGATCTGCATGTCCATGTCGACGGCAATGCGTTCGAGGGCGACATCACCTTACGCGACGACGACGGCAAGCCCTGTCTCACCGCCGCCTTGAAGAGCGATTTCGTCGCGCTGAAGCCAATGCTCGCCGACGCGCCGCCCCTGCTCGGGCCCGATGGGCAATGGAGCCGCGAGCCGCTCGATCCGCCCAATCTTTCCGGGGTCGACGTCGACCTCGACGTCACCGCCCGCCACGCCCGGCTTGGTCGGCTCACGATCGACGAAGCCCGCATCTTCCTTGCGCTGCGCGACGGCGTGCTCGACCTCTCGCTGGCCGAGGCCCGGGCCTATCGGGGCGCGCTGAAGGCGCACGCCACCTTCAAGCCGGCCGACGGCGCGCTGGCCGTGCACGCCTCGGCGCAGACCGCCGGCGTCGACGCCCGCGCCCTGCTCTGGGACGCGCTCGGCACGCAGACGCTCGGCGGCACGCTCGATTCCTCGCTCGCGCTCGACGCCTCGGGCGCCGCCGTCGCCGACATGATGCACAGTCTGAACGGCAGGTTTTCGGCGGCCTTGAGCGACGGCGAGATCACCGGCGTGGATTTCGAACGCGCGCTTCGCCGCTTCGAGAAGCGCCCGCTCTCCAGCGCTCAGGCCGCCCGCTCGGGCAGCTCGGCGCTTCAGAATGCGCGCCTGAGTCTCCTCATCGAAAACGGCGTCGGCGCGCTGAGCGAGGGCGCGGCCCATGGGCCCGGTTTCGCCTTGCGCTTCGAAGGGAGCGCCAATCTCGCGGAGCGTATCCTGGCGCTGAAAGCCGCCGCCCAGGAGGCCGACGCCGCCGGCAAGCCGCGCGATAAGGGCCTGCAGATCGCTTTCGATCTCGCCGGCGGCTGGGACGAGCTGCGCCTCGCGCCCGATCCCCAAGCCTTCATTCGCCGCTCGGGCGCCGCGGCCCCTTTGCTGCCCGAGGCTCCGCCGATCGAATAGTCTTTACGCCGCCTCGGTTTCGCGCGGGGCGTGCTCGAGAAGCTCCGTCAGAGAGCTGGGAATGTCGAGATAACGGAACCGCCGCAGCTCGAAGCCGATCCCCACGAGGCCCCAGGGCGGCGTATAGGTCTGCCAGGGCGGGATTTCGCCCAGGACCACGACATAGCCGCCGTCGATCGCCGGCGCGATTCGCTCGACCGTGTAAATAGCGCCACGCCGCAGGCCGCCGTCGCCATAGCGTCCGGGCCGGGCTTCGACGCAGACGACCTCCGTTCCGGGAGGGGTGTCCGGGCTGATCATCTTGCTTCCTCACCTGAAAGCGGGCGGCGCACGCCGCGCCCTCATGCGCTGATATGGAGGGCGCGGCGGCTCCGGAAGCAAGACGCAAATCGTCAGCGCAGGCGGCTCACCAGAATTTGAACAAGCCGAGCAGACCTTTTTTCAACTTCTTACGATCGAGCGCCGCGAGCTCGTCATAGATTTTCCGGGCGTCGGCGCGCAGCGCCAGCAACTCGTCGTCGGGAACCTCGAAGTTGATGGCGGCGAGGCGTAGCTGGCGACGCGCTTCGTCGAGCCTCGTCTGTGCGTCGGCAATCAGAGCATGCAACATTGTTCTCCCCTCTTCAGGTGAGCGTGGCCGATTTTTCGGCGCTTTTTGCCCATCCGCAGGTATTTTAAGCGGAAATGACAGCGATGAAAATGGCGGGCGCCGCGCTGCAAAAACTGGCCCCGCCTTGGTCGAGATCGCCATTTCCTTGGGCGGCGCGGATTTTGAGGCCGTTTATACGAGATCCGCTTGATTAGTTTGCGCCATTCCCGACGCTCGCGCTGCGAGCGATCGGGCATCCAGAGCCAAACCAGCGCTTTTGTGGCTCTGGATTCCCGATCGGGCCTTCGGCACGTCGGGAATGACAAGCGCCAGTCCGAGCTATTCAAACGGAAACGATATTACCTCTCGGCGACCGCCTCCACCTCCATGCTCTCCAATATGTCCCCCGGCCTGCGCGCCATCGCGTCCAGCGCATTGACGCCCTTCTCGGAGACGAGGCGCACATGCAGCCGCTTGGGCTTCATGACATAGGCGGCCACGGCGTCAGCGATCTTGCGCGCCTTTTCGCCGCCGCCGAACACGACAGCAACGGCGGCGGCCGCCGTTTTGGCGTAGTCGGCGCGCAGCTTGTCGACCGGCTTCTTCTCGGTTTTCGATTCGAGCGCCAGCACCCGCTCGACTAGCGCGCCGCCGTCGAGCGTCAGCTCCGCCGATGTCAGCGACGACGCCAGCAAAGCGGCCCTGGAGACGATCGCCATGGGCGAAAAAACGGCCGCCGACACGCCGCCGAAAGTCACATTGAGCGTCGCCGCGCCCATGTCCTTCCCTTCGACGCGCAAGGGCGCAAAAACCGCCTCCTGAGTCTTCTCGCGCCATTCCCCGGCAAGCGAGGCCGAGAGATCGAGAGTGCGATAGCCCAGCGCCAGAAACTGCGCCGTCGACGGCGCTTCGCCGCGCGACGCGAGGTCGATGGCGAGCTGGTCCATGCGCCCGGAGAGTTTCGTCGGCGCAATTTCACGGAAGTCGGCGAAATCCGCCTCGGCGCCCGCGAGGCTGAATTTCATGCGCGCGCTCTCGCCCAGTCGCGCGTCCGGGAGATCGCCGTCGAGGCCCTTGGCTTCGATATGGCCGACCTGAGGAAAGGGGCTTTCGACGAGAGAAGCGAGACGCGCGTCGCGCAGGCCGAAGCGCTTCAGCGCCAGCCGCCCGCCATCGGAGGCGACGAGCGAGAGGTCCTCCAGCGCGAGGCTCCCGACCGCGCCATTGGCGACGCCGGCAGCGGCGATGCGGCCGATTTTCACCGTATAGGGGCTCTCTGCCGGCGCGCCCTTGCCCGTGGCGGCAATCTCACGAATGTCCAGCGACGCCACGTCGAAAGAAGCAGCCGCGTCGATCACATCCTTCAGCAGCGCCGGATCGGCCTCCGCCTTGTCGGCGTCGAATTTGGCCAGCCGGTCGCGAAGCTGCGGGAGAGGGAAAGGCAGCGCCCTGCCCTTCACGCCCGTGACGGCAAGACGGCCAATCGTCGTCGTCATCCGGCCGGCCTTGTCCTCGATGATAAGCTGCTCGACGCTTTCCTCATCGACGACTGGCTTTGTCGCCTCCTGCGAATCGAGCCGCGTCGCGAGCGCGAGATAGGCAAGCTGGCGCAGGTCGATGCCCTTGGCGACGCTCGCGCCCCAGAGATAATGCTGCGCGCCGCCATCCGGTTTTTCCACCGTCTGCTCGGCGCCCGCCGCCCGCAGGATGGCGATCCTGCCTGCGACGACGTCGGCGGCGTCAATGTCGCGATAGGCGCTTCGCTCGACGACGCCGCCGGCCCTGGTCTCGCTCGTGAGCGCGGGAATGCGAAGGCTTTTGGCCGAGAGGCGCGCAAGCCGCCCATCCACAGCTTTTGCGTCGCCCTTGAAGAGATCGGCGAGATCAATGGCCGACAGGGAAGCGCCTTTGAGCTCCAGATGGGGAATGCGATAGGTCGTGGCGCCGACCGTAAAGGTAAGATTATCCAGGACGATGTCGCTCTCGCCCGCGCGCGGGGCAAGCGGCGCGAGGGCCGCCGCGGCGACGAGGCCGAGGAAAACGAGGCGCGCCAGAACCGCCTTCCTGTGTCTAAGCTCTTGCATGATAGTCACTCTAGGCCCTTGCCCGGGCGGGCGGCGAAGCAGGCAATCGGGTGATAGCTGTTTGGCGTCACGAGCTCCAATACCTCCCCTTTACGGGGAGGTCGGCGGCCAAAGGCCGCCGGGTGGGGTTCGCGCAGCAACGGCAGCCGGTGGGGCTTACCCCACCCGACCCCGCTTCGCGGGGCCACCCTCCCCGTAAAGGGGAGGGATTGGCTCACGCCCAGCTTTCACCCGATTGCCCTGAGGCGAATGGCGGGGCGGAGCTTGCACTGCGGGCCCTACCGGGTAAAGCCTGCGACGATTTCCCCGCATTCCAAGGGGCGTGAGCTGGGTAAATCGCCCGCTCGACGATAGCCCGAGCTTTCGAATGCGTGCTAGAGAGGCGCCATGCGACGACTGCTTCTTCTGCGCCACGGCAAAGCCGACCGACACTCCGCTGGTGGAGACCGCGAGCGCCCACTCACGCGGCGCGGCGAGGACGACTCCCGCCGCATGGGGGCCTTTCTGCATGAGGCCGGCATGACGCCCGATCTCGCCGTCGCCTCGAACGCGCGGCGCGCCAAGCAGACGATGGAGCTGGCGCTGCAAGCCTTTCCCGGCCATGTCACGCATGTCGTCGAAAACACGATCTATCTCGCCGAGGCCGACCACCTCCTCGATGTGCTGCGGCAAACGCCCGACAAGGCGCAAACCCTGCTGGCGGTGGGCCATAATCCAGGCTTCGCCGAACTCGCCGTCTGGCTCGCGGGCAGCGGCGACGAGAAAGAACTCGGCCATATGCGCTCGAGCTTTCCGACGGCCGCGCTTGCCATTCTGGACTTCGATACGGAACACTGGGCCGAGGTCCGCAGAGGCGCCGCGCGACTGCATCGCTTCGTCACGCCCTCGGCGCTCGGCGGCGACGCCGACGATCCGGACTGAGTTTCACCCAAAGGCGCGGGGGCGTGGCGCATGCTGATCGAAACGCTCGTGACGCTGATCGCCGCCGCCGCGCCCGCCAAGCCGCCGCCGCTCGTCATCGCGCCCGCCGCGCTTTTTTGGCGCACGCCGACGCCCGCCTATGCGCCCGAGAAACGCGCCGTCGACAATTGGCGCGTCGAAAGCGCCCTCTGGCTCGACATGAGCCCGCTCGCCGCGGCGAAACGCGCCTTCGACGCCGACGACAACGAACCGGCGCGCTGCGTGAAGCTCAATAATTACTGGTGCGTGAAAAGCGCCGGCTGGAACGGCGAGATCGCCGCCGACGCGGACGGCCATGTCGCCTTTGCCTCGGCCGAGGAAGGCGCCGCCGTCGCCGCTTTGCTGCTGCGGCGCTATTACGTCGACTATAAGCGCCACAGCGCCCGCGCCATTATCGAGCGCTGGGCGCCGGCGCAATGCGCGACTGTGGTGGCGCGCGCGACGCCCCCCGCAGCAGCCGCCCGGCCGGCTCCGAGCCCGGCGACCGGCCCCACGCTGAGCGCCGCGCCGGCCTCGCGGGCCGGCATGATGCGCATGCTGCCGCAGCGCATCGTGCCGATGGGGATCGCGCCGCGCGGCTTGCAGAATACGCTGCGGGCCCGCTGGCTCGCCGCACATGGCCGCGGCGACGTCGGCTGGGGAAGGCGACGCTCCGCCCCCGCCGCGCCGGACCTCATCCCTGCGCCGTCGATCATGGCCGGCGTTTCCGAGGCGCGGCCCAAGCGCGCCAAAACGCTGGCGGCGCCGGCGCCCGACACCCGCCTCGAGGCGACGGCGTCGCTCGCCGCTTTGCCGCCGGCGTTCCCGCCCCTGCCCACCATCGACTGCTCGGGCGAGCTCGCGCGCATCGGCAATTACGCCGCGCATGTCTCGGAAGGAATCGCCGCGACGCCGAACGACGACCTCGCGCTGTTCGACGCAACGGGGCGCCCCACCGACAAGCTCGCCCGGGCGCTGGCCAATATGGCCGCGGTGGAGATCGGCCCGGCCCGGCCGCGCTCGGGGCTTGTGAATGCGGCGGTCGCGCAGTTGCGCCGGCTTTTGGAGAGCCCGGCGACGCCCGAGGCCACCTCGCAGCGCTGAGCCGGCCACTGGGTTTGACCCGCCTGCCCGCGCGACTTAGAACGCGCCAATGTCCCACAACAGCTTCGGCCACCTCTTCCGCGTCACCACTTTCGGCGAAAGCCACGGAATCGCCCTCGGCGCGATCGTCGACGGCTGCCCGCCCGGGATCGCGCTGAGCGAGGCCGACATCCAGGGCTTTCTCGACAAGCGCAAGCCGGGGCAATCGCGTTTCACCACGCAGCGGCGCGAGGCGGACGACGTCAAAATCCTGTCCGGCGTCTTCACTGACGCCGAGGGCCGGCAGGTCACGACCGGCACGCCCATCGCGCTCATGATCGAGAACACCGACCAGCGCTCGAAGGACTATGGCGAGATCGCCAATAAGTACCGCCCCGGACACGCCGATTACGTCTATGAGGCGAAATATGGCATTCGCGACTATCGCGGCGGCGGGCGCTCCTCGGCGCGCGAGACGGCGGCGCGCGTCGCCGCCGGCGCGGTGGCGCGCAAAGTTATTCCCAACGTCTCGATCCGCGGCGCGCTGGTGCAAATCGGGCCGCATAAGATCGACCGCGCCCGCTTCGACTGGGCGGAAGTCGAGCGCAATCCGCTCTTCTGCCCCGACGCCGTCATGGCCGCGCAATGGGCCGACTATCTCGACGGCGTGCGCAAGGCGGGCTCCTCCATCGGCGCCGTTGTGGAGGTTGTGGCCGAAGGCGCGCCGGCCGGCTGGGGCGCGCCGCTCTATGGCAAGCTCGACGCTGATCTCGCGGCGGCCATGATGTCGATCAACGCCGTGAAGGGCGTCGAAATCGGCGACGGCTTCGCGTCCGCGGAGCTGACGGGCGAGGAAAACGCCGACGAGATGCGCGCCGGGCCCACCTTCTTGTCGAACCACGCCGGTGGCGTGCTCGGCGGGATCTCGACGGGACAGCCGATTGTGGCGCGCTTCGCCGTGAAGCCCACCTCGTCGATCTTGACGCCCCGCCGCACGATCGACCGCGCGGGCAATGAGACCGAGATCGTCACCAAGGGCCGTCACGACCCCTGCGTCGGCATCCGCGCCGTTCCGGTGGGAGAGGCGATGATGGCCTGCGTGCTGGCGGACCACTTTCTGCGGCATAGGGGACAGTGCGGGTGAGCGAAGCGCTCCCTTTAACGGGCTAAGCGAGTCACACATTTCGGGGACGTCATGGCCGGGCTTGTCCCGGCCACCCACGCCGAGGGGCTCGGCCTAGCCACGGACAGGACCGGCTCTGCGCCAAAGACCGAGCCGGGCGACATGCGAGTGGATGATTTTTCGAGATTGGCGTCCTCCCGCCCAACACGAGCCGTCACTGCGCGGCGTGGATGGCCGGGACGAGCCCGGCCATGACGGCGTAGTGCAACGGGGAGGTATGGGGCCGCCGCCTCTGCCTGCCACGAACACAATCGATGAGGCGCAGCGGAAATTTCAGAAGGGAGCCCCAATCATGGCCTCGATCACCCGCCGCGCCGCCCTCGCCGGCGCCGCAAGCCTCGCCGCCGTCGGCGCGCAGGCGGGGGCCTCGTCTACGCTCTTCGTCTCCAACCCGGCCGAACTCGAACACGATCCCGGCCCCGGCTTTCCCGACAGTCCCGCGCGGCTGACAGCAATCTTCTCCCAACTCGGCGAGCCCGGCTTCGCCGCGCTCTCGCGCCTCGACGCGAGCGAAGCGTCGCGCGAGGCGCTGCTGCGCGTTCACTCGGCCGCGCATCTTGCGCATCTGGAACAAGCCGCGCCGAAGGAGGGCCAGGCGCGCCTCGGCAATGACCTCGTCATGAGCGCGGGAACGCTGCGCGCCGCCTATCTTGCCGCCGGCGGCGCCGTCGCAGCGGTCGACGCCGTCATGAAAAAGCAGGCGCACAACGCTTTCGTCGCCGCGCGCCCGCCCGGCCATCATGCGCGCGCCGAAGCGCCGATGGGCTTCTGCTTCTTCAACAACGCCGCCATTGCCACGCGCCACGCGTTAGCGGCGCATGGCGCCGAGCGCGTCGGGATCGTCGATTTCGATTTGCACCACGGCAATGGCGTGCAGGAAATTTTCTGGGGCGAGAAGAACGTCCTTTATTGCTCGACGCATCAGATGCCGCTTTATCCCGGCACCGGCGCCGTTACGGAGACCGGCGCTTACGACAACATCGTCAACGCCCCGCTGCGCAAAGGAGATGGCGGCGAAGCCTTTCGCGCCGCGCTCGAGACCCGCATCCTTCCCCGCCTCGACGCCTTCCGGCCGGATATTGTCATTATATGCGCAGGCTTCGACGCGCATCTTCACGATCCGCTCGGCGGGCTGCGTCTCGTGGAAGCGGATTTTCGCGAGGCGACGCTGCGCATCATGGAAGTCGCGGCGCGACGCTGTGAGGGGCGCATCGTATCGCTGCTCGAAGGCGGCTATCGCCCGCCCGATTTGGCGGCGTCCGTCGCGGCGCATGTCGGCGCGCTGATGAGCGCCTGAAGAGGCTCATATGAAGAAAGCTTTTGCCTTGTCGTTCATGGTCGCCGCCTGCCTACCGCCGACAGCGCAAGCCCACCACCTCGACGCCTATGACGCGCGCATCCGCACTGAGGCCAATCTCCCCGCAGCGTGGTTTGCCTGCAAGAAGAGCGACGATTGCGCGCTCGTCTCCGCGCCTTGCCAATCGGGCCTCGCCGTGAGCGCCGCCCATGCAGAGGAAGCGCAGGATAGATTGAACCATACCTATTTCTTCTGCCTCGGCTCGGCGAAGGACGATACGGCCGCTTCCTGCGAAGCGCGCCGCTGCGTCACCGAGCCGAAGAAAAAATAAACCTCAGCGCGCCGCCTTCTCCACAACGCCAATCAGCGGCCCCATCGGATGAAACCGATCGTGGCGCGAGATCGAGGGCGCGTAGAGCGCCGAAGCAGAGCCGCCGTCGAGAAAGAGCGCGTCCGCGCACTTCAGCCGATCGCGAAACAGCGATGCGAATTGGTGGAAGGTGACCGGCTGGTTAGAGATGGCGAAGCGCACGACATGCCCGTCGAAGACCCCGACGCCATTGCGGAACTTCTCCGACGTTCCACTGAATATGCGGATTGATCCGCCCGCCGACCAGCAGCATCGGCCCGGATTGCGTGGCGTAGGCGGCGCGCACGCCCGATCTTAAGAACCGCCCTGTCTCCGTGACGCCGGCCCGCGCGCCGTCGATCCAGAAGACCCCATTCGGCTTCAGGTGGAAATTGCCCGCGCCATTCGCCGTATTGGCGGCGTGCGACATTTTGCCCGCCTCGACATAGAGGCCCACGGGTGAAAAATCCTCGCCATACATCCCCGCATTCATCGCGAAGATGAGGCTTTGCCCTTTCGAGGAAAGATCATCGGCGAGACGGGAGAAAGCGCCATAGGTTTCGCCCCGCGCGTCACGCAGAAACAGCCTGATCGACGTTTTCCGCGCGTCATAGTCGCAGACCGTATAGGAGGCGCCCGCTTGCGACATCTCCGCACAGGCGGCGTCGGCCGCGCGCGGCGCGGCGCAGATCAGGCTCAGCGCAAGCGCTGTGGTTAACTGTCGGTGAGCGATGCGCATGAAGCCCTTTTTGAGCTCGAGGAAACGGGAAAGGCCCGCATTTCGATAAAATTGTTGCGAAAAACCGTTTCTAATTGTCAAGATATTGCGCGCATTCATTGCGGAGCGACAAGGGCAGGAGGCTAGATTGCTCGGCTTCGAAATCTGGAAGAACGGCGAGAAGCT
The DNA here is from genome assembly GCF_027925385.1 of Methylocystis iwaonis. Taxonomy (NCBI): domain Bacteria; kingdom Pseudomonadati; phylum Pseudomonadota; class Alphaproteobacteria; order Hyphomicrobiales; family Methylocystaceae; genus Methylocystis; species Methylocystis iwaonis. The sequence continues at coordinate 2,610,387 of NZ_AP027142.1, forward strand.
CGCAACGGCTGGCGTCAACGAGAACGGCGTGATTTCCTTCATGCTCACCTGGGTTGGCAAGGGAGCCGGGGCTCCTTTCCTCCTGGCCGACGGCCCTGCCATCGAAGGCCTCGATCTGCGCGTGGGCGGCATCGACGCCTCCGATCCCGCCGGGGAGCAGAGCGTCGAATGGATCGAGGATACGGGCTTGCATATCGGCGACGACATCCGGATCAAGCTCGTTTCCACGGACGCCGTCGACGCCCCTGCCCGCCGCGAGCCGACCGAGGGCCTTCCGGCGGGGCAGCTCCGCTTCCTCCCCTGCACAAACTGCGGCGCGCCGCGCATCGCAGGCGCCACGCCGAGCGAATGAGCGCGATTTGAATCGGCGCGCCTGCGCCGCTACATATGCGGGAGCGGCGCCGTCCGGCGCCTTTTGGAGACCCGCTTGTCCCACTCCATCACCGAGGCCATCGAGGCCATCGCGCGCGGCGAAATTGTCGTCGTCACCGACGACGACGACCGCGAGAATGAAGGCGATCTCGTCATAGCGGCGTCGCTCTGCACGCCCGAGAAAATGGCCTTCATCATCCGCAATTGCTGCGGCATCGTCTGCGCGCCCTTGACGCTCGAAGAGGCGCGGCGGCTCCATCTTGCGCCCATGGTGGCGCAGAACGACGCCCCGCTCGGCACGGCCTTCACCGTCTCGGTCGACGTGCGCCATGGGCTCACGACCGGCATTTCGGCCGAGCAGCGCTGCAATACGGTGCGGGCGCTCGCCAACGGCAATATGGGCGCGGGCGATTTCGTGCGGCCGGGCCATGTCTTCCCGCTCATCGCCAAGGACGGCGGCGTGCTGATGCGCTCCGGCCATACGGAAGCCGCGGTGGATCTGTGCCGGCTCGCCGGCCTGCCGCCGGTCGGCGTCATCTGCGAATTGGCCAATGACGACGGCACGGTGATGACCGGGTCGCAGATCGTCGAATTCGCGCAGAAGCACGGACTCAAGCTCGTCTCGGTCGCCGATCTCATCGCTTACCGCCAGGCGCGCGAGAAGCTGGTCGAGCGCGTCGCCACCTTCCCGGTGCATACGGAATATGGCGATCTCACCGGCCACGCCTATGTCACGCCCTTCGACAGCGTGCAGCATTTCGCCTTTGTGATGGGCTCGATCGGCGACGGCCGCGACGTGCCGGCGCGGCTGCATCGCGCCGATATTCTCGCCGACGTCATGGGCGGCGCGCCGACCATCAAGAAGACCCTCGCGCGCTTCGCCCGCGAGGGGCATGGCGTGCTCGTCTATTTGCGCGACGGCGCGGCCGGCGTGCCGACCAATGTGGTCGGCCTCCCGGACGAGAACGCCGAAGAGACGCGCAAGCGGCAATGGCTCGACGTGGGCCTCGGCGCGCAGATTTTGAAGGACATCGGCGTGTCGTCGATCCGCCTGCGGTCTTCATCCGCAAAGCCGCGGGCGTTTGTGGGACTGTCGGGATTCGGGATCGAGATTACGGCGGTGGAGCCGGTGGAGTAGCGCTCACCCACCGGCAAGGCATTCAATGCTTTCATGACATGCTCGGGCAGACTTCGGCCTGCCCGGCCAGGCTATAGATTTTATGACACTGCCGGATTTCGAGGGCCAAATATTGGGAGAATATTATGAAACGCTTTCTGACTGCGCTTGCCTTGTCGCTCCTTGCTTTCTCGTCGCCGACGCAGGCCGTCGTCATCGCATCAGTTTCGGATTATGGCGCGAATGGCGCTGACGCGAACGACGACACCGCCGCCTTCAATAACTGCCTCGCCGCCAATAAGACCTGCTGGGTCGACGCAGGCAGTTACATTGTCGGCAATGTGCATATGAACTCTGGAAACCGACTGCAAGGCTTGGCCGTCCAGCAATATGGCATGGACAACGCCACGAACACGGCGACCCGGCCGATCCTCAAGGGCAAGGCGGGATCGGCCTATCTTCTCGACGTCACATCGGTCACCGACGGCGGCGCGATTGTCGGCCTCTTCCTCGACTGCGCGTCATCCAACATGACCGGCATTTCGCACGGCAGCTTTTCGCTCAGCATCGACAATCTGACTGTTGTTAATTGCGGCGTGGGTCTCGGCGGCGTCAATGCGCCCTATACGAGCTTCATGCGCATCACTAACAGCACCTTCGGCGCGAATAACACTGGAATCATGAATATCATCGATTCCTATCTGTCGAACGTCGACTTCGCCAATAATTGGGGGCCTGGACTCGACCTGCGCTCGGGGAGCAACGCGAACACCATCACGAACACACGCTTCGAATGGAATAATGGGCCGGGGATTTCCACCTGGGCCAGCGGCGCCGACGCGGCGTTTGGCAATAATGTTTCGAACTGCTTCTTCGATCGCAACGGCAAGGCCGCCATCGTGCTCGAACATGCGATCAATTGGAACATCTCGAATAATTTCTTCTATCGGAACGGACGCCTCGCAACAGTCGCCTCCGAAAACGCGCAGATCACCATGGCCAATTCGAGCAAGATCACCATCACGGGCGGATCGAGCGAGACGGGCAAGGACAACGATGGGGCTGGCGCGCGCACCCCCAGCTATGTCGTCTCCTACGGCTCCGGGAACAGTTACTTCGCGCTGCGCGGATTGATCGCCGGCGGCAAATATTCGGCGACAAATATTCACGGCGGCTACACCGTTGCGCCCACTCTCGGCGCCGCGCCCACGACCGGCAGCCTGATCGACCCGATCTACTGAAATATTCTTGGGCGCGCCGACGCTAATCCGCCCGCGGATGCGCCGATTTATAAGCGTCGAGCAGGCGCTTCTTGTCGACGGCCGTATAAATCTGCGTCGTCGACAACGACGCGTGTCCCAGCAGCTCCTGGATCGTACGCAAGTCGCCGCCCCGACCGAGAAGATGCGTCGCGAAAGAATGGCGCAGCGCATGGGGCGTCGCGCTGTCGGGCAGGCCCAGCGCGCCGCGCAGGCGCTGCACGGCGAGCTGCACGATTCGCGGCGACAGCGGTCCGCCCTTGGCGCCAAGGAACAGCGGGCCGCCGGAGAGTTCGTAAGGGCAGATCGCGAGATAGGATTCGATTGCGCGCCGCACGGGCTCGATCACGGGAAGCGTGCGCATCTTGCCCCCTTTGCCGGTGATGGTCACCCGGTCGATCCCGCCGATCGGCGCATCTTTGTGCGCGATCGACAGCGCTTCGGAAATGCGCAGCCCCGCGCCATAGAGCAAAGCGAGCACGGCCGCGTCCCGCGCCAGCACCCAGGGTTCGCGCGCCTCGCCCGCCCGCTGCTCGGGGTCGATGAGATCGCGGGCGTCTTGGACGGCGAGCGCCTTGGGCAGGCTGTGCGGCTTCTTGGGCGCGCGCACGGCGCCGAAGAGGTCTGTTTTGGCGAGCCCCTTCTTCTCTAAAAACCGCAGAAAGTTGCGGATGGCGGCGAGCGCCCGCAGCAGCGAGCGGTTCTCGAGCCCCTCATTGCGGCGCATGGCCAGATAGGCGCGCAAATCCGCCGGCTGCAAGGCGAGGAGCGCGGCAGAATCGGGCCGGGCGCCGAGATGTTCCGTGAGAAAGGCCAGAAAGCCGGCGACGTCGCGTCCATAGCCGTCGATCGTGTGGCGCGAGGCGCGTTTTTCGCCCGCGAGCGCCTGCAGCCAAAGGCCGGCCTCTCGGGCTATTTGCGGCGCGGCGGAAAACCGCGCGGCGTCGGGCAGAGGCTTTGCGGCCGGACGGGCGATTCGAGAGGAGGGTTCGCGCATGGGCGGAGCTTGGCGCGGAAAGCTTAAAAGAACGCCTCTGGACCGCTCGTCATTGCGAGGAGCGAAGCGACGAAGCAATCCAGAGCAGCCATTGCGGCTCTGGATTGCTTCGCTCCGCTCGCAATGACGGGGAGCCTGAAGGCTCGCGGTCCAGCGGCACAGCGGCAATGGCCGGCCTCCCCATGAAGGGGAGGCATTACGATCGTACGGGCGCCTGCGCCTTACTCGCCCGCCTGGATTTCCGCCTTGGCCTTGGCGAGCATCTCGTCCATCGTGCGACGGATCTGATGTTCGGACTGGTCGACGCCGGCGGCCTCGAAGTCCTTTTTCACCGTCGCGACGACCTGCTCATCGGCATGCGCGGAGACTTCCGCCGCCACCAGGGCCTCGGCATAGGCCTGGGCGTCCGCGCCCGTCTTGCCGAGCTTCTCCGCCGCCCAGAGGCCGACGAGCTTGTTGCGGCGCGCCTCGGCGCGGAATCTCAGCTCTTCATCGTGGACGTAGCGTTTCTCGAACGAATCTTCGCGCTGGTCGAAAGTGCTCATGTCCATTCCTCGGCCGGTTTTGTCTTTATATTGGAATCCGGCGGCGAATCCGCCGCGCGCCGCATCTTGAATGCGCCGCACGCATATAGGCGAAAACTGCGCCCGGCGCCAATGCCAAGCCGCCTTTGCAAAATATTCGGGCGCCAATGGCAAAAAAAGGCGAAACGCAGCCAAAAATAGCGCGTTGTATCGGCTTTCCGTTTCGGATAAAGTGAGGCGTCGCCTTTATAAGGCGGCCACTGGCTTGTCACTGGCCCCCAAAGACGTTACGACCGCGCATCGTTGCGGTCGGTCACCTTTAGCCCCCCGCTCCCTGGACGAATCCCGGTCGCGGGACCATATCGGAGGAGCCGCGGCCGACCCCATGGACTTTCTCAAGCCCCGGTTGATCCCAATGAACCGCCGTCGCCGTATCTACGAAGGCAAGGCCAAGGTCCTCTACGAGGGCCCGGAGCCTGGCACGTTGATTCAGCATTTCAAGGACGACGCCACCGCCTTCAACGCCAAAAAGCATGAAGTGATCGATGGCAAAGGCGTCCTCAACAACCGCATCTCGGAATATATCTTCCAGAACCTCAACAACATTGGGGTGCCGACGCATTTCATCCGCCGGTTGAACATGCGCGAGCAGCTCATCCGCGAGGTCGAGATCGTTCCGCTGGAAGTCGTCGTGCGCAACGTGGCCGCGGGCTCGCTGGCCAAGCGCCTCGGCATCGAGGAAGGCACGCAGTTGCCGCGCTCGATCATCGAGTTCTACTACAAGAACGACGCGCTCGACGATCCGATGGTGTCGGAAGAGCATATCACCGCCTTTGGCTGGGCCACGCCCCAGGAGATCGACGACATCATGGCGCTCGCCATTCGCGTCAACGATTTCCTGTCCGGCTTGTTCCTGGGCGTCGGCATCCGCCTCGTCGATTTCAAGATGGAGTGCGGCCGGCTGTGGGAAGGCGACATGATGCGAATCGTCGTCGCCGACGAAATCTCGCCCGATAGCTGCCGTCTGTGGGACATCAAGTCCAACGACAAGCTGGACAAGGACCGCTTCCGCCGTGATCTCGGCGGGCTGGTGGAGGCCTATACCGAGGTCGCCCGCCGGCTCGGCATCATGCAGGAAGGCGAAACCGTCCGCGTCGGCGCGCCCAAGCTGGTGCAGTAGGAGACCGACCAGAAAGAGGAGGCCATGGGCGTCCCTTTTCTCGACCCTCGACCGATGAACGCGGAGGAATTCTTCGCGTTCACCGCCGCGCGCCCCGACGACGAAAAGTGGGAGCTGATCGAGGGGGAGCCGGTCTTGAACGCGTCAGCAAGCCGCCTGCATCAGAAAATCCTTCTCAACCTGTCGCTCTTGCTCGGCGCGCTCGCCCGGGACGGCAATGGCGCGTGGGAAGTTCTCCCCGGCTTGGGCGTTCGCTTGTCCGAGATCAGCGTCCCGGTGCCCGACCTCTTGATCCGACCCAACGACGATCTCAAAGGCGTCGAATGCAGCGACATGATGGTCGCTTTCGAGGTTCTTTCTCCCTCGACCGCCAATAAGGACCTGCGCTGGAAGCGTAAGGCCTATGCGACGCTGCCGACCCTCTCGCAGTATGTTGTCGTCGCTCAGGACGCCGTCGAAGTCGTCTCCTACGACCGCAAGATTGGCTTCGCCGAGCGTCGTTTCGAAACGGCGAACGCCGAGCTCGACCTGCCGATCATCGGCGCGCGATTGTCGCTTCGCGACATCTATCGCGACACGGGCCTCCTCTGACGGGCGCGCGACCCACGCGGAACGCTTGCCCTTTTCGCGCAAGGCCGCTAACCGTGTCGCCAAAGAAACGGAAATCGAGCCCCATGAAAGCACGTGTCGTCGTCACCCTGAAAAACGGCGTCCTCGATCCGCAAGGCAAGGCGATCGAAGGCGCGTTGAACTCGCTCGGCGTCGAGGGCGTCGCCAGCGTCCGTCAGGGCAAGGTGTTCGACGTGGAGATGGCGGGCGCCGACCCCGCCGCCGCCAAGGCGCAGCTCACCGCCGCCTGCGAGAAGCTTCTCGCCAACACTGTCATCGAGAACTACCAGATCGATCTGTGACATTCGCGCCCGTCATTGCGAGCGCAGCGAAGCAATCCAGAGCCGCACTGGGGCTCCGGATTGCTTCGTCGCTTCGCTCCTCGCAATGACGCGGTTGATAGGAAGTGAGTTAAAGACATGAAAGCCGCCGTCATCGTCTTCCCTGGCTCCAATCGCGAAGGCGACATGGCGCGCGCGCTCGAGCAGGCGACGGGGAAGAAGCCCGCCATGCTCTGGCACGCCGACCATGAGTTGCCGGCCGGCTTGGATTTGGTCGTTCTGCCCGGCGGCTTCTCCTATGGCGACTATCTGCGCTGCGGCGCCATCGCCGGCCGGGCCGCCATCATGGGCGCGGTGCAGGCGCATGCGGCGCGCGGCGGGCTGGTGCTCGGCGTCTGCAACGGCTTCCAGATTCTCTGCGAGAGCGGCCTGCTGCCGGGCGTGCTGATGCGCAACGCCAATCTGCGCTTCGTCTGCAAGATGCAGCATCTGCGGGTCGAGCGAAACGACACGGCCTTCACGCGCCACTACGCCAAGGGCCAGGCAATCGAAGTTTGCATCGCCCATGGCGAAGGCAATTACGAAGCCGACGACGCGACCATCGAGCGGCTGGAGGGCGAAGGGCTCGTGGCCTTCCGTTACTGCGATTCCGCGGGCGTCGTAGGCGGCGCCGCGAATCCGAATGGATCGCGCAACGACATTGCGGGGATCTATTCGGCACAGCGCAACGTGCTCGGGCTAATGCCGCATCCCGAGAATCTCATCGACCCGCTGGTCGGCGGCGTCGATGGCCGCGCGCTATTCGAGAGCCTCGCCAGCGCGGCTTGAGCGGAATAGGACCGCGAGCCTTCAGGCTCGCTTAAAAAATGCGAGCCTGAAGGCTCGCGGTCCGAGACTCGCAATCACCTTCGCCGCGCCGCCTTCGCGACCCGCCACAACGCCCGCTCGGCCTCCATTTGCGCGCTTGCCGCATTGGCGCGGGCGCGGGTTTGGGCCTCGCGCAGCGGCTCGATCAGCGCGGCGAGACGCGGCGAGGTCCAGGCCTTGAGCTGCTCCTCCATCAGCGCGCGATGCATGAAGCCGAAGCCGGCGCGAAACAGCGCCGTGACACCAGCGTCCGTGCGTCCACTCTCGCGCTCGATCGTGAGCCGCGCGCGGTGCAGCGCCACGGCGTAACGCAAGGCGCCGAAGAGAATCGCGCCCGCATCGCCCCCTTGCGCGAAATAAGCGTCGAGCGTCTCGCCCGCGTCGCCGGCAAAAGCCGCCGCTACAACTCGGTCAGAAGCGATGCTCGAGGCATGCGCGACGATCGTCTCGACATCCGCCGCTTCGACATGCTCGCGCCCATGCATATAAAGGACGAGCTTGGCGAGCTCGGCGCGACTCATGAGCCGATCCTCGCCCAGCGCCGCGAGGAGAAGCGCGCGCGCTTCCGGCGTCGCGACAAGATTGGCCTCACGCAGCGTGCGGTCGACGAGGGCGTGAATATCCTGCTCGGTGTCGGGCAGGCATTCGATCCCTGCCCCCTGCTTTGCCCCCTCGACCAGCTTGCGCAGCGGCGCGTCCTTCTTCAGCGCGCTGGCTGTCAAAACCACGGTGCAGGCGGCGGGCGGCGCCGAGACGAGCGAGGTGACCGCGGGAAGGACGGATTTCGCGCCGGTCTCGACGAGAATGGCGCGCCGTCCGCCGAAAAGCGGCGTGGTGTTGGCTTCATCGAGGAGCGTCAGCGGATCGGAGGAAACGGCGTCGCCCGAGAGCTCCACGAACTGGAAGGGATCGTGGCGATCGTCCACGCGCTTGCCGACGATCGCGAGCGCCCGCTCGCGCACCATGCCGGCGTCGGCGCCATGGACGAGAAAGAGAAAGATATTCTCCGGCGGAGACGCAACGAAGCGCTCAGCCTCGCGGCCCGAGACGGCGACCAAGGTTCAGCCCCCTCCCTGTCCCTGCCCCGCTAACGGGGATGACCGTCATTGCGAGCGCAGCGAAGCAATCCAGAGCCGCGGGCGTTGCTCTGGGTTGCTTCGCTGCGCTCGCAATGACGGCGTAGTGGATAAACGCGCCACCCCTCTCCCGCGTCAGCGCGAGAGGGCCGGGGCCCGCGCCGCCATCTCTGTCGCAACGCGCGTGCGGATCGAATCCGCGATCACCTTGGCGTCGCGGATTTCTGCGTCCCGCGCGGCGCGGACATTGGCGAAGCGGTTCGAGAAGCGATCGTAGCTCGCAATGTTGAAGGCCGTCCCCTTGGTCACTTCCACATTCTGCGGCACAGTGACGAGGCGATAGTCGGCGTCGGCGATGACGGTGGCGGAGGTCGCCCGCCCGGTGACCGTGTCGAGGATCGGCGTCTGCACGCGCTCGCGCAGCGTGATGGTGAGGCGATAGCGTGGCTGAACCGTCGAGCCTGTGCCGTTGAAGGCGTAGATCAGCTCATTGTGGAGATAATGGCCCATGCGGCCCTGAATCTCGTCGACTTGAATTGCCTGAAGCTCCGAGGCGAGCGGCGAGGAATCGAAAGCGCCATTCGCGCCGTAGAGCGGCTCGACGCAGCCGCCGAGCGGAAGGGCGGCGGCCAACATCAGGAAAAAGCCCCGCAACCGTTCGGACCGCGCGCCTTCAGGCGCGCATGGCGTCGGGCGAGCCTGAAGGCTCGCGGTCCAGAGTCGCTCAAACGACCACATTGACAATCCTCTTCGGCACGAGAATGAACTTCTTCAAAGGCTTGCCCTCGATGGCGCGGATGACGCCCTCCTGAGCCAGCGCCTCCTGGCGAATGGTTTCCTCGTCGGCGTCATGCGCCACGAGAATTTCCGCGCGCTTCTTGCCGTTCACCTGCACAGGCAAGCTTATCATATCCTGCGCCACGAGCGCCGGCTCGGCAATGGGCCACGGCGCCTCAGATACTAGGCCTTTGTGACCAAGATCCTTCCAGCATTCCTCGGCCACATGCGGCGTCATCGGCGCGACGAGGCGCGCCAGCGCATCCGCCGCCTCGCGGAAGGCGAAGGCGAGATCGGCTCCGACAGGGGTTTCCGTCACGGCGTCGAGCGCCGCTGTCAGCTCATTCACATATTCGCGGATGCGGGCGATGGCGCTGTTGAAGCGCAGGCGCTCGATATTCTCGCTCACCTGGGCGACGGTCTTATGCGTCGCCTTGCGAATTTTGAGCGCCTCTGGGCCTATCTCCGCCGGCGCCTCCGCCCCGAGAGGCGCGGCCACGCGGCCGAGCTCGCCGGTGATGCGCCACAGGCGCTGGACGAAGCGCCAGGCGCCTTGCGCACCTTCGTCAGACCAGATCACGTCGCGGTCGGGCGGGCTGTCGGAGAGCACAAAGAGCCGGGCGGTGTCGGCGCCATAGCTTGCCACGATGTCGTCGGGGTCGACCGTGTTCTTCTTCGACTTCGACATCTTCTCGATGGGACCGATGTCGACCTCGGCGCCGCCGTCGAGCAGGAAGGCGCGGCGGCCCCCCTCCCCGCTTTCGATGCGGATCGCCGCAGGCGAAACCCACTGCCCGTCAGCGCGGTAGGTCTCGTGCACCACCATGCCCTGTGTGAAGAGTCCGGCGAAGGGCTCGGAGACCGCCGCATGGCCGCTGTCGCGCATGGCGCGGGCGAAGAAGCGGGAATAGAGCAGATGCAGAATCGCATGCTCGATCCCGCCGATATATTGGTCGACGGGCAGCCAGCGCTTCAGCGCCTCGGGGCTGGCAGGAGCCTCGGCGTTGTGCGGGTCGGTGAAGCGCGCGTAATACCAGGACGAATCGACAAATGTGTCCATCGTGTCGGTCTCGCGGCGCGCCGGCTTGCCGCAGGAGGGACAGGGGACGTTCTTCCAGGTCGCATGGCGATCGAGCGGATTGCCCGGCTGGTCGAAGGTCACGTCCTCGGGCAGCTTCACGGGCAGATCGGCGTCCGGCACCGGCACGGGACCGCAGGTCTCACAATGGATGATAGGGATGGGGCAGCCCCAATAGCGCTGGCGCGAGACGCCCCAATCGCGCAGCTTGTAGTTCACCTTGCGAGCGCCCTGCGGCGCGTTGAAGAGCGCCGTCGTCTCCAGCCGGTTGGCGATCTCCTCCTTTGCCACCTCGACGGTGAAGCCATCGAGGAAGGAGGAGTTCACGAGCTTGCCGTCGCCGTCGAAGGCCTCGCCGCTCTTGGCAATTTTGGCTTCGAGCTCGGCGGGATCGGCGCCCTCGGGGCAGACGACGATTTTGAAGCCCAGGCCGTATTTGGTCGCAAAATCGAGGTCGCGCTGGTCGTGCGCCGGGCAGCCGAAGATGGCGCCCGTGCCATAGTCCATCAGAATGAAGTTCGCGACATAGACCGGCAGAGACCAGTTCGGATCGAAGGGGTGCGCGACGCGCAGCCCCGTATCGAAACCCTGCTTCTCGGCGGTCTCGATCGCCTCCGCCGAGGTGCCGCCGCGCCGGCATTCCTCACAGAAGGCGGCGAGCTCCGGGTTCTTCGCGGCGGCCGCCTTGGCCAGCGGATGGTCGGCGGCGAGCGCGACAAATTTCGCGCCGAAGAGCGTGTCGGGCCGCGTGGTGAAGACCTCGATCTCGCGCGCGTCGTCGAGCGGCTGCGCGAGCGCGAAGCGGACCAGCATGCCTTCGGAGCGGCCGATCCAATTGCGCTGCATGAGGCGCACCTTGTCGGGCCAGCGCTCCAGCGTATCGAGCGCCTCCAGAAGCTCAACCGAATAGCTGGTGATCTTCAAGAACCACTGGGTCAGCTCGCGCTGCTCGACAAGCGCGCCGGAGCGCCAGCCGCGGCCGTCGATCACCTGCTCATTGGCGAGCACGGTCATATCGACCGGGTCCCAATTCACCTTGGATTTCTTGCGGTCGACGATGCCCGCTTTCAGAAAATCCAGAAAGAGCTTCTGCTGGCGGCCGTAATATTCGGGGTCGCAAGTCGCGATCTCGCGCGACCAGTCGAGCGACAGACCCAGCGTTTTGAGCTGGGCGCGCATGGCGGCGATATTGGCGTAGGTCCATTTGGCCGGATGCGCGCCGGTCTGCGCCGCGGCGTTTTCCGCCGGCAGGCCGAAGGCGTCCCAGCCCATGGGATGCAGAACGTCGAAGCCCTTGGCGCGCATATAGCGGGCGATGACGTCGCCCATGGAATAGTTGCGCACATGGCCCATATGGAGGCGCCCCGACGGATAGGGGAACATCTCCAGCACGTAATATTTGGGCGCCTCGGGCTTCGTCCCCGCCTTGAAGACTTGCGCCCCCTCCCAGACCTTCTGCCAGCGCGGCTCGGATTCGGCGAAATTATAGCGGTCGGGTCTCATCTGCGGCGGCTGTCCGGTGGGAGGCGTGAATGTGCGCCTCTAAATGCCGGTCGGGAGGGGGGATGTCAAAGGGGACGGCCGCGCCCGATGGGGCCGACAGTGTTATATCTGGCGCCATGGCAGCCCAGGTCCTTTTCAATCCCCTTGCCTATATCGACCGGCTCACGCGCGGCGGGTTCTCGCCAGAGCAGGCGCGCGCCTCGGCCGAAGCGCTGGAGACCGCCTTTTCCGAAAGCGTGGCGACAAAGACGGACGTCGCCGAACTCAAGCACGGAACGGACCTGTTGCATCGCGACCTCGCCGAGGCCGAGGCGCGGCTTCGACTGGAGATTTCCCAGTCGAAGAACGACATCTTGCGCTGGGTTTTCGGCTTCAATCTCGCGCTCATCGGCGCGGTTTTCGCCATCATAAAATTCGCGCACTAAAAGCCTTGCAGGGTCCCTGCAAGGCCTCACGTGCGGCCCCGGGGCTCCGATTCCACAAACCCTACGTAGCCGCGTCATGCCCGCGCTTGTCGCGGGCATCCACGCCGGGACATTACGAGAGAAGAAGCGGCGTTGTTCTGCTCATGTTCTCAGCTTTTCCGTGGCGGCGCGGCGTGGATGGCCGCGACAAGCGCGGCCATGACGCCGGAACACGTCTGCTCGTTAACCCAAATTCGGAGCCTTGGCTTTACGCGGCCATTCTCTCCGCCGGCTTCGCCGCGAGCCCCATCGCCACCCAGCCGACGCCCTCGAAGATGAGGTTCACGCCGAGGAAAATCCCCAGGATATAAAGCCCCGACACGGGCCATTCGGCGAGAATCAGAATGCCGAGCAGCAAGCTCAGGCCGCCAGCCAGCGCGATGAGCTGCCAGCGGCTCAAATCGCGCAATTGATAGGCGAGGACGAGCTTCATGATCCCGCCCGCGATCAGCAGCGCGCCGACGAGCGCCGTCAGCGACATGGCCGCGACGAGCGGATAGCGCGCGGTCGCCAATCCCGCGAAGACCGTAATCGCGCCGACGACGCCCCATAGCACGGCGCGTCCCACGGGGCGAATATGAAAGGCGGTAACGATCTCCCAGCCGCCCGCGACGACCATCGCCGCGGCGATATAGATCACGGTGACGATCGTCGCCGCAAAGACGTTGAACAGCGCAAAGACGCCGCCGGCGATAAAGAGCGCGCCCAAGGCGACGATCCAACCCCATTTGGCCCGGCAATGGGCGGTGTGGACGGCAAAAGGTTCGGTGGAAGAGGCTTCGATATGGGTCATTTTCAACCTCCCGGCCGCGCCGCTCCGTTGGCGGCGGCAAACATCGCAGACCTAACGGCTTCGAGAGGAAGGGGTTCCCTATGCGTAAGCTCCGGCGCCCTCGATCGCGGCAAAAGCGCTATCGGGGCGTCTCATTCTTCCAGCCCATGGATTTTCGACCTCGGCCGTAATATCCGTTCAGCGAGCCCCCGCGAGAGTGAGCCATTGTCCATCATCGACCGCCTGAACAACGCCAAAGACGCCATCGCGCGCGCCGCCTCGGATTGCGGCCGCGACCCCGCGACCGTCACGCTCGTCTGCGTGACGAAGACCTTCCCGGCCGAGGATGTGCTGCCGCTGCTCGACGCCGGCCAGCGCGTCTTCGGCGAGAACCGCGTGCAGGAGGCCATGGGCAAATGGCCAGCGCTGCGCGAGAAGTTCCCGGGGATCGAGCTGCATCTCATCGGCCCGCTGCAATCCAATAAGACCAAGGAAGCCGTCGAGACCTTCGATGTGATCCAGAGCGTCGACCGCGAGAAGATTGCGCAGGCCCTTGCCGAGGAGATGACGAAACAGGGCAAGCGCCCGCGCCTCTTCATTCAGGTCAACACCGGCGCCGAGCCGCAGAAGGCGGGCGTCTTGCCGCAGGACGCCGACGCCTTCTTCGCCGCCTGCCGCGACAAATACGGGCTCGAGATTTCGGGGCTCATGTGCGTGCCGCCGGTCGACGAGCAGGCCTCGCCGCATTTCGCGCTGCTCGCGGATATCGCCAGGCGCAATGGCGTGCCGGAGCTCTCCATGGGCATGAGCTCGGATTTCGAGCTCGCGATCCAGCTCGGAGCCACTTATGTCCGCGTGGGGTCGGCGATCATGGGGGCGCGGGAGTACCCGCAGGCCTGACCCCCTCCCTGTCCCTCCCCCGTTTCACGCAGGGCTGTCCGGGGAATGAGTCGAAAGGTCGCGGGCGCATGCCCGGTTTTCCCGACGGTTGTCGGGTATTTTCCGGTTGTCGAGACTGGAAAAAAGGACCGGACATGCCCGTGCACTCTACTGTATTCGCCCAACTGCTCAAGCCGGTCGATCGGCGCGCCTTCAAGCAGATCGTCGAGCGGCATGGCGGCGACGCCTACGACAAATCCTTCAAGAGCTGGGATCACCTCGTCGCGCTCATCTACGCCCAGCTTGCCGGGGTCTCCAGCCTGCGCGCCCTCGTTCCCGCCTTCAACGCCGACGCGCGCGCGCATTATCACCTCGGGACGCGGCGGCTCGCGCGCACGACCCTTTCCGACGCCAACGCCCGCCGGCCCGTCGCCGTCTTCGCCGATCTCTTCGCCATGCTCTCCGGCGCGCTCGACCGTCATACGCGCCGGGAGGGCGCGGACATGATCCGCCTCATCGATTCGACGCCCATCCCTTTGAGCAAATTCCTCGATTACGCCCGCTCCAACGGCCGCACTCACGGCCTCAAAATGCACGTGGTCCATGACCCGCGCGCCAATCGGCCCCTTCGCGCGGAAGTCACGCCCGCCAATGTGAACGACATAGAGATCGGCAAGAAAACCGATATCGAGCCGGGCGCCGCTTATGTCTTCGACAAAGGCTATTGCGACTATCGCTGGTGGACCGAGATCGCCGCGCAAGGCGCTTTCTTCGTCACCCGGCCGAAGGCGAACGCCCGCTTCCGGGCGATCGCCGCCCGCCCGCTCGACCCCGAAAGCGCGCGGGGCGACGGCTTCGCCGTGATCGCCGACGAGGAGGTGGCGCTGGCCAGCAAAGGCGATTCCAAGCTGCCCATGCCGCTGCGGCGCATCACCGTGGAAAGAGACGAGGCCAAAGGCCGCATCGTCCTCATCGTCAACGACATGCGCCGCCCGGCCGCGGAAATCGCCGCGCTCTACAAGGGCCGCTGGGCAATCGAGCTGCTGTTCCGTTGGATCAAGCAGCATCTCAACATCAAGAGCTTCATCGGCGAGGCCGAAAACGCCGTGCGCCTGCAGCTCTTCGCCGCGATGATCGCCTTCACCCTGCTGCGCATCGCCGCCTGCGTCCACAAGATCGACATGGCGGCACTGCGTTTCGCCGAGCTCGTCGGCCGCTTCCTCTTCGACCGCCGGCCGATCGCGCTTATCGACAAGCCGCCAATCAGGCCCAAGCCCGGCCGAGACTTCTCTAGTCTGCAGCTCCAGCTCGCGGCCCTATGATTTCCCCGGACAGCCCTGCGTTTCACGGGAGAGGGGACGCTCACGATCAGCATTCTATAGGGAGGCGCCAATCTACTCCCTCTCCCGCGAAGCGGGGGAGGGTTGGGGAGGGGGTAAGCAGCGTCAGCCAATCACGATAGCCGCCTTCCGCCCCAGCCTCGGCGCGAGCCGCGCCATGTCGCGCGCCCGCAGCGCCACGCAGCCGGCGGTCGGCCCCAACTCCTCCGTCGCAATGTGAAAGAAAATCGCGCTGCCCCTGCCCCGCACGCGTGGGCGAATATTGTAATCCATCACCCCAACGAGATCGTAGAGCCGATCGTTACGCCACATCTCCTCATGGCTTAGCCGCGACGGCGTCTTGAGCGGGCGGTTGTAGAGAAAGCTTCCCGGATCATCGCACCAGATATCGTCGCGCCGAGTCAGCCGCCAGGGCGCGCGCAAGGGCGCAGGCTTCCTCGAATAGAAACGCAAAATCCGCCAGCGCCCGGCCGGCGTCGCGCCGTCGCCCTCGCACTTTTGATGCGTGACGCCCGCGCGGCCGATGGCGCAAGGGATCACCAGCGCGCCGGCGATCAGCCGCCCTTCATGCGGCTTGCCGCCGATGCGCCGGGCGACGCGGAGGATCGAGAGGCTCATTGCGCGAAATCGAGGCATGGACCAAGATCGCCTTTCCGTTTCCCGCTCTATAGCAAAGATCGCGCGCCTTTCATGGTCCGACGTCTGCTCATCGCTGCCAGTCCGGGGCTCTTTGCAAGCCTCGCGCAGCAATTCTCGGCGCTCGGGGGGCATGAGTTGCGCGCGCTCGCCGAGGTGGGCGCCTCTCCCGCAGAGGCGGATGCGGCGGTTCTCGACGGCGCCTTTTGCGACGCGCCCGCACTGGCGCGCGCGCTGAGGGACGCGGGCTTTGCCGGGCCGATCGTCATTATCGGCGACGCGGCGCCCGACGCCGACGCGGCCCTGGCCCGCCCTTTCCGCTTCGCCGACCTTCTCGCCGCCCTCGCGCCGGCGCCGCTGGAAACGCCGGACCTCGGCGCGCGGCTCACGGAAAAGGAGGCGGCCATCCTCGATCGGCTCATCCGGGCAAGAGGCGCGATCGTCACAAAGGCCGAACTCCTGGCCGATGTCTGGGGCTATGGTCCGAGCGTCTCGACGCGAACCTTGGAAACCCATATTCATCGGCTGCGGAAGAAAGTAGAAACCGACCCGCGGCGCCCGCAGAAACTGCTGACCGAGGACGGCGGCTACCGGATCGAAAAATGGAGAGCGGCGAACCTCCCGCCATAAAAAAGCGGCATAAGTCGCGCTTGCTGAAAATCAAATGGCTCCGGACGACGACATCGACAATCTGACGCGCATTCCGCTCTTCGCGATTTTCGAAGGAAGCGCGTTGCGCAAACTGGCGCTCTCCTCGGAGACGCGACTCTTTCGTTCGGGAGACACGCTGTTCCGGCGCGGCGAGGAATCCGACGGGGGCTATATTCTGGCCATGGGCTCGGTCGGTCTTCTACCTTACGACGACGCGCGCCCGCCGAGCCACATCCTGCGTCCCTGGGCGCTGATCGGCGAAACTGCTCTGGTGGCGCCCTCGCGGCGGTCCGTGACGGCGCGCGCGATGGAGCCGACGACGGCGCTCAAGATCGGGCGCGCCATGTTCCACCAGATTCTCGAACAATATCCGTCCACTGCGGCGCGGACGCGGGACTTCTTCCGCGACCGCCTCGTCAACTTCACCCGCCAGGCGATGACGGGACTTTCGGCCAGCGAGTAATCCGTATTTTCACCAATTGAGAAAAGAAACGCGCGCGCCACTCGACGGGCGGCGATTCAGGTTTAGATTCGAGTGTATTGACGCTCGAGTTCTGTGGGCTGTTGCGTCGCGTCTTCGCCGCGTCGCCCGCAAATTGGGAGGTGCATATGCGTAAGAGCCTGAAATTAGCGCTTTCCGGCGCCCTGATCGGCGCCACGGCGATGACGGCGATCCCCACCGAAGTTCTCGCCGGTCCGATGGGCGTCGCCCCGCCGTCGACTGTGGGTCTCTCGGCCCCGGTCGATCAGGTCTGGTACCGCCGCGGCTATCGCTATGGCTATCGCCGGCCCTATTACGGGGGCTATTATCGCCGCGGCTACAACCCCGGCGCGGCGGTTGCGGCTGGCGTGGGCCTCGGCCTCCTCGGCGCGGGCCTCGCCGCCTCAAGCAGCGGCTATTACGGCGGCTACTACCCCTATTACGGCGGCGGCTATTATCCCTACGGATATGGCTACGCCTATCCTGCCTATAATTATTGGGGCTGGTGAGTTCGCCGCTGACAAAGCGGCGGTAACGCTCCTCGTGCTTCGAGACGCCTGCTGCGCAGGCTCCTCAGCATGAGGGGCTTCTATCGCATCAACCACTTAGGCAAATCCTGAGGAGCGAGCGACGCTCGCGTCTCGAAGGACGAGGCCGCGTCGGAAGTTTGTCGACAAACGGCGGCGGCGCGCAAGCGCGCCGCCGTTTTTTTAACGCGGTTCCGACTATAGATTCCGCCCCGTCGGCGTTTTTGGGAAGATCCCAGCCGCACGCAGAGGCAGAAATGGCGAAAGAAATCGCGACTACCCCTTATCAGGATCAACGCCCCGGCACCTCGGGGCTGCGCAAGAAGGTTCCGGTCTTTCAGCAGCGCCATTATGTCGAAAACTTCGTGCAGTCGATCTTCGACAGCGTGGAGGGCTTCGAGGGGCAGACGCTCGTCGTGGGCGGCGACGGCCGCTATTACAACCGCGAAGCGATCCAGAAAATCCTCAAGATCGCCGCCGCCAATGGCTTCGGCCGCGCGGTGGTCGGCCGCGGCGGCATTTTATCGACGCCCGCCGTCTCGGCGCTCATCCGCTCGCTCGAGGCGTTCGGCGGCATTGTCCTTTCGGCGAGCCATAATCCTGGCGGGCCGGAGGGCGATTTCGGCATCAAATATAACGTCGCCAATGGCGGCCCCGCGCCCGAAAAGGTGACGGAAGCCATTTACGCCCGCACCAAGGAAATTACCTCCTTCAAGATCGAAGAGGCGCCGGACGTCGACATCGACAGGATCGGCGCCACGCAGCTCGGCGCCATGCGCGTCGAGATCGTCGACAGTGTCGAAAATTACGCCGCGCTGATGCAGACGCTCTTCGATTTCGATCGCATTCGCGATGCCTTCCGCTCGGGCTTCACGATCAAATTCGACGCCATGTCGGCGGTGACGGGCCCTTACGCGCACGCCATTCTCGAAGGCATGCTCGGCGCCGCGCCGGGCAGCGTGCTCAACGGCGAACCCCTGCCCGACTTCGGCGGCCATCATCCCGACCCCAATCTCGTCTACGCCAAGCATCTCTACGACCTCGCCATGTCCGACAACGCGCCCGACCTTTGCGCGGCGTCGGACGGCGACGGCGACCGCAATCTCATCATCGGCCGCGCGCGTTTCGTCACGCCTTCCGACAGCCTCGCCATTCTCGCCGCCAACGCCCATCTCGCGCCGGGATACAAGAACGGCATCGCCGGCATTGCGCGCTCCATGCCGACAAGCGGCGCCGCCGATCGCGTCGCGGCGAAGCTCGGCATTCACATGTATGAAACGCCGACGGGCTGGAAATTCTTCGGCAATCTGCTCGACGCCGGCCTCGTCACCATTTGCGGCGAGGAGAGCGCCGGCACGGGCTCGAACCATGTGCGCGAAAAGGACGGGCTTTGGGCCGTGCTGCTGTGGCTCGACGTGCTCGCCGCGCGCAAGCAGAGCGTCGATGCGATTGTGCGGGAACATTGGGCGACCTATGGCCGCAATTATTATTCGCGCCACGACTATGAGGAAGTCGACAGCGACGGCGCCAATGCGCTCATCAAAACGCTGCGCGACCGCCTGCCCTCGCTCAAAGGAAAAGCCTTCGGCGCGCTCGAAGTGAAAGACGCCGATGACTTCGCCTATCACGATCCCGTCGACGGTTCGGATTCGAAGAACCAGGGACTACGCGTGATGTTCGCGGACGGCGCGCGCATCGTATATCGCCTCTCGGGCACAGGCACGGCGGGCGCGACTCTGCGCGTCTATATCGAGCGCTACGAGGCCGATCCGGCGAAGCAATTCGTGGAGACTCAGCAAGCGCTTTCCGACCTTATCGCGTTCTCGCACGAGATCGCCGAGATCGAACGCTTCACGCAACGCAGGACGCCGAGCGTGATTACCTGACGCGGGCTGGAGTTTGGTGAACAGCTCGCATTGGGGCGCGTATTCCCGGCGGGCTGAAAGCCCGACCGGGAATCCGGAGCCACAAAAGCGCTGGTTTTACCCAGCGCCCATCATTGCGAGCGAAGCGAAGCAATCCAGGACAGCGATGCGGCCCTGGATTGCTTCGTCGGCTCCGCCTCCTCGCAATGACGGCGGTGATTTTCCTGTGTGTCCAAACGGCGCGAGCGTCGGGGATGGCGCCGAAGCAATTAAGCGATCTCGTATCAGTGGTGAGAATTGGCCTTTTTAATTCACCAACACGCCCCCGCCGCATTTCACGCCGCTGACCCAACTATCCGCCTGGCCGAGCCCGACGCCGAGGGTCTGGAGCAATTGCGACAGCGTCTGATCGATGGGCGTTGTGGCGCTCGCCAGCGTCGTCGCCACGGTCTGGTCGAGGCCCGCGGGGACCAGCAGGCTGAGCCCCAAGGCTGTCACCTTCAACTGCAAGCCGCCGAACAGATTGTAGAGCAGCGAAGATATGAAATCCGTGGTCGAGGTCGTCTTCTTCGTCGCCTGCAAGATCTCGGAATAGGAGAAAGAAACAGGGGTCGCCTGCAGATTTGTCACCGTCGCGTGGGCGAGCCCGGTCACTTTGGCGATATTCGCCAAATTGAGCAGTGTCGCCGGGCCGGGGTTGGGCGCGCTGGTAAAGTTGGTGAACTCTGTGCTCGACACATTCCCAATCCAGGCGTCGACGACCGCCGGCGTGACGCCGAGCGTGACGGAAGAGCTTGTCGGGTCTCCAGACGCGCATTGGACGCTCGAGAGCAGCGCGGTTCCCGAGGCGAGCTCGACATAGAGAGGCGCATGGACCGTCGTCGACAGGCCCGGAACCGTGAGTTCGAGCGTCAGCAAGAGCCGCGTCTGCGCGGTGTGGACCGACGCCCCCACCGCGCCGACCGCGACCCAGCTTGTTCCGACCGACCGCTCGCCGATGGCGAGCTGCAGGGACGCCGAAGCGACGCCGGGGAGACCGAGATTGAGGGCCGCCTCGATCTGATGCTTGCCATTGGCGATTTGCACGATGGCGGACACGAGGTCGAGCGCAGAGACGCTGACCGACATTGGCGCGGCGGAGCCGACTGTCATCGACCCATAGGGGCCGTAGGAAAGCAACTGATTGATCGGCGCCGTCACATTCGGCGCGGCCGCCGCGATCTGCGACAGCGCGCCGATCGCAGTCGATCCGACCGCCGCATTGGCTTTGGCGGCGTCGAGCGCCGCGCCCAGAAGATCGCCCGCCTTGAAGCTCCCCGTCGCGAGCTGGTCATAGGTGACGGCGGTCAGGCTCGCGCGCGTTGCAAGCGTATTGGAAAAAGTGAAGAGGTCGATATTGGCGCTTGCGAGCGCCTGATAATCCATAAGGGAGAGGCTCAGATTGGCCCCAAGCAGCCCGCCAAGCACAGAATTCAAAATGCCGCCGTTGAGACTAGCGAGCCGCGATCCGATGGCGAAGGAGGCCAGCGCATTTTGCGCCGCCGTCGCCTGAGCGGAAATCGTGACGCCCTGCTGGGACGCGCTGCCGCCAGCCGCCCCGCAAGGCGGAGACGTCGTGCATGAGTCGGAGATAGCGGCGACCGCGGCCGGCGCCATTATCGCAAAAATGGCGCTGAAAATGCGCGGCGTCGTGATCTGTGTCCTCAGCCGCACGCCATTCGACGACGCGAGCGGCTGCACGGTAAAGCGCTTGTCGGCAGGCACGGAAGCGTCCGCGACATAGGCGCCGGTTTCCACGCTCTGCAAAGCGTTTGCCGCAAATCCATTCAGCGCCAGTGTCGCAATGGCGGCGTCCTGCGCCTTGGCGAGATTGCCCGCCGCCGCGACCGCGGCGAGATCCGTGGCCGCCTGGAGCCGCCTTTTTTGATAGAAGAAGCTGCCGAGATCGACCGCCAATGCGGCGACGCCGACAACGACCAACATGGCGAGAGCCGAAAGGATCGCAACCGAGCCCTTGGCGTCGGAACAAAAGCGCCTGAGGCCGGGCGCGTTCCCCATGCGTCGTCTTTCCATCTCAGTATCCGCCATTCTGGACGGCCGCGGAGCGGGTGATGGTCGGCGACGCCGAGGCGAGAACATTGTAAAGCTTGAATGCGGGGGAGGCCGACATGTCGTAGGTGAGCGTCACCTGGAATGTCCCACCCTGCGAATTGGTCGCCACAGAGAGCTTTTGCGGGTCGAGCATCCCGTAGACGCCGACGTTCTTCGTCACATAGCTCTTGGCCAATTGGTCGCGTTCCGTGGCGCTCAGCCCGCTGACCGAGGCGCGCGCCGATTCCGCGGCGAGTTGTTGCACCGAATTATAGACGCCGAATACCAAGCCGAAGCATATGATCCCGAACAGGACCAAGAATAGGGCCGGCCCGATAAAGGCGAATTCTACCGCAACGACTCCCAAGCGATTGTCAAGGAATCGCCGATCCAGCCGTTTAGCCATTGAAGTTATTCCTGAATTCCCGCCACAGCGCAGAACTCGAAAGTGGCGGCAAAGTCCTAATAAATGCATTATTCGAAAGGATTTATTTCGAAATATCCACGTGAAACCAGCATTGATAAGCTGAAACACAGCCATTGAGGGCTTTATGCAAGCGAAAGCACTGCTTTAAATGCGCGGGTGCAAATCGAGCGGATTGGAGCATTGCGGCTTGCCCGAGAGTCGAACGGGACATTAGCCTAGACTTGCTGAAAACCGTGGGAACACGAAGAATGCTCAAGTTATTTCGTCTTGTTTGCCTCCTGATGCTGATCTCGCCGCTTCCAGCGCGCGCCGCCTCTTGCGGCGGCTCGGCGACGGGCTTCGGCGCCTGGCTCGATGACTTCAGGCAGGAGGCCGCCGCCAAGGGGATTTCACAAAAGACGCTCGATGCGGCGCTTGCCGAGGTCGCCTATGATCGCACGATTATCTCCCGCGACCGCGGCGCGCAGAAGGTCTTCAAGCTCAGCTTCGACAGATTCGCCGCCCGGCTCATCACGCCCTCCCGGCTGGCGCGGGGTCGCGAGCTGCTTCAGCGCCACGCGGAACTCTTGCGCCGGATCGAAGCCCGCTACGGCGTGCCCGGCCCTGTGCTGATCTCGATCTGGGGCCTGGAGACGGGCTTTGGCGCTGACAACGGCAATTTCAAAACCCTGCAGGCGCTGGCGACGCTCGCCTATGACTGCCGACGCTCGCCGCAATTCACGCAGGAATTGAACGACGTGCTCACAATCGTTCAATCCGGCGACATGTCGCCCGCCCGCATGCGCGGCGATTGGGCCGGCGAGATCGGGCAGACGCAGTTCATGCCGTCTTCCTATCTCAAATACGCGGTCGATTTCGACGGCGACGGCAGGCGCGATCTCATCCGCTCGACGCCCGACGCGCTTGCCTCGACCGCGAATTTCCTGCGCGGCAAAGGCTGGCAGACGGGCGCCGGCTGGGCGGAAGGCGAACCCAACTTCCCCGTCTTTCTCGAATGGAACCAATCGCGGGTCTATGCGCGGACGCTCGCCCTTTTCGCCACGAAGCTTGCGGGCGAGCGATAATACGAGATTCGCTCGATTGGTTCGCTGTCTACCCCGGCGCTCGCTCGAGCGAACGATCGGGAATGACACGAGCAAAATAGCGCTGGTTTTGCCCAGAACCCGTCATTGCGAGCGAAGCGAAGCAATCCAGGGCAGCGATGCGGCCCTGGATTGCTTCGTCGGCTTCGCCTCCTCGCAATGACGGCGGTGATTTCCAGCGACGCCGACCCAATCAAGCGGATCTCGTATGACAAGTCCCAACGCGAGCTGTTCAAACGGAAAGAGTGTTACGCTGCGCTCTTTTGATAGTCCTTCACATCCGAGAACTTGATCGCCGGATTGCGTTCTGCGTCATAGTTGAGCTGAAACGCCGAGGTGCTCATGAACACCGGCGCGCCATCAAGATCGTCGGCAATGCTGGAGCCGTTCGAGTCGACGAAGCTTTTGAGCTTCGCGGGCTCGTCGGAAGTGATCCAGCGGCAGATGGTGAAGCGCGAGGTTTCGTAGCGCGTTTGCAAGCCATATTCGGCGCCGAGCCGCGTCGCCAGCACGTCGAGCTGCAGCGCGCCGACGACGCCGACGATGGAGCCGGAGCCATCATGCGGCGTGAAGACCTGCACCACGCCCTCCTCCGCCAATTGCTGCAAGGCCTCGCGCAGCTTCTTCGCCTTCATCGCGTCGGAGATGAGAATGCGGCGCAGGATTTCCGGCGCGAAGCTCGGCACGCCGCGGAAGACGATGTCTTCGCCTTCGGTCAGCGTATCGCCGATGCGCAATTGACCATGGTTCGGCAGGCCGACGACGTCGCCCGCATAAGCCTCGTCGGCGATGGAGCGGTCGCGCGCGAAGAAGAATTGCGGCGCGTTGATCGGGATATTCTTGCCGGTGCGAATGAGCTTCGCCTTCATGCCGCGCGTGAGCTTGCCGGAGCAGACGCGCATGAAGGCGATGCGGTCGCGGTGGTTGGGGTCCATATTCGCCTGGATCTTGAAGACGAAGCCGCTCATCTTCGGCTCATTCGCCTGCACGACGCGCTTGTCGGCTTCCTGCGCGCGCGGGCTCGGCGCATATTCGGCCATGGCGTCGATCAGATCGCGCACGCCGAAATTGCGCAGCGCGCTGCCGAAGAAGACGGGCGT
This sequence comes from Methylocystis iwaonis, assembly GCF_027925385.1. NCBI lineage: Bacteria > Pseudomonadati > Pseudomonadota > Alphaproteobacteria > Hyphomicrobiales > Methylocystaceae > Methylocystis > Methylocystis iwaonis. The sequence goes on from NZ_AP027142.1 coordinate 2,634,342, forward strand.
GAGATGGCCTTCGCGGAATGCCGCGAGATCGAAGGGTTTCGAGCCCTCCTCCGCCAGCATCGCCTCCTCGCGCCAAGCGTCGGCGGCGTTGGGCAGGAGCGTATCGAACAGCGGATCGTCGAGGCCCTTCGTTTGCAGCAGGTCCGCGTCCTTGTCGATCTGGCGCACCGTCTTGGTCGCGAAGCGATAGGTGCCGGCGAAATTCTTGCCGCCGCCGATGGGCCAGGTGATCGGCGTCGTGTCGAGCGCCAGCGTCTTCTCGATCTCGTCGAGCAGTTCGAAAGGATCGCGGCCCTCGCGGTCGAGCTTGTTGACGAAGGTGACGATCGGAATGTCGCGCAGGCGGCAGACTTCGAACAGCTTGCGCGTGCGCGCCTCGATGCCCTTGGCTGCGTCGATCACCATCACCGCCGCGTCGACGGCCGAGAGCGTGCGATAGGTGTCTTCCGAGAAGTCCTCGTGGCCGGGCGTGTCGAGCAGGTTGAAGACGCAGTCGGCATATTCGAAGGTCATCACCGAGGTGACGACCGAAATGCCGCGCTCGCGCTCGATGCTCATCCAGTCCGAGCGCGTCTGCTGGGCGTTGCGCTTGGCCTTCACCGCGCCGGCAAGCTGAATGGCGCCGCCGAAAAGCAGGAGCTTTTCGGTGAGCGTGGTCTTACCGGCGTCGGGATGCGAGATGATCGCGAAAGTACGTCGCCGCGAGACGGGGTCGCGGGTGGTGGCGGTGGTCAAGGGTGGCTCGTTTCTAGAGGAATTGGTTTGCCGATGGGATTAACGGCAAGCCGCTCCCTTCGCAACTTCCTCGCCCTGCGGGACGCCGCCTTCGTCGGCTCCTCGTCACGATGAGGTCGCTCCCCAGCCTGCGGCTCCGCTCCTTAACGAAGCGCCGGGGCGCGAGCAAATCTGATCAGGAGCCCCCCATGATCAAGACTATATCCGCGCTCGCCGCATTATCGCTCGCCTTCGTCCCCCTACACATCCCGGACGCCGCCGCATGGCATCTGCCAAGCAAGCGCGCTTGCTTTAGACACGCCCATGCGCCCGACTGCGGCTCATCCGCAGTGGCGATCTGCTTGTCGAGGCGCGCGTGCGCCCTCGATACCGGAAAGACCATCCACGTCTGTACAAGCTGGCGATGCCAGCCGAAAGACTTGCGCCGGATGTGAGACTTTTTGATTTTGCGCGCTTTCTCATCGCACGCATGATTCCATGCGAGCGGAAACCGCGCTAGGCGAAATCCTGCGCGAGCGCGTCCCGCGTCGCCTCCGACATCACCGCCATATGGCTGTAGTTCGGATGCGACAGCCCCAGGATCGCCCGTGCATTCGGCTGCCGGAAGGCCTCGACCTGCGCGTCGGTGAACGCAAAATGCACAAACTGCACGCTGCTCGCCTTGCCGTCGGCCGTGGTGCGGTCCTGGTCGGTCTCCGCCTTGCCGATGACGCGCTCGGCGCCGATCTCGATGAAGGCGGCGTCCTCGACGCCGCCCAGCCCCGCCAGCACGCGGGCGCGGCGCAGCGGATCGTCGATCTCGATCATGAAGGTCGCGACCAGCTCGCGCCCCTTGGGGATGAGCGGATTATAGGCGGCGAGCTCTTCGGGAATTTGCGCGTCGCCGCCACGCTCGATGTGCAGCATCTCCTGCACCTGCAGCCACATCGTGTCGAAACTCTCGAAATAAAAGGTCACGAAGGGCCCGACCTCGACGCGGCGGTTGCGCTTGATCGCCGTGATGCGCTTGCGATGCTCCGCGCGCGTCTTGGCGTATTCCGCCCAGGGGAGAATGTCGGCTCGGGTGATTTCGTGACGGCTCGTCATCGTCTTGGTGCTCCGTAACCTTGAGCCCTCATGCTGAGGAGCGCCAAAGGCGCGTCTCGAAGCACGAGGGCGAGGCAAGATTGGCAATCCGTTTTTCCTCCCCTTCGAGACGCAGCCTTCGGCTGCTCCTCAGGATGAGGAAAAACCCCAGCGGCCCTTATTACTCGCTCGCGACGCCGTAGGCCCGCGCCATCAGCACGATCGGGTGGCTCACCCGCTCGGGCTTCGGCTTGTCGCCGGCAAGCGTCTCGATCCCCTGCTCGATGTGGATGCCCGCCAGCGGACATTCCGACACCACATGTTTCTTGCCGGCGGTATCGAGCTGGCGCATGGCCGGCTTGCCGACCTTCATCGCGGTTTCGAAATTGCCCTTCTTATAGCCCCAGGCGCCGCCATGACCCGAGCAGCGCTCGACCACTGCGACATCGGCCTGAGGAATGAGCCGCAGCAGCTCCGCGCCCTTCTGGCCGAAGTTCTGCGCGCGCGAATGGCAGGACATATGGAAGGCCACTCCGCCCTCGACAGGCGCCATGCCTTCGGCGAGCCCCTCTTTCTTGGCGATGTCGACGACATATTCAGAAAGGTCGAAGGTGGCGTCCGCGAGGCGCTTCACGCTCGCGTCATTGGGCAGAATAAGCGGCCATTCGAATTTCAGCATCAGCGCGCAGGACGGCACCGGCGCGACAATGTCGTAGCCTTCGTCGATATAGGGCGCCAGCGCCGCCGCGACCTTGCGCGCGCCATCGGCGACTTCGTCGAGCAGCCCCTGCTCCAGCTTCGGCATGCCGCAGCAGCCTGGATAGACCACCTTGGTCTCGACGCCGTTCTTTGCCAGCACCGCCAGCGCCGCTACGCCGATCGAGGTGTCGTTGTAATCGCCATAGCAGGTTGCGTAGAGCGCGACCTTGCGGGCCTTGGCGGGCGCCGCCTCGTCGCGCGCGGGCGGATTGGCCTTGGCGCGCGCCTCCAGCGTCTGGCTGGCGTATTTCGGCAGCTCGGCGTTCGGATCGATGCCCGCGACTTTCTCCTCTAACCCACGCATAGGGCTGCCGCGACGCGTCGCCCAATTGACGGCGCCCGAAATCAGCGTCGCCCATTTGCCGTTGCGATCGGTCTCCGTCAGCGCGCGATCGGCCGCGCCGACGCCATTCTTCTTCGCCTCGACCGCGCGGTAACGCAGCAGCAGATGCGGGAAATCGAGATTGAACTCATGCGGCGGGACATAGGGGCACTTCGTGAGGAAGCACATGTCGCAGAGCGTGCAGGCGTCCACGACCTTCTTGAAGTCTTTGCTGTCGACCGTATCGAGCTCGCCGTTCGCGGATTCGTCGACGAGGTCGAAGAGCCTCGGAAAGCTGTCGCAGAGATTGAAGCAGCGGCGGCAACCATGGCAAATGTCGAAGATGCGGCGCATTTCCGCGTCGAGCTTCGCCTCGTCGTAGAAATCGGGATTTTCCCAATCCAGAGGAAGTCTGGTTGGCGCCTCGAGACTGCCTTCTCTCATGATCGTCCTGCTTGAAGCCGCGTTTTGGCCTCTCCCCATAAAAACGGGGAGAGGCTGGTCGTCAGGGGCCAGCGAGAGGAACTGGGGCTAGCCCGGCCCCTCACCCTCGCCGCACTTAGGCGTCTCGCGACGCCCCATGCGCGACGAGGGAATTCTTCGAAAAGCTTATTTCAGCTCGTCGAGCGCCTTCTGGAAGCGGCCGGCGTGGGAGCGCTCGGCCTTAGCGAGCGTCTCGAACCAGTCGGCGATTTCCTCGAAGCCCTCTTCGCGGGCCGAGCGGGCCATGCCCGGATACATGTCGGTGTATTCGTGGGTCTCGCCGGCGACGGCGGCCTTGAGGTTGTCGGCGGTCTTGCCGATCGGCAGGCCCGTGGCCGGATCGCCGACGACCTCGAGGAATTCCAGATGGCCGTGGGCGTGGCCGGTCTCGCCTTCCGCGGTGGAGCGGAACACGGTGGCGACGTCATTGTAGCCTTCGACGTCGGCCTTTTGAGCGAAATAGAGATAGCGGCGGTTCGCCTGCGATTCGCCGGCGAAGGCGGCCTTCAGGTTCTCTTCGGTCTTGCTGCCCTTGAGCGTTGCCATTATTGCCTCCTAGGAGAAATTTCGTAACGGAGCCCGTGGGGCCCCGCGACGCATTCTTAGAATAATTCAAAACTGAGCCGTCGTCCAACTGAAATCTGGCGACGCGCGGCGTCTTTCCCGCCCTTTTCGCCAGCCCTTTTTCACTCCGCCTGTTTGATCCCCACGACCATTGAGTCTGGGCCCACCAGATGCTCGACGCGGGTCTCGCTGAAGCCCGCCTCCGTCATCCAGCCCTGGCAGTCCGCGCCGGTGTAATCGAAGCCGCCAAGGGTTTCGATCAGCATGTTGAGGCTCATCAGCAGGCCGAAAGCGTTTTGGCGGCGATCGTCGTCGATGAGCGCCTCGTAGACGATGAGCGCCCCGCCAGCGGGTAACGCGTCATAAGCCTTCTTCACGAGGAGGCGTTTCTGCTCGAGATCCCAGTCGTGGAGGATGTGCCCCATGATGATCACATCCGTTTGCGGCAGCGCGTCTTTGAAAAAATCGCCTGCGTGGAACTGCAACCGCTCCGACAGTCCGTTCGCGGTGACGAATTCCTCGAAGATCGGCCCGACGGGCGGCAGGTCGAAGCCGCCGCCGCTCAAATGCGGATGGGCGCGCGCGATGGTGACGGGAACCATGCCTTGCGCCACGCCGACATCGACGAAGCTCTTATAGTTTTTCCACGGAAACTTACCGGCGATGGCGTTGGCGGCGCCGGCGCTCACCCCGCTCATCGCCGCGAGGAAGCCGCGCAGCCTTGCGGGATCGGCATAGAGCGCCGCGAAGAAGTCGCTATCGTCCTTATTCTCGCTCTGGCGTCGGCCGGTCCTCAGCGCCTCGGTGAGATGGCCCCAGCTTTCGTAAAGCCGGGCGTTGGCCATCTCCAAAAGCCCGCCGACATAGCTGGGCCTGGCGCGCACGAGGAAGAAATCGGCGTCGGGCGCATTGCGGTAGTCGCCATCCTGACGCTCCAGCAACTTCAGGGCGACCAGCGCGTCGAAGAAATCCCGCGCCGAGCGCTCATGGAGGCCGAGCCGCGTGCGGAGCGATTCGAGATCGGCGGGGCCTTCGGCCAGCGCGTCGAAGACGCCGAGCTCGACAGCCGAAAGCAGCGCTTTGGCGTTCCAGAAAGACATGCCGAGGGCGAGAAGCTTTTCGGGCGAGGGCCTTACAGTCATGACAAACCTCTTCTCGCGACGCTAATTTCTTTTGATGGCCGACCAATATCACAGCTTCACGGCGCTCGCCGCGCGCGAGATCAAGGACATGCACTACCGCATCCGGCTCACGGCGCGGCGTTCCCCCATCGCCATCCTCGCGCCGCATGGCGGCTTCATCGAGCCCGGCACGTCGGAGCTTGCAACGGCCATCGCCGGGAGGACGCATTCGCTCTACTGTTTCGAGAGCCTGACGCTGCGCGCCAAAGGCGACGGGCTGCACATCACCTCGACGCGCTTCGACGAGCCGCAAGCCCTGCTGCTGGCGGCGCGCTCGGAGATCGTGATCGGCGTGCATGGGCGCAAGAACGGCGCGGACCCCGAGACGGTCTGGGTCGGCGGTTTGCACGAGGAATTGCGCGACGCCATCTGCGCCGCGCTGACAATCAGCGGATTCCAAGCCAAAGCGGTCGGAGAGGGGCATCCGCTCGCGGGTCGCGATCCGGCGAATATTTGCAACAAGGGGCGCCTCGGCGCCGGCGTGCAACTGGAGCTGCCGAGAGCGCTCAGGATCGCCTTCGCGAAGGACGCGGCAATTAGCCGCGCCTTC